>CAYUJW010000025.1:0-14773 GCA_964445135.1 uncultured Gammaproteobacteria bacterium
ATTGCGGGGTCTTCAATCCAAATATGCTTTTGTACGGGGTTGTTTTGAAAGTCCTCAAGGCTTACGGCGCACGCCTCACCACGACTGGCATATGCTTCTTGCAATGCGGTGGGACAGCCCCAAGCGCCACTACACGGCTGGGGAGTAATGGGAATATCTATGTATTCTTGAGCTGCGGCGATGTTTGTGCCGGCTGTAATAAACAGCACACAAACCGCAATAAATGAAAAAAGAAAGCGCTTAAACTGAAGCGTCATATGTATATACAATATAGCGAACTACTTAAGTAATGTGCAACGACAACATCAGTTATTGATAAAAATAGCTCTTTCTGCCACTATCTGAAACACGGCAAAATTCGCAAGAGTCAGCCCTCTTGAGTGTAGCTTGACAATGATTCGAATTTGATGCATAGTGTAACTATGAGACGGTATTTATATGAACTATTCTTAACCCTCGCGATGTTATTTTTGGTGGCGTCAAGCGCGAACGCCCAGACCGCAGCCCTAAGTCAGCGCTGGATGTGTCTTGATGTGAAGTATTGCACTGACTCATCAGCCACTTGTTCAGGACTTGGACAGCCTGCACACCGAGGTAAAATCATGACAAAAGAGGGCGCAGAAGCTCTTCCAAATGCCGATACCTACATTCTTGAATGTTTTTCGATCGGTTCAGAGATCGTTTGTACCACCGGCTCAAATGCTGGTGATATGAAGGTTTATGGTCACACAAATAATCTGACCAAGCTGAACGCGATTCGCTATGAGTTTCAAGGTATGTTTAAGACCGATGGTCAAACTACCGCTGCAAACCCAACAAAGAGCGATGCCTTAGGAAAAGTTGGACCATTTGAATGGCAGAGCTTTGCTGAATATACCGGTCGCAAGTTTTTGGCAGTGAACTTCTTTCAAGGTGCAAATGCTCAGCCAGGCGCCGCAGGTGGCCAGCAGCAAGGAACTTTGGAGTTTGAAGTCGCAAAAAGTGACTGTGTAGCCGTCAACTGGGATCCGTATGGTCGAGTTTTTGACTCAAAGACCTTGGAGCCAATCAAAGGAGCGATCGTAACATTGCTTCGTAAGGATGGAACAACGTATAAGACTTTGACCACAGCAGATCTTGGTGGTGCGACAAACATCATCAATCCACAGACAACTGGGGCTGATGGACTCTTTACCTTTGTTGTTCCTGATGCAACATACAAGTTGCAAGTGACGGCCGGTGGATACACCTTCCCACTCACCTCATTGTCATCTCTAAATAGTGCATATTCACGTATATATAGCGATATATATCCTGCACAAACCGGAGAAGATATTGTTCAAAAGGGCACCATTCAACATCGTGACATTCCTGTCACTGCCACCGGCACAAGCCAGGACAATCCTGTTGAGTTGATGGAGTACTTTAACTTCATCGATAAGGTAAGCGGCGAGTACGTTGTTGAAGGTCGAGTGTCACACCCATTTGCAAAAGTGAATGTGTGGACTGACAAAGAAGGTACAGCAACTGCACAAAAGCCACACTTCCGAATTGCAGCATCAGCCAAAGCGGATGTAGCTGGTAAGTTCCAGGTGCGTGTTGATCAGTCTGCTTTTGAAGCAGGCGAGGTGGTTTCTGAAGTCGAAGTGGTAAAACAATCACTGACAACAGGATCAGTCTCATGGATTGATCGCATAATGGGACTATTTGTTGCAAAAGCACATGCTCAATCAACCCGAGCCGGGGCAACAATCCCACCAATTCCAAACTATTTGGAAGGATTTGCGTATGATCGAAATGGCAATGCCATTCCAAACGCAAAGGTTGTTGTGTATGCACAAGGATCTAAAGTTCCTTATCACACAGTTCAGGCTGACGAGACCGGTAAATACGTTGTCTCATCAGAATACCTGCCTTTTGTGCCATACACCATTGAGTACACCAGTGCCAATGGAACTACAACACAAATAGACACCAAAGCATTTTTGGAAGAAAATGCACAATATCATCAAGAGAATAACATCAGCTCAAATGTGCTCAAGCTGCGCGACGGAACAGTCGTGCGCGAGACACCTGGGGATGATGTTGGTATGAAAAATGGTGATACAAAGAACATGATGAAGTCTTCGCCACAGTACGCGTTTATTGTGACGATCATGCTCATTATCATGCTCGTTGTCATCGCGGTTATCCTTGTCCTCTTTGTGAAAAATAAGAACAAAGAACAAGACATGCCACAAGCTGACAACTTGTCATGATTCCTGACAGAAACTTAAGGTAAGATTGTGCGACCCAAAGATCTTGATTCACAAGACACCGGGTCGCACAATTTGTATGTTAGCAAAAATTCATTCTTGCACCCTTCTTGGTTTGAGCGGAGTCCACATCGACGTTGAGGTAGACGTGGCATATGGAGGATTCCCAAGCTTTACCATTGTTGGTTTGCCGGGGAAGGCGGTTGATGAGTCCAAAGACCGAGTACGAACTGCAATCATCAATACATCACTTGATATGCCAGAGTCACGTATCACCGTGAATTTGGCCCCTGCTGATTTGCCCAAATCTGGATCAAGCTTCGACCTGCCTATTGCAATAGGAATTCTCGCGGCTGCAAAAGTAGTTCCCGAACACTCCGTTGCCCATGCCTATTTTGTTGGCGAGTTGTCACTTGAAGGACATGTCCGTCCGATTGCAGGCGCAATTTCTCTGACCATGCTGGCTAGGCAAGAAGGAGCGCGATTCATATATATTCCGGCCGGGAATGTAAAAGAGGCCTCACTCGTTGAGGGTATTGAAATCATTCCCGTTTCGACACTCGAACAGCTGGTGCTTCACTTGCAAGCAGTGCAAATAATTGAGCCGTATGAACGCGTAGATCACCTCGCAGGCGATGATGAGCGCGACGAAAGTGAATCGGACTTTTCTCACATTCAAGGTCAACATCAGGCAAAACGCGCGCTTGAGGTGGCAGCTGCAGGATTTCACAACGTCCACATGAAAGGTCCGCCTGGCGCTGGAAAAACCATGTTGTCGCGTGCATTTGTGACAATTTTACCCCCGCTTGAGCGAGCAGAGTTGTTGGAGGTTATTCAAGTCTATTCAGCAGCAGGGCAGACAGTGCTTGGCGCGACAATCCGCAACAGCCGCCCATTTCGCAGCCCCCATCACACAAGCTCAAGAGTGGGTCTCATAGGAGGGGGATCGGTGCCGCGTCCTGGTGAGATATCCTTGGCGCATCGAGGAGTATTGTTTTTAGATGAGTTTCCCGAATTCCCCCGATCGGTGCTTGAGTCGCTGAGACAACCCTTGGAGGATGGGGTAGTTACGGTGTCGCGTGCGGCAGGAAGCGTCGACTATCCGGCACGATTCCTGTTGGTTGCGGCATCAAATCCCTGTCCGTGTGGCTACTTGGGGCATCCAAAAAAACCATGCACCTGCATGCCAGCTGTTGTCGCACGCTACAAGAAGCGACTGTCTGGACCTATCCTTGATCGCATTGATCTGCACGTTGATGTGTCGGCGGTTGATGAAGGAGAGTTGCTATCATCAAGCGCTCATTCATCTGAAAAAAGCGAAGATATCCGTGCGCGTATTCAGATAGCACGTTCTCGTCAAATGGAGCGCTTTGCCGACCACAACATACATGCAAATAGCCAGATGAGTTCGGCGCAGGTGCGTGCGCTGTGTGTGCTTGATCCTGAGGCAACAGTCATGTTAAAACAAGCAATAACTCACATGAGTTTATCGGCGCGCGCCACTTTCAAAGTGATCAAAGTCGCCCAAACAATTGCGGACTTGGAGCAATGCCCAACAATTAGCACGAAGCATATTGCCGAGAGCTTGCAGTATAGGGTGAAAGATTAGAGAGCGACTTCTGTTAGAATTGATGCATCATGCCTTCATTTTTCCGATTACTTTTGGGATTATTCCTTATTCTCTATGCGTTCACCCTCATCTTCATCGCGGTAAATGCAAAAAAAGTACTGTCTCAGGGAAATGACTTTCAAGCCCAATATGGCGCAGCAAAGCTGATCGTTGAGGGGAAAAACATGTACGATTTAACTGAAGAGGCGCGCGTGCAGCAAGCGGCAACTGGTCGCCAGACGAGTATCGCCGAGGTGGTGCCATTTATCAATAGTCCACTTGCTGTGGTGTGGCTTGCACCCTTGGGGCACATGTCGTTTCAAATGGCGTATGGAGTGTGGGGCATATTTTTGTATGTGCTGCTACTGTTTATGTTTTGGATTATTTCACAAATATATGATCTTGCTCGGTTGAAAAAAACGGTAAAAACAGTCCTTGATGAAAAGGGTTTTTTCCTCCTTGTTGCAATAGTTATGCACTGGAGCGTCATTGCATTATTTGCAGGACAGCTGTCGTTGATTTTGGCAGTTGGACTGTTTGGATCATTTCTATTGCTTCATAAAAAAAAGGATGCGCAGGCAGGAGTGGCACTTTCACTCGTATGTGTCAAACCCTACTTGTTGTTTATTCCGCTTGTCATGCTTCTTTACAAGCGTCGATATGTGAGTGTTGCGTGGTGCTTGGTGGGCATTGCATGTTTTGCGATGGCGGCGGTAGGCCTAGTTGGTTTGCCTGCATTTGGTGAGTATTCGGATCTTGGAAAAAATCTATTTTGGATTGGGGATGAGCCGATGAAGATTCACCTTTCGCGTCAAATTACGGGGCGAGCCCTGGTTTATGTGGCAACAGGTGGGACAGGCGCTGCATTTACTCTGATGCAGGCGGTCATATGGGGCCTGCTTTCGGTGCTTATTGTCTATGCTGCGACGCGCCAAATTTCAACAACACCAACCGTTTCACCAAAAGAGTGGGCGCTGGCCATTCTCGTTATGGTATTTACCGGCATTCATATGCACGGACATGATGGAATTATTCTGCTATTTCCTTTGGTGGTATGGTATGCGCGCACAAATCTTAATATTTACATTCGTATGGGGGCACTTGTGATGTTGGCCGTTGCGGCTCCCGTCATCTTGTTTTACGCGGGGTTTTTGATAAGTGTGTGCATCGCAAGCGCCGTATTATATCTGTATTATTTAACCTTCCATTCATATGGCTCAAAATAATGCAGATCTTTTTTTGCGCATTTCTCGTTGGTATACCATCAGTATTCCGCTCATTTTTCTCATCATTTTTTTTGTAAATTATATGGTTTCACATGGCTCAGATCGCGCATATTTTGAAGCGCTTGACACACGATGGAAGGGTGTTCCCGCCTCAAGTTTTACCTGCAAATCATTTGGATATATAAGTGATACAACCATCAGAACAACCAGCTCATTTACTCCCTATCAAAAGCAGGTGCATCAAGATCGAGTGGCGCTTATGCAATATACCCTCGCTCCAATCATTGTGTGGGAATCGCAAAATGAGCGCTGTTTATTAGTGGATGTATATGACCACACCGAACAAGATGTGGGGAAATATGCGCAAAAAAGAGGATATCGTGTTGATCGCAATCTAGGCGCCGGTCGCTACATTCTTATTAAAAACGATTGATAACCATGGCACTATTTTCATATTTACTCATTTTGCTATTTGGACTAGCTGCCTGGGTCACCTATCGTGCGCTGACCAAATCGACCGCTCACATTGCCTCACTTGTTGCCTGCTCTGGAGCACTCATCGGGGTTGGGCTCGTGTCACTTTGGCATTATGCGACGCTTCTGGTAATTGGCCACTTGAGCGTGTTAGGTGTTATTGTGGGCGACGGATTATTATCGCTTTTGTTGGGTATCTATATATATGCGCGCCGCCCAGCTCACATGTTTGAACTGCTAAAAGAGGACATGCTTGCTGTTTGGAAGAGTGATGATGGGGAGCCCCAACGAGGGCGAATGGTAATTTTGGGACTCATGTTTTTGGCAGGCATATTGATTGTGTGGTGGATGTGGATTATGCCGCGTACACAGTGGGATATCTGGATTACCTGGGAGCAGCATGCGCGATTTGTGACTCGAGATGAGGGGCGCTATTGGCGCCAATTGTTTGAGGCGGCGCGCCCAGGAGACGGATGGTTTCGGCACACTGACTATCCATTTTTATGGCCACTTGCCATTTCACGCGCCTGGATATATGCCGGCTCTGAATCAGTCTGGAGCGTGTGGGGATTGATTGTGATATTTCTCATAAGCGCCCTCTACGGCGTCGCGGCCATTGCTCGAGAGTTTGGTCAAAATACTCGTGCCCCACTTGTTGGTGGGCTGTTGCTGCTTTCACAACCTGTGTACTTTTATTGGGCGACTTCTCGATACGCAGAAGGGCCGCTGGCCACGTACATGCTGGTGGCCTGCGCATTTTTGCTGTTGGCAAAGTATGAAAAAGAAGCGTCAAGCAGGCGGCTGTTCATCTGTCTGTCAGCCTTGGCTGCCGGGTGTGCTGCTTGGACGAAAAATGAGGGAATGATGTTTCTTTTGCCGTATGCAGCGGCCACGGCCATGTGCCGATTCAGTAAGAAGGAGCTGCTCCTGGTGTTCTGTTGGATCAGCGCGTTTGTAGCTGTGGTGTTTGTGCACAAAACATATGTTGCGCCACCTGGCGATTTGACACTTTCAATAATGCTTCAAAATGCACATCAACTATTGGACCCGACCCGCTACTATCTGATTGCTCAATATGTCCTAAAGCATGCGGCAATTACTCTCTTGGGAGTGATAAGCATCATCTTGATCTATCGGGGACGCCCAATATTCAACAAGAAAATTGGGATCTTGTATCTTGTCCTACTCCTGCAGTTTGGGGGATATATGCTCACGTATCTGCTGACTCCACACGCATTACAATGGCATTTGCCCACGTCATTTGAGCGTGTTTGGATGCAGCTATGGCCAATTGTATCTCTGACCATCGCGCTTTCATTTGACGGCCCGGAAAAAGGGGCTACTGAATGAGGTGGTAGTATACGATCTGTCCAATAGCACGTACTCCATCTTTCCATGAGATCTTTTTCCCCTCGATATAGGTGCGACCCCAATAGGATATTCCAACTTCAGCAATGCGAATATTGGGTATCTTGGCCAAACGCGCAGTCACTTCTGGTTCAAACCCAAATCCCTTTGAGCGCAAGCGCGGAGCAATAGATTTGATGGTTGGCGCGCGAAACGCTTTGTACCCCGTTTCCATATCTGAGAGGTTGAGATTCGTAAACATATTCGAGAATATGGTAAGCGCCCGATTGGCCACGTAGTGCCAAAAATAGAGCACCCGGTGAGGCTTGTTACCGATAAAGCGCGAACCATACACCACATCGGCCAAGCCATCAATAAGCGGCTTTAAAAGTGCTGGATAATCAGAGGGATCATATTCTAAATCCGCATCCTGAATGATGACAAAGCTTCCGACCGCATGTTTGAGTCCAGTGTGAACTGCGGCTCCTTTCCCTTGATTTTTGGCATGTGAGAACGTATGAACATTGCGTGCAGTAAACGTCTTGAGCAAGCGTTTTGTATGATCGAGTGAGCCGTCATTGACGATGATGATTTGTTTTTTCAAACCCAATGACGGTGCTTTTTGCACTCTCGCGACAGCCATTCGTAGTGTTTTGCCCTCATTGTAAGTGGGAATGATGATGCTAACGACTGTGTTTTTCATAGCGAAGTACCGTGGCCACAGAATCTTGATAAACAACATGTGAATGTTGAAGCAGGTCTTGTCGAAACAGCGCCGTCTGCTTTAATTGTGCGGGAGTGCTCTTGGCCGGCGGACTGATGAGGCGCGTGGGGAGCATGAAACAGGCGATGTTGTAGCGCTTTGCATAATAGGAAACTGGCCGACGTGCGGCATACATGTCATACATATCAGCCAGTGCATCGGCACTTTCTCCCGCCCGTGCAGTTTGACGCCAACTTGGCATGCGCCCGTCGATAAAAACTTTTGCGTTTGGGTTTTTCCACACATAATATCCTCCCCATTCGTAGCTCGTAAACACCTGGGCCTGGCAAGGATTTTTGTCTAAATAGGCAATCGCGGCTCGTGGGTAAAAGACATTTTCATTGCGCAGTATGATCGTTCGTGTTGTAAAAAATACTTGATACAGCAATATGCATGAGGCGATACAAAAGAGCCCAATCAGTGCTTTTTTGATTCGTTCAATGGCCGCCGCATCTTTTGTAAGGGGTGCAATAATTTGTTGAATACTGGCCGTTGCAAGGGGAGCTGCAATGACAAGCCACAACGGGAGATTGCGCGATGAGGTGATTCCCATGGCGAGCGTCACGATAAAGAGCGCCCGTTCTTGAAGTTTGAGCTTTTTGTACATTCGCACAAACAGCATGACGTATAGTCCAAGAAGAAAAAACAAAGAAACTTGAATACTCATAAATGCGGGCATCCATTCCGAAACTGTGAGCCTGAGGCGGGGATCGCGTACGCTTTCAAGGACGCTTGTCCACATACCCCAACCATACGGATTAAGAAGTGTTGCGCCTGCGCAAAGCACAAATAGTAGTGCGCTTCGTCGCGAAAACTGGCGAGCGCTGATCATGGCGCAAATCTCATATAATCCATACACTCCCAGGCCATATAAGAATCCGCCATGTGTGTTTGCCCACACAAGAAAGAGAGGGGGAAGTACGTAGGATAGGCGTCTGTTTTTCGATCGCAGAACAGTCATTAGTATGGCCACATACAGCAAGGAAAGCACGCTTGGCTTGGGTATAAACTGCGGGAGCAATGCGGATCCCAAGAGCATGGCGTGGATAATGTGCCAACTGGTATATTTTGTGCGAGTCGAGATGGTAATTGCCGCAATCATGATGAGCGCAAAAACCGATCCCATGGCAATGGCTCCACCATGGCTAAACAGCCAATACTGAATAATATGAGTGAGCCATTCGTGGTCGACAAATGGATATGAGGGCATGGTGTAGGAAAATGGGTCTGTTTTGGCAAGGCCAAATTGGAGAGTGTGGGCACCAATTCTCAAGGTCCACCCAAGATCAGAGTCAAACATAAGGCGCGAGTATGTGAGAAATACTACGGCGAAAAACACCAGAATGGGGAGCATGAGCATATGGTACCATACTTTAGCCGTTTGCATCAGCACTTGACATTGCAAAAGAGGGGTATATATAATGAATCATTATGAACATTGCCAACAAATTCAAACAAACACTTTCGACCCTGACCATGATGGGTACCGCGCTTATATTTACCGGAGCCGTCCATGCGGGCGAAGATTCCACCGTTATGGTGAATGAGCAGACATTGGGTTTTGAGATTCCAAATTTCTCAACACTTCTTACCTTTTTGATCCGATTCATCTTTGTGGTAGCCGGAGTTATCGCACTCGTTATGATGCTTTGGGGAGCTCTTTCATGGGTTACCTCAGGCGGTGATAAAGGAAACGTCGAAAACGCACGAAACAAGATCGTCCAAGCAGTTGTTGGAATCTTGCTTATCATCGTGGTTGTCGCAGTTGTTGCCACATTGGAGCAAGTCGTATTCCAAAACACCTTGTGCTTTGGTCTGACATGCCCAGTCACTATTCCACAAATCTTGGTTCCTGCAAACTAATGTAACCCAAGTTTTTGTAAATAGCTTAATCTAAGCAATCCAAAAGCCCCAGCCAGACCGGCTGGGGCTTTTTAGTAAATAGGTAAAAAGCTATTTACATTTTTTCCACTTTTCCACTACACTGTATCAATGCTACCGATACTTATTGCTCAACAACTGAAAGACTGGGAAGAATACAACGCCGAAACAGGAACGGGCTGTGTGGTTGATGGAGTACCAACTTTGAAGTGTTTGGAAGTGGTTTTTAGCAATATCATATTTGCAGCATCTTCCCTTATTGTCATTGCGCTCTTTGCAATGATGATGGTTGGCGGATACAACTATTTGACCTCGCTTGGGAATCCTGAGAAGGTGCAAAAAGCACAAAACACCTTCAAATATGCTCTTCTTGGATTCATATTGTTTATGAGTGCATTCTTGATCCTCAAGATTATCGACTACCTATTCTTGGGGAACGAGGGGCGCATCTTCATGTTCCAAATCGGAGAATAATCAAACGTGCCGCGCGCGCCATTACTTTGGCGACACTGTTGGGGTTGCGGGAATCACGCGGATACCACTTCTTTCAGGAACTGGAGAGACAATGGTTGTTGGACGGCCAAACAATATATAGAGTCCAATACAAAGCGTTGCAACAATCGCCGCAATAATAATAAATCCAATGGTTTTCATATGTGATGTAGCCCTGACCTCCTTTTTTGTTACTTACGCGTGATGTATGAGGGGCGCGCTTGCACTTCTTTGTAGATCTTTCCAATGTATTCGCCAATGATGCCGATTGTAATAAGCTGCACGCCTCCTATAAACATGACGCCTACAAACAGAGCAGTCCATCCTGTCACCCAATATTCGGGGAGAAAGAGTCGCCCGATAATCGCATAAAAAATCCCAAATATTCCAATTCCAGCAGCCCAAAAACCAAGCAGCGTTGCCAAGCGAAGTGGCTTGAGGGAGAATGATATGATGCCGTCAAATGCCAAGCCCAACATTTTGGTGATGGGGTAGTGCGTCTCCCCAGCCATACGGGCTGCGCGGGCATAGGTGATGGTCGCGCTTGGATATCCGGTCCACGCAACCAGTCCTCGCAAAAACCGCGTTTGTTCAGGTAGATCGTTAATAAACTCCACGACAACCCGGTCAAGGAGACGAAAGTCCCCAACGTCGCGAGGAATTGGAGTGTCTGAGAGTCGATCAAGCAACGCATAATACCAGCCGGCACTTGTTCTCTTAAACCATGTGTCATATTCGCGTGTTGTCCGCTTTGCATAGACGATCTTTGCCCCGCCTTCCCAAGCCGCCACCAGTTGTGGAATGACTTCTGGAGGGTCTTGAAGATCCGCATCCATACTGATGACACAGTTACCGCGGGCTTCGCGATAACCGCAAGACAGGGCGGCTTGATGTCCAAAGTTGCGTAAGAAATTGACATGGCGCACGTGTTTATCGGTTTTTTCAAATGCCAATAATCGTTCCTCGCTTTGGTCAGTTGAACCGTCGTTTATACAAAGCACCTCATACGAACCAAGTGGCTTCAAAATGTCGGTCAATCGACTGAGACATGAAGTGATACTATCCTCTTCGTTATAAAGAGGGATGATGACTGAAATGTGCGGTGAGCCCATACCTAGAAAGTATAGCATATGCTCTTTTTGAGAGACCTTAAGATTATGAGAGCAGGGGGGATGAAGTTGGTCGGCGCATGAGCCAAGAAGTTGGTTACGGGGCCGGGAGTTGAACCTCGGTCTAGAAGATTATGAGCCTTCTGTGCAGCCGTACACTACCCCGTATGTAGCAGTATTATAGCACGATTTTTGACACATTTCTACTTGTCAGTGGGACATATGGGGGCCCATCTTGCGTGCGTGTCAGTGTTCCCAACGTTAGCGCTTGAGGAATTGTTTATACCACCTCATATAAAAAACTTCGGGGGTAGGAGTTGGGGTGGGTGGGATTACGGTTGGACGCGGAACGATGATTGTTGTTTCGCCTGGTTTTTGAAGTCCCAACTCATTTCGCATGATTTTTTCTTGTTCATACTGATCTTGACTCTTGATGATCTCAGTTTTTAGCTGGATATGTCGTTTTTGCACCTGCTCGTATTCAAGCTTGTAGCCTTCGTACAGCTGTACGGTCTGCTGATATTGCGTAATATTTTTCGTAAGGGAGAAGATTAAAAAGACGATAATGGCATATCCAAGCAGATTTTTTATTCGTTTCATACCGATGTATCTCCTTTGCGGGCTTATCCGGTCTTGCTCTTTAGCGCCTGCATGATGCGACCAGGATCGGCTTTGCCGCGAAGTTCTTTCATGACGATTCCAATAATTGCGCGGGGATTGTCATTTTGAGTATGTGCCGCAATGATTGAGTCAAGTGCCTCGTTTAGCTCTTCGTCGGTGAGTTGTGCGGGTAAATATTCTTGAGCAATGACTTTTTGCGCCTCATTTTGTTCAATCAGGTCTGGTCTTTTGGCCTGCGTTGCCATTTGAATTGCCTCATCAAGTTCGCGCGCATACTTTTGCACAATCTGCAGCACTTCTGCCTCATCAAGTTCGCGCTTTTCGTCAATTTCGCGGTTTCGAATGCGCGCGACTATAAAACGAATCACCTCAAGTCGAGCACTATCTCGCGCTTTCATCGCAGTTGTTTGATCAGAAAATAACTTTGCACGTAACATGGAAATAGTATATCATGGGATCTTATGAGTCACAAAGATAGTAACAAAGATATCTTTGCCGTAATGGTCGATTTTAATCAAAACGTTCTTCAACATATGCCTTCCGTGTCTACCATGAGGGAAGAAGTCAGCATGATGGATTTTAAGATCCGCCCGGTACAAGGGGATATTTCAGCGCTTGATCTGACAAGCAACAAATTTATCGAAGCCCTGTGGTGTATGGGAAAGCTTGATGAGCTCTACCAAAACGACATCTGCGACTACGAGGAGTCAGATCGTGAACTATTTAGCCAATTTACGACAAACATACAAAATCGCTACACCAGCGAGCTCCAGCGACTGGTATCTACTCAGACAAACAAGCAAGAAAAGGCCCCCTATGTAGAGATTGAGATATACCGCGAAACGGTAAATAAGCAAGGAATGAACTAGTTTTCCCCACGCACAAAAGCTATGCAAAAAATGCCGGTTGTATTTGACGTCGAGACAAAGCACACATTTCGTGAGTTTAGCGAGCACAAGAAGCTTGGAGTTTCATTGGCGACCGCCTACGATTATCGAACTGGACAAGGGTATTCCTATTTGGAGCATGAACTAGGTAAGCTATTCCAACTTTTTGAGCAAGCCTCATGTGTCATAGGATTTAATATCGTAAGCTTCGATCTCCCTGTCCTTCAAGCCTATTATCCAGGCGACATCACGCAGTTTCAGACATTTGATTTGCTCGACGATATACGTGTCATTTTGGGTCGCCGCATAGGCCTCAACGACTTAGTAAGTGCGACGCTTGGCAAAAAGAAATCGGGAAATGGTTTGCAAGCTATTGAATATTATCGTGCTGGAAAGATAGAGGAGCTGCGCCAATACTGTTTGGATGACACGATGCTTACGATGGAGCTGTTTGATTATGGCGTCAAAAATAACGAGGTGTATTATATGAGCGAGCACGGCAAGACTCCAATTCGCGTGAGATGGAAGAAGCATATGGATCGTGGTGAGGCCGAAGAAACCCATCTCATTCTCCCTTTTTAAGCGCGACAGATGGCGCATTGGCCTTATTTCCCGTTAATCAACGCATAGCCTGACTGTCCAAATATCACAAACTTTTTGGTAACCGGCTGATACGCAACCTTTGAGGTCCCGCCACCAGTGGGGACGGCAAAAACGGTGCCCACCGCGCTCTGATCACTCTTTGTTGAATCGATATAGACTGCTTTTTCTTTAAACGAAACGAGACATAAGTTGTTGTGGCTCGAACAGCTGGTGCCAGTTTGCCAATAAAAGTTGCCGGGAGTTGCCTCACCAAGGGAGAGTTGTGCGCCAATTGTTGCCCCGTCCATATCAAGAATTTGCGCCTTAATGCTCACTTGTGGGCTGCCTCTATGAGGCGAACTACTTTGTCCATACACGGCCAGATACCGCTTGGTGGTTGGGTTAAATGAGATTGAGATATACCATTCAAAGGTTGAGGCATTGTTGTCTATGTCGCGCTGCCCACCAAGCATCGTCAGGCCGTCGCGGCTGGTTTTGTGACGGTGGATCGTTGCTTTTGTCAGACACTCCTCATCGCACCCGCCAGTATTGCCCGCAAACAGGGACAGACCTTCGCCCCGCTCGGAATTAAAGGCGCTCCCTGAATATTCCTCCAAGTTCTCAGGAGTGTCATGAAGCTTGATGCCAGACTTCACAAGGGCCCCCGTTGCTCCATCAACAAGTGCGGCGGTAATATCTTTGCGACCCCCAACATCTGAGGTTTGTTGATGCCATTCCATATAAAAGAGTTTGCTGCTTGTGTCGTAGTATCCGTGTGGCGTCCACCCGCTAAAGTTGCCATCATACACCTCGATCGCTGAGCCTTGAGGATTGCCTGCCGCATCAAAAAGCACACCATATATGCTTGTTTGATTGGAGCCCGCCGGTCCGCCTTTTCGTGTGGCATGATACACCACAAACCAATTATCTTCGTCAGGATTATAGATTGGGTATACGCGCGCTCCGTTGATTGGCGCATTGGCAATACTTGGTAAATTGACCGTCGCAATAATTGCACCGGTTTCAACGTTTCGCCACTCCACTTTTGCCGGATACGGTTGGTGTCGAGGATCGGTATAAACATCGCTTTCCTGCCAGCCAAATGCACAAATGGGTGCTTTTGAAGAGCAATTCACGCGATTACCCCAAGCATAGCCTGCGCGGGCAACCATCGTCATACTTCCTGGGGAGGCGGGAATTGGCACCACTTCAGCGCCGCCGCCACCTCCGCCTCCACCACCATCGCCTGCAATGTATCGTACTCGCCAAATCTCATAGTCAACCAACTTCACTTGGGAATCGGCGTTAAAGTCAGCGTCCATCGCATTTCCATCGCCATCCGCATCCGTGCCCAGAGCGCCCGAATATTCCTCTTTCCATATAGCAAAGTCGGTCAAAGCCACCGTTCCATTACAATCTGCGTCGCCCGCTTGTTTGTCGCAGAGAGATTGGGTCGGCGAAGGAGTTGTGGAGGGTGAAGTGGTGGGTGTTGCAGAGTCGACTGTGGGATATGGGCTCATTCCGGCCAGGGTGCGCCCGGTCACCGTT
>CAYUJW010000026.1:0-14109 GCA_964445135.1 uncultured Gammaproteobacteria bacterium
TCAATCACAACCACGGCACTATTGTCTTTCATCAAGACGACGTCCTCTTGGATGTCTTCAATCTCAATAAATGACTGGGTTGTTGCTTTTAAGGGTGATGTGGGTTTGGCAATTGGCATGGGGTTTGTTTAATAAATATAGTGCACGCTCTTGTTTACAATAATTCTTTTGATGTGATAGCAATCTGTGTTGGATTCTTTTCGTGCAGCTCCACTTTCATTGTATCAAAAAAGTAGGTGCCCGTTGGGTCTTGGGGTTCAAGCATATATGTTCCTGGGGGGATCTGTGTATAAGTGGCAAATATTCCATGTGGATTGGTTTTTAATAATCGTACTGGTTTATTATTTGCATCCTTCACATACAAGAGTGCTCCTGGGAGCGGTGTGCCTTTTTTATTCTTAATGATTCCTATAAAAAATGGTTCACGGGTGGGGGTTGGGGGTTTTTTGGGCGCGGTAATAGTTGCGGTGGCGCTTTGTGACGGCCTTGTTTGTCCTGCTTGTCGAGTAAGGGCAGGAAGTGGTGTGGCGTGGGCGCTTACGATCGCGGCATTAATTTGCTCCAATCGTTGTGCGCGGTTTTGCTCCAGGACATTTGCTTGTGCCGTTTTATTCATATATGCCTGGAGTTTTTCCTTTGATTCAATATGCGCAAATGAATGATGTGGATCTTGGACAAAGAAGAGGTTGCTGAGAAGGTCGTTTGGTAGGTTGTGTTTGCGGTAAGTAAATTGTGTGGGCGAATTGATGCGCTTGATGAAATTGCGTATAAACACATCCATTGGACGATCGTTAATTGGGATCAGAGCAAAACCAAACCCAGCCAACATAATGATAATTGCAATAAGCTGCCCAAATATGGGGATGGGTACTAAAATTGGCATACCAAACCATGCAAGAAGCGCAATTGCTCCAAACATGAGAATGTACACAAACTGACGAAGCGTCATAAACCCAATCAGTTTGAACTGAAAGGTGGTAATTTGACGAGGTATTGGATGTTGCTCCATGTACCAATCAGTATATCAAGTGTGAAGGGCGGGCAATCGAACAAATTGCATGGCCTCAATCATTGAGGTTCAATACCCCCTCTTTGAACACCTTATCGATACATGACTGGTTTTTCGCTTTGATGAGGAATCAAGCTTAATCGGCGCGATTGTTTATTGACACGCTCGATAAATGCTTTGATTTTGTGTCCAACCTCATATTGCTCGGTTCCGTTGAGTTTGCTTGAGTGGATAAGCCCCTCAATTCCCGGCTCCAAACGAACAAAGTACCCATATCTTTCGTGTCGGACAATCTCTCCATCGACTTCTCGGTCTTTTGGATATTTTTCCTCAATCGAATCCCATGGGTCATTTGCCAAGCGCTTGATGGAAAGGTTGAGTTTTAGATCTTCTTCGTTCTTCTCAACAACCATTACGTCAATTTCTTTTCCAACTTGAACAAGTGGTCCAACGTCTGTGACCTTTTCCCATGAAATCTCTGAGATGTGCACCAAACCTTCGACACCGTCAACTTCACAGAAAATGCCAAATTCACTAAATCCAAGCACCATTGCACGACATTTGTCGCCTGCTTTTATCTTGTCAAACTTGACCTTTAAGTCTTTGTGACTGATGTTTAAGACTGACGCCTTTTGTGATACGACAAGTCGGTTTTTTGCTGGATCAACCTCAAGAACACGCACTTTTATGCGCTGACCTGTCAGTTTCTCTGGCTCGTTAATATAATCTTGTGTAAGTTGAATCTTTGGTATAACACCGCGGATGCCCATAAACTCAATAAACACTCCGCCTTTTCCATACTCTCCACAGACAACTTCAATCTCTTCTTCCTTTTCTTTTTTGTCTCGCAAGATCTCCCATTTGCCATCGTTAAAGAACGCGCGCATTGAAACTACAGGATATCCATCTTTGGACTCTTCTGATATGATGCGGACCTTGACTCGTGTTCCAACTTTAAGGTGTGGAAGGTATCCTGTTGCATCTTTTAGTTCACGATCGCCAAGCACAGCATGTGCTTTTGAACCGAGGTCAAAAATGACACCTTTTTTGCTTGATTGTAGAATTTCAGCTTCTATTTCTACCCCTTTCTTGATAGCTGCTGGCTGCTTTGATTGAAGCAATTGCTCCATGAGAGGTTGGTTAGTTTGTGTTTTTTTGGTCATATGAATGATATAAGTCCTCCTGACTTGGTATGTAGTATATCAACAGGCCGAATAAATTACAACAATTATCCCCTTTCCTTAATTGTATATAGTATGGTACCATTGCGCAGTTGATGGGGAAAATAGCAAATTGTGAGGTTGTTATTTTACTCCCTTTATGATATATTATAGGGCGTTATGGAAACCAGTTTAATTGCTTCATTGATAGAGCGTTTTGTCTCCTATCTTGAATCGCAGGATAAATCACAATACACGATCGTAGCCTATAAAAAAGACCTTGAGCAGTTTGTAGGATACCTGTCTTCTGTTGAAATCACCGATGTTCGTGATGTCAATAAGAGTGTTATTGAGGTGTTTATTCAGCGCTTACTTACTCAAAACTACACAAAAAAGTCCGCATCTCGTAAATTAAATTCTATCCGCACCTTTTTCCGCTACTTGAAGAAAGAAGCTCTTATTGAACAGAACCCAGCGCTTGATGTGTCGCATCCAAAATATTCCCAAACCGCTCCACGAATATTTAGCAAACTAGAATATCGAGCAATTCGTGACGCTGCAAAAGATGATCCGCGCACATACGCTATGATTGAGATCCTCCTTCAAACAGGAGTGCGCATTGGTGAACTTACTAATATTCGCATTTCGGATGTAGGTGAGGACACGCTCACCATCCGTGCCGCCGGTAAGGGAGAGGGTCGCACTGTCCCTTTAAACAAAGCGGTTCGCAAAGCAATACAAGAATACCTTACAGCGCGCTCAGCAGGAGATGGTGAGGACTACTTGTTCATCACTCGCACAAGTCGACCACTTTTGATCCGTAATATCCGCCAAATTATCTCGGGCTGTTTTCGCGAGGTGGGTATTGAAAATGCGACAATTAACGATTTTCGTAATACGTTTATTTCCCACCAATTAGCATTGGGGCACCCAATTGACTATATCGCACGTGTTGTTGGCCATCGACGTCTCTCATCAACCGAGCGTTTTCTTCTTCCAACAACCCCTCCTTCTTCCAAAAAGGAACAGCTCGAAGAGCTCTAATACGAACACTTGTATCTGGGTAGGTGTGTAAATAGGAAGTGGTGAATAGTAAATAGAAGGCGCCAGGTCAAGGCGACGGCAGACTAAGGAAAGATCGTGGTTATAATGCTTGTTACGTCAGTTGGTTACAGTTGTGTGCTCTAAGCACATTGTCTTAACCCTTACTCAAACTGGCATCGTTGCATTAACCATTTACTCCCTTACTATTTACCTGTCTTATTAGGTTTGAATACGAACCGGCATGATAATGTGCATTGCACCTTCGCGTTCTGTCTCTCGAAACACAACTGGCGCATCTGAACGAAGAAATTCAATTACCACCTCTTTTGACTTGGTGTGTTGGAGGTATTCAAGGATGAAGCGATTGTTAAATGCAACGGTTAACGATTCTCCCTCAACACGTGCATCAATTACCGTTCCCACTTCGTCTGATATATCACCTTTGGGTTTGAGGGTTAAACCGGTCTTGTCGACCCCAAATAGTACGATATTTGATGACTCTCTCGCAAAGACCGAGACGAGTTTGGTCGCTCTTTGCAATTCATCAGCGTCACATGTCACGGTTGTGATGACCGAGCTTGGTATTACTTTTTCATATGGGGGGAAGTCTCCTTCAACCAAACGAGAGTGATAGGTGGCGATTGCTGATTCAACCTTCATCATGTGCTGCTCTTGCGAAATAGTTATCTTTATCTCTTTCTCATCTCTCACTTGTCGAATCACCTCCAAGAGGAAATCTGCGGGAATAAGTGTTGCTTTATCAACAAGTTTTTGCTTCATGTCGCACAAAGACAATCTAAACCCATCTGTTGCAACCATAAGTGGCTTATCGTCTCGCTGGGTCAGACATATTGCGGTAAGCACAGGGCGCGTTTCGTCTTTTGCAGTTGAGAAGGTGAGAAAAGGAACAACCGACTGAAGAAAATCCATCGATACTGATTGTGGCTTTTCCTCAAGCACCGCAGGTTGTGGAAAGTCGGTGGCCGCACTTAGTGGAAATGCGCCCTTTGCTTTCTTCTGTACAAATGCGATCTTATTCTGCTCAAACACCACTTCTATCTCTCCTGGTGAAAGAAGGGCGAGAAACTCTACAACTTTTTTTGCATCAACCACCACTTTTAATGCTTCATCTCCAACACCATCTACCACCAATGCTCTTTGGTAAAAAACATTAAGGTTTGTTGAGGTGAAAACGAGTGAGTTTTTCTCTGCTTCTATCATTACCCCTTGTAATACCGGTAATGTTATTCCACGTGAAGAGGAAAATTTGTTTGCCTGATTTAGTATCTCAAGAAGTGTTTCCTTATCCAGAATGTATTTCATAAGTTTCTCTTATATTTATATAGCTGTATTAGTAGTAGTGAGGATAAGTGTATAAAATAAAACGCGGCTTTTCAACACAAGCCGCACACAATTGCACTCTGTTTATAAGTATGTGGAAATCATGTTGATTGTGAAAGGCTTTGGGATATTCTATCAATCTCATCCTTCACACGTGGATTATCTAGTATAAGTTTATCAATCTTCTCTACACCATAGAGAATGGTTGTGTGGTCGCGCCGCTTTAGAAATGTTGCAATTTCTTGATGTTTAAGACCAAGCTCACGCCGCAGTAAATACATAGCAATCTGACGAGGAAGAGCGACGTGGGAGGCGCGAGTTTGACCCTTAAGGTGTGCAGGGCGTAGATCGTAAAACGTTGAAACGGCGCGAATCACGTCGCTTGGTGTGATGCGGCGCTTTGCATGCGTTCTTGAGACAGGGTTTGCTTCCTGAAAAAATCGCTCAATCATGTCAAAATCAACCACCCCACCACTCGAGAGCGCTCGTGCGTAAATTGAGAGGAGCGTGCCTTCAAGTGCGCGCGAATCGGTTACCTGCTCCGCGATCAACCGAGCCAAATCAACTGTTAGCTCAATCCTCTTCTCCTTTGCCTTAATAAGTAATATTGCGCTTCGCAATTCAAAGTCTGGTTCTTGTATATCGACAATCAATCCCCCTGAAAAGCGTGATCTCAGGCGATCTTCCAAGCTTTTTATATCTTGCGGAGGTCTATCAGATGTGAGGATTATTTGGCCACCGCCTGAAACCACCGAGTTAAATGTGTGAAAAAACTCCTCTTGGACAGTGTTTTTTCCTGCAATAAATTGAATGTCATCAACAATCAACAGGTCAAGCTGGCGGTATTTTCGGCGAAACTTTGGTGTGGTCTTCTCTCGAATCGACTCAATAAGCTCGTTCGTAAAGTGGTCGCCCGGGCAAAACACCACCCGTGCCTTTGTATTCTTTTCCAAGATAAGTCTTCCAACAGCTTGGGCAAGGTGTGTCTTCCCAACCCCCACGCCACCATAAAAAAACAATGGATTATATGCGTGTCCTGGCATTTCAGCCACTGCGGAGGCGGCTGAGTATGCAATTTGGTTGGTGCCAGATACGGCAAAGTTTTCAAAAGTGTATTTGTTTGAAATCCCCGCACGCACAGCATAATCATCAACTGAAGGAGCAAACTCCAAAAGTGGTGACGGCTTGGGTTTTGATTTACTCGTTCTTCCCTCATCAAGCACAAATTCCAAGCGTTTGGAGTGTCCAGTAACTTGAAGGAGAAGGCCTTCAAGTATTCCAATCCGGCTTTGTAGATAGGTAATTACTGGTTTGTTTTTGCAACCTACAATAATCAAGTCTTCGGTTTCTTCAATGGTCTTTGCTTGTGATGCCAACGAGTACAGGATGGGATTGATGTTTTTTAGTCCATCTGGATTAGAAATAAGGGAGGTCCAACTATCGTTGTTCATGCGTAGTTCATAATATGTGGATAACTTATCCACAAATAATAAACATTGTTTCTACCCTTTTCAACAGATAAAACCCCCTCATCACCCAATCAAACTCTGTACAGCGCATATGTTTTTTGTGAGGAAGATATGAAGTTTGGTTGTAAGTTACAGAGAGTAAGTTGGGTGCAATGTTTGCAACACTCTGTAGACAATCATATGTGCGGCGACTACAATAGTGATATTTACCGCAAAACACGGGCATTTACCACTATTTCTTATGAATACCTATATCTTAGACACCAACCTCTTTTTTAACATGGAGCCGGGGTTACAGTTGGGAAAAACTACCAAAGACGTGTTGGTTCGCGCAACTGAGCTGATGAAGGCGCAAAAAAATGCAACATATATCATGTCGCCACGAATTGTTGATGAGCTCAAATCATTTTTTGATCAAGAGCTCCCCTCATATGTTGAGGACTTTTTGGTATGTGTCGATATTCGATCTCCTGACCCGTCAAAAGTCCAGTTTTCAGCATCAGTGTTTTACGCACTTATTGACGATGTGCGTGAGCGCAACTACAAAGGCCTTCGAGCAGCAGAAGATGAAATCCGAAAAGCGGCCTCTCAAATGATGGGAAAAGAAGTGTTGCCCAAGCAGGCGTTTGAGATGACTGTGGGTGCAAACATCCAATCTTTTCGCACTAGGTATCGCAATGCGACACGAACCGGATTTATCGATAGCTTGGCAGACTTAGACATCATCATGCTTGCGCGTGAATTAGATGGCTATATTGTCACAACTGACGAAGGTGTGCTGGAGTGGGGTCGAACATTTGGAGTCAAAGAGCTGCCTGCTGAATTGTTTGCGAAGCATCTTGAGCACGACGCTGCGTAGAAACATCTTCTTTTGCTGGCTCAACATCCTCTTCTTCTTGTAGTAAAAACTGCGAAAAAAATGTGGCAAGCCGATCAACCGCTGTGTTTGGTGCCTGATCGTAGTAAATCAAGTGCTTTGTCAAAAGCTGGGTAATTTGATCTTGCAGTTCATGAGGAATCACAATATAGGTGTGAGTTACATATGGCTCATGCCCCACCAGCACTAATTGCGTATATCGAAGCTTTTTTGTGTAGTAAAAATGCGAAAGCGACTCCCAACGATATGTTGCGCCAGCTGTGTCTATGCCAAACTGAGTTACGCGGTGGATTGCCTCCGGTGGCTCAATAACCGTAAAGACGTAGGCGATAAATACCAGCGCCCACACAGGAAATACCATCATAAAATCACCAAACAACAAAACAATTATGGTGACAATTCCACCCATGAGTAAATAGAAGCGAATGACTTGTGGTCCCCGCTTCATAAATGGTCGCAATGGAGAGCGCCATATCAAGAGTGTTTGCGGGTTATTATTTGTCTCTTGCATACTAAGCTTCAGTATACACTATTTGGCGTGTTGTCAAACAAATGGCCGGAAACGACAAATTACAGCCACTGAGTGTACTGACAGCCCAAAGCTTGCTTTGTTTTCGGATCCCACGTGTTTGTTGAGCATTTTTTCAAACGCTTTCCCGCGGCAGATGTATAGATAACAAGCTTCTTTCCACAATCTGGACAATCTTCGTCCGTTTCTTCGGTGTTTCCCTTCATCCACTCTACATAGGTGCATCCTGACGCAGTTTTTGTTTCAGGATCCCATTTATTTGTTGAGCAGCGCTTCATTCGCTTGCCCGATCGTGTGGTTGATTCAATAAGTGCGGCTCCGCATGTTGGGCACACGTCGGATGTCGATTGTTCGCTTGGTGTTTGAGTATTCATAATGAAGTCATATTATCATAGTTGTCTTTAAAATCCATGACAAGGTTGGCAGAATCCATGACAATTTGTCACGAGCCGCTTGTCATATATGCTGACAATAAAAAAGCTCCGCCTCTACCGCGACCAATTTTTGTGATGGTCATGATAAAAGCGGAGCCATGAAGAACGAGTCTTATTTGATCATTCTCTTTAAGGACTTTCCGGCGGTAAAGCCAGGAGTCTTTGTTGATGGGATTTGAATCTCCGCACCTGTTTGTGGATTTCGTCCCTTTCGTGATGCGCGTTTGCGAACCATAAAAGTACCAAACCCGGTAACCACTACCTTTTCTCCACGCTTCATTGCGCCTGAGATGGTTCCAAATACTGCGTTAACGGCATCTTTGGAAGCTTTTGAGGTAAGTCCAGCTTTTTTTGCAACTTGTGCAATAAGATCTGCTTTTGTCATTGTTGTTGATTCACCCCCTTTTCAAAAAATAAATGTATAACACGACGTCGCGCTATAATTTGTCACTTGCTTCGCCCTATTGGGATCGCGCGATTAAATAATAGCTTATTGCAACGGGCCAATCGAACACTCCACATTTGGCTTGCTACGATAGGCTATGCGCATAAGAATAGTTAAATTTCACTGCCATGTCAATCTATATTTAAATAGTCTTACTGTAACAATGCCCATCAATTGAATAGTATAGTTGGAGCCTTAAAATAAGCTTGCGATAAGAATCGTTTTTATATTCACCATGATGTACAATAAATATGTGAAATCATTTAAGGTTGAAATAACGCTCAAGACCATTCTCCTTACTCTCGCGGTCATCATTGGCGTACAAGTTGCCTGGATGGTTAAAGATGTCATCTTCTCTCTCGTTATTGGGTTTATTCTCATGAGCGCCTTCAATCCAACGGTTACGTATTTGGAGAAATTTCGCATTCCTCGAGCGCTATCTGCATTGGTAATTTTTGCAATGTTAATAGGTGGAATAAGCTACCTGGTCGCGGTAATTCTCCCCCCAATTATTGAAGAGACAGTGTTGTTGGTGAAAAACCTGCCAGGTCAGCTTCAGCAAGCAGAATGGCTACAAAGCCCGCTCATTCGATCATTTGAGTTAGAAGAGCGCGCTCGAGAAGCGGCACCAGCAATCACAAATTCACTATTTGGAATCTTGTCACAAGCATTTTCAAACGTGTTGTTCATCCTCACCACACTATTTTTTGGTTACTATCTGCTGATAGAAGAGCATGCGGTTCGAAGATTTTTGTTGCACATTGTTCCCCCGCCTGAAGCTGGTCGAATAGAGCTTGTTATGGATAAGGTAGAAAGGCGTATGCGCGATTGGTTGTGGGGACAATTGATACTTATGTTTACGATTGGCACCCTCACTTACATTGGGCTTACGCTCATTGATGTCCGTTTTGCGCTTCCGCTGGCGGTGATTGCGGGGTTGCTTGAGGTGATCCCAATTATTGGCCCAACCGTGTCTGTAGTGCCCGCCCTCTTGTTCACGGCGCCAGAATCCACATTCTTAGGATTGAGCGTATTGGCGCTCTACTTCATAGTTCAGCAAATTGAAAACCAGATATTGGTGCCGCTTGTTGTTCGTAAAACAGTTGGACTCAACCCTATCGTCACGCTATTGGTATTGATTTTAGGAGGGCGATTTGCTGGAATTGCAGGAATGTTTCTTGCCATTCCAATTACACTCTTTATCGAAACAGTCCTCCATGAACTCTCATATTTGAGAAAGCCACATCCTTCCGAAGTACAAAAACGCGAACGCGTGTCGCCGTTTGCAGGAAAAGCACGGTAATTATGCGGGAAATATTTTCGTAAGCGAAACGTGTCGCAAGCGATCTGTACTCACCTCTTCATCAAGTGCAACTATGATGCGTCGAGTGGCGCTTGAAATAGGGAGTGGCGACATGATTTCCAAGGCATCAACAATCTCCTCTGGGGTACGAGGGCGGTTATTTCCACTCAAGGAATCCTGAAGAGCAATTGGCATAAAGAGGCCAGATTCTGGAACATCTAAAATATTGTGCTCATTTCCATTCGCAACACAATCGGCAAGCGTTGGCTGATCATCAAAAATTTTTATAATTGTGCCATCTGGAGTCTGAAAGTAACTGGTTCGACGGCCAAGAGCACGAGAGACATCATGAATGGGCGAGTAAAAAGATGCGGCAGTTTCATCCTGTCCTGCTCGATTTAGCTCAAGCTCCTCAGCAGAGCCAACGATATCTGAAAAACTGCCAGGAGGACAAACAAATTTTAATTGAACCCAAAAGGGCAGCAGTCCCCGCTCTTGAGCTTCTGAGTGTGTAAGAACTGGTAATTCTGGAGTTGGTGTTTGTGCAACAAGCACAGCCGAGGCATGAGCGTTTTTGGCGCGCAATACCCACTCGGATGGGTTTTCCAATTCATGATTCAGGCGCGTTATGACTGAGTCATCGCTTGGCTTAAGTAGCCCATCTTTTGGATCTCCCAAGTCAAAGTGCTTAGCAAGGCGAATAAGAATTGCGGTTGACGCATCTGAGCCAATATAGCGCGCCAGAGAGGCAACCTCAAAGGCGCGCGAAAGCTTAGCCGCAGACATGAGATCATCACCCAAATTATTCAGCACATCGTGTGCCTTTACCACCAAACATGAAGTCAGCGTGCGAAGGCGCAAGTGCGGATCTTGGTGTTTGTCTGCGACCTCAAACATGCGATACAGTGCGCTCATCCCCTTTACCACCTCGTCTTTGTAGTCCACATCCTCCACTCCATCTGAGGATGTTTCGGGAATCTCAGCGAGCGCTTGGGCACGATAGCCCACCAAATCGCAGTTATACAATACATCCCGGATCGCAGGAGGTATCCCATCTTTTGTTTTACGATAATCTGTCAGCGCCTCAACATTTAGCTGGACTTGTGATGCGAGACCGGGAAACTCCTGATCATAAGGAGCAAGCATCTGATTGATAATCGGTAGCCAATCCTCTCCGTCAACGTTCCCCCATCTGACATCTTCAACTACATCATGAATAAGCGCGCTTAAAATCAGTTCAAAATCATACTCTTTCGAAAGGTAGGTTTCTGGAACATCTTCATATGGTGAACGCCCCATGAGTGAGGTGGCCACCTCAACTGGATGGGTAATGTACGGCTCTCCGGTCGTTTTTCGAACCCGCTTATCTTCTCGCTCGTTTTGTCCATGGAGTACGACTGCAAAATCCAGCACGTCCATTATTGCGCGCGTTTTGCTTGATCCCTGTACAAAGCGTTCTGCGGCTAATTCCCGAAACGAATCAATCTTCAAACAAGTTTCGGGTGAAGTTGCGCGAAGTTGCTCATACACCACCCCACTCTGTTTATGGACGTCACTTAGTATGGTTTCATCTATTGGTCCAGCTTCATTCGCCGCGCCACTAAAGTCTTTCTCTTGCATGGGGTACATTATAAATGCCAAGTGGCCCAAACGCTGCGGCAAATGCACGGTAATTATGCGGGAATTATTACAACAGGTTCAAAATTGAGCTTGTTGCGGGATAAATGCGGAGAATATGCGGGAATTATTTTCCGCTTAATATCTGCTTCATCTCGGTTTTGTATAGCTCCACATGAGGTTGATCAAACGCATCGACATGGATTAATTGTGCAAGAAGCATCATCTCGATCATCTTCATTTGCATAAATGCGCCAATAGACTCTTCATCAATTGCATCAAGCTCAATGTGCATGTGGGGGAGCTGCTGCTTGGTGTAGGCAATTTGAGTGCCTTTCAAAATGGCATCCATAATTTCAGCAACCGGCCGATTTTCAATGTGCGGTACCAGCCCCTCAAACACGAAATTGGATGGTGTTTTTATGGTGGCACTACGCGAAGAGGAAATAAATGTGGTCACTTTGTTGCGTGGACCACCCATGTACAGCTGGGCCATGCTATGAAGGTCGGTTGAGCCAATTGAAACGGTTGGGGTCATCCCTGCAAATACCTGTTTTCCGTCCAAATCATGCTCTTTTCCCAAACTTTCTCCCATCAGCTGCCGATACCACTTACCCAGGCTTTCAAGCTCGCTATGAAAGAAAAACAAGTCATGAATCACATATCCACGCTCAAGAAGTGCATGCAGAGTTGATGCAGAATGAAGAGCGGGATTTCGATCCGAGTTGGTCAAGCACTCATCTCTCATGCGTGCGGCGCCTAGGCGGAGGGCGACAATATCAATTCCCGCGCACAACAGGGGAAATAAGCCAACTGTTGAGAAAATGCTATAACGCCCCCCAACATTTGGATGGGGAAGAAAGCGGTATTTCAGTCGATCAGTTGCCGCGCCCATTGGAGACGATTTCTCAGTCGTTATGACAATGCGATCCTGAATATCGAGTCCTGAAAGGGCAGACAATACCATTTCAGCATTTGTGATGGTTTCAGTTGTGCCGCCAGATTTACTAATAACATTGATGATTACTTGCTCAGGCTTGCTTACATTCTGTTGTAAAAACGCAACCAATGCTTGGAGGTATTCTGGATCATTGGTATCGGCAAAAAGCATTTTGGGATATCGATTCGGCTCCAGCATATCCTTAAACCCTAAAAGCGCATCGTACACGGCCTTTGCTCCAAGATTTGAGCCGCCAATTCCGATATCAATCACATATTTAAGTTCCGAAGTGATGAGTTGCTTGCCCATCTCTTGCACGAGTCGAAGCGTCTCTTCATCATCGGGCAAGGCGACCGAGCCATATCCTTTTGTGTATTCATGTGATTTGGCGGCGTCGCTTAAATCTTGCAAATAGGGGTCAAGCGATGATTGGGAAGATTGAACAAGCGAAGGTGAAATGGTTGATTGGGACGAGTCAAAGCGTAGCATAGTGAGTATTTGGATTAAAAATAATAATAAACAAGTGCTAGAACTGGGGGGCACCACCCCAATCCCAGTAATGTATATATATAGGACGATTTACGCAACATGTCCAACAAGAATGGTCGCCGGATTGTCAGATGTGACGGTGTATGAGTTTACTCCGCATGGAATAAAAGCGGTATGACCCTTGTGAATAGTGACAGAACCGACCCCGGCTGTAATTTGCACTTGCCCCTCATGGCAGTATGCAAAACAAAAGGAGCCATCTGTTGCAAGAGTCTGGGTGCCGTGAATCTTGCGCCTGTGCAGTTGGTAAAATTCAGTTTCGCACAGCAGTTGTCCGGTTGGGTGGGTGTGAAGGCGGGCAATGTCATTGCTTTGCGCATCTGTTTTGAGGTGGGTAAAGTAGTCTTCAATATTCATGGTGCGCACGCTTCCATCATCCTTCATCTTGCCTTGATCAAAGCTGCGAATGGTTGCAACCGGGTCCATTGCATCAAGCTGAATCTCAAACACAATATTGCCATTTGGATATCTTGCGGTGTCTTCTTCCCACGAATGGTGAATGCCACCTGAGGAAGGATCAACCACATCTTCTCGCTTCACCTCAATTACATTTACAAATTGCCACGGATTTTGGGTTTTCACAAAAGTCTGAGCCTGCTCTTTCGCCGCAGCGAGTGGCAATTGGCCAGATGTCACTTGGCGACTCAACTCATGCATTTTCTGCTCAATTCGAATACACACTTCTTTGTAGAGCGCCACATCGCACCCTGGTTTTAGCCCCATTGAAGCCATGCCATCTTCAAAATAAAACCATGTTTCCGGTTTTGGAATCCATCGCTCACTTTTTACTCCATAAGGAATGTGTAGCTGAAAAGAGTTGCCAAGCGCCTGATTGAGTTTAATCAGCAAGGGCATGAGCTCACCATAGCGTGAAATAGTTTTTTCTCCCAGAACATCGTGTGGGTTTGTTTGGATAAGTTGCGAGAGTGGAATAAAGTCATCTGGAGTAAGGGGAAAGAGTTCGGACACTGTTTCGTCGCGATCGGCATATCCCCATTCCGGGGCAAATCGGGGGTCGGCACTATCTGTTATGGTGAGTGCGAGTTTGGACTGTCCAAATAGCTCATACGACTGACCAATGCGATGTCCTTGCACGTGTGGGTTGCGCTCCCAACCCTTAAGAGTTAGTAGGTAAGTGCCGCCCCATGTGGGTTGCTCAATCAGTTTTGGAATAACAATATATGGTTTTAACATGGATTGAATCGTTGGGGTGATTATACCGCAACTTGACGAAGGTTTGGCAGTCTTATCACTCCAATCCGCATAACTTTTTATGCAATATAGTATAATAGCAACTGTGAACGCAAGAAATACAATAGTGCTTTATGCGCGACAATTTCGAGTAAACCAATGGTTGAAAAATTTTGTTGTATTTACTGCCATTCTTTTTTC
>CAYUJW010000027.1:0-12507 GCA_964445135.1 uncultured Gammaproteobacteria bacterium
CCCCCTATTCTCACTTGTCATTCCCGCCGGGCGAGCGGGAATCCAGCTGTTCCGCGATGTGTGTCAAATTGCAGACCACCAAGCCATAGTTTGTTTGGCGTATTTTTTTCCGTGACTGCCTGTCATGGGCGTATTGGTCAAGTCAAAAAAGTACTGCCAAACGGGAAATTGCATTATGGTTCGTGACTTGTCATTTTCGTAACCGTCAGACGCAATGTGCCCCCTCGCTTCATGCAAACCTTTATAATTCTGGATTCCCTAATCGGGGTCGGGAATGACGATGTGTGTACGATAACCGCAACCAACAACTTTACAACTTTACAACTTTACAACTTTACAACTTTACAACTTTACAACTTAATAATTATCCCCCTCATTTCACCGTCACGGACTTGGCCAAATTGCGTGGTTTGTCTGGATCTTCAAACCCCTTCTCAATAGCCACGTAATACGCCACAAGTTGCGACACGACAACCTCAAGCATCATAGTTGCCACTCCAACATCTTCAACTGGAATATATCGATCAAAGACATCACTGTTTTTGGGACTAATGCCAATGATATACCCGCCGCGCGCGCTCACCTCTTGGGCGTTTGAGATAATTTCCTCATAGGTTTCGTCCAACGGGGCAAGCACCACAACTGGCGTTCCTTTTTCGATCAATGCAATCACCCCGTGCTTTAACTCGCCTCCGGCAAATCCTTCCGCATGCAAGTATGTTGTCTCTTTCATTTTAAGCGCAAACTCCAAGGCAGCAGGATACGAAAGTCCACGACCTAAAATATATAAGTGTTTGGCTTTGGCCAGATGTTTGGCAAATGGCCGAATATGCGAAGATATATATGATGCGCTCAACATCGTGTCGATTGCAGCGGCGGCCTTCTGAAGTGTCTGTGATGCAACCACCGACTTACCAACAAGTGCATGGGCCACATACATAAGTACCGCAATCATCGCCAGATACGCTTTCGTCGAAATCACCGCGCGCTCTTGACCTGCTCCCAACAGAAGAGCCGTATCTGCCTGACGATAAATCGTTGACCCGATCACATTGGTAATTGCGGCAATTCGTGCTCCGCGAGCGCGTGCTTGGGCCACGGGCGACACCACATCAATCGTCTCGCCACTTTGGGATATAGGGACAACGAGTGTGTCTTTGTTCACATAATCTTGCCAATAACGAAACTCGCTCCCGATCGCAAAATTTACATGGATGTGCGCCACCTGAGAAAACAGATAGGTGCCGGTGAGCGCCGCATAAGATGCAGTGCCACACCCGACAAAAAATACCCCTCGAGCTGAGCGCACATGCGCAGCAAAATCTTCCACTTTCGCGCCATACGTGTGCGCAATTCGACGCAGTATTTCTGGCTGATCATGAATTTCTTTGATGAGAAAATGGGGAAAATCACCTTTTTGGGCAGTTTCGTATGTCCAATCTACATGCTGCCAGACAAGCTTTTTTTCCTCGCCAGTTTGCGTATCAAAAAGCATGGCTTGCTGCTTATTGACAACAACCATCTCCTCATCTGCTACAAAATAGATCTCTTTGGTGTGTTCAATGATGGCGCTTACATCAGAGGCAATATAATGACCGGACTTTGACTGCCCAAGCACAAGCGGCGAACCATTTTTAACCGCCACCATTTCTGAAGTGTCAGATTGTATTGCGACAAACGCGTTCAGTCCCTTGATATCTGCAAAACAATGTGCGGCTGCAGTTTGCAGGTTTTGCCCCTGCTGCATATAGTGGGTAATAAGATGTGGAAGAACTTCTGTATCAGTCTCTGTGCAAAAGACGTGCCCCTCCTTTACGAGACGCTGGCGCAGGCTCTGGTAGTTTTCAATAATGCCATTATGCACAACAGCAATTGACTGATACACGTGTGGATGCGCATTCTCAAGTGTGACGCCTCCATGCGTGGCCCACCTTGTGTGACCAATGCCGACTGTTGAGCGCCGAGTGGCGATGGTGGCATCACCTATTTTCCCCGTGTATTTTTCGACGTGGAGCGACTCTTGCCCCGATTGGGCAATTGCCACGCCCCAACTATCATATCCTCGATACTCCAGCGTCTTCAGGCCATCCAAAACCAGCGTTGCCACATCAGTTTGTTTTCCTACATAGCCAAATATTCCACACATAATAAAGTACTGGTGATTATAACGGACATCATAGAAGCTTGCCTGACAATTCAAACGTTGGCCTTAGCGTATCACACTTCCTGCTTCGTGTGTTCCGGTCACCGACTGTAAAGGGTAGACCACACAACCCTTCCCCAAAATGGTTCCAGGATTAAGCACCGCATTCACACCAACATTACAGCCATCCCCGATGACTGCTCCAAACTTCTCCATAGCTGTTGAAATGCGCTGTCCTGAAATGTCAATAGTTACCGGCTTTTTATCCAAGCGGAAATTGGCACAAATTGCGCCACCTGACACGTTTGCCCTGGCCCCAACGATGCTGTCACCGATATAGTTTAAGTGAGCAATTGACGCATCATCAAGAATAACTGAATGTTTCAGTTCAACAGCATGCCCCACGTGCACCCCGGCCCCCAGCACACACCCTCCACGTATATATGCTCCATGCCCAATCGTGCATCCGTCGCCAATTATGGCGGGCCCTTCAATCACCGCGCTTGCAGCAATGACCGTCCCCGCACCAACATACACGTCAGGCAAATCCAAATAGTTGGCCTGAATGTGACCCTGTTCAAACTGTGACGCGATATACTCATCAAGGTGTACGATTGCTTCCCACACCTGGCGGTCCTTGGTAAACAGTTCTTTGAAGCTACTATTTGAAAGATCAAAATACGTGTCTGAGCTGAGTGTTGGAGTCATAGATTGAGGGGGAAATAAATTATTTAAACGGCGCATTAAATTCAGATATATGCAGCTGACCACTTGTGCCATCGAGTATACGCACCCACTGAGGAACCACTTTAAACAGCACGAAGTCCGAAGCACCGCGTACAAAAAACTTGCTTGGATTTTTATGGTCAAACAGCGAATATACAAATTCTTCTTGTTCGGGCGCGATAAACTCTACGACCCCCTCAAGTTGCACCGTCACCAATGGATCCTCGACTGCTTGCATGACGGTTACGGCAACGTGGGGATTTGCTTTCAGATTTTCATACTTACGAAAACTTTTTTTTGTTCCCCAATACAATACCAAGTCAATATCCTCAACCACATACAGCATCATCGCAGCTTCAGGATTCCCCGATGGCGAAACGGTTGAAAGCACTGCCTTGCGATTGTTAGCAAGAAACTGACGAATGTCGTGGATGGTTGGAGGGTTTGAGCTCATAATGTGTGTAAAAAAAATAATATTACTTTGGATTTTTACCAAATAACATAGATTTAAATTCAACAAGAGCATGAGGCGGGCCAAGGCGCATACGCATGATGTCCTGCGCCAATTCGCCCCCCGCATACCCCTCAGACGTAACAAGCGTGATAAAGTCTTCAAATGAAGCAGATTCAACGGATATTTTTTCGCCTGAATCTAACGTTTGGGGTGCATTTTTTACACAATTTTTTGCAATATACACATGAATGCGCCAATCCATCTTATGATACGGCTCATACACACGGTAGAGCTCCCAATCGTCAGACTCCATCCCCGACTCTTCCTTCAGCTCGCGCTTGGCGGCGACAAGCGGCTCCTCACCCTCTTCGACCCGACCACCAAATAAGCCAATAAACTCATCTTTTGTTGGTTGTGATTGGCGGGCATAGTAAATCTGCTCCCCGGAGGTGGCAATGACTTCAACAGTATCGGGGCGCCCCAACATCTCAAATGTGGCCCATGACCCATCATACATAACCTGCTCCCACTGGTAGACATCAAAGATCTGACCGGTAAATACTTTCTTGGCATTTTGCGGAACTTTCATATTCCCTACTACTATACAACGTTTACGCCTAAAAAGGGAAAGGCTGAGGAGGAAGAGACGCTGGATTTGCGCAATTTGCACGGGGTGTCGAGCTACTTACAATATCGCAATTCCCCGTTTGGCAGTACTTTTTCCAACTTGACTCATACGCCCATGACAGGCAGTCACGGAAAAAATACGCCAAACAAAAAGAGGAAGGTGGCGGTTACGCGTTGCGATGATTTCGTGACAATAATGATATGTATCAACCATCAACCCCGCCTTCGCACTTGGGCTCCGGCGGGCAGGCATCAACCATCAAACCTTCTAACCTGTTAACCTTCCAACCCGTCAACCGCTCATGCTCCATGGCGCATCAACAACACGTGCATATATGAAAGCCAAGGTTTGTGAGTGATTTGTTGGATCATACGGAGCATATATCACATGATCGTATTCCACCGCGCACCCATTTGAACCGGGCGAATGAATAAACTCATCTTTTTCTGGGTCGGTCATGATGACCACATGCTTTGGATGCATTTCCCCAAATCGGTTTTCCAACACAAACCCCAGGTCGCCCGGGCGCACATGTTGTCGCTCAACCGGACGAGACCAATCGCGCTGCTGCTCAAGGTGGCGCGGCACCATGAGCCCACCCTCCTCATCACGATACCCGACTCCTGAGCGCTTCAATACTTCATGCACAAAGCCGCTACAGCTCAATCCACGCGTGGCGCATGCCCCATCACCACCTCGCTTTTTATTATAGCTTGGCGCACCAAGTAGCGCTGTTGCATGGGTCAAGATCGTCTCACGCATGCGCGATTCTTTAGGGGGGATTGTAATGGTTTCACGAAAGTGACGTAAGCGTTCCATAGATTAAAAAATGAAGTGAAATTAGAAGATCTGACTACCGGGAGGCAGTGGTTTTTCAGGATGCAGGAGCACGGGCGCGTCGTCTTCACCTGATGCGGCAAGCATCATGCCTTGACTTTCAAACCCGCGCATCTTTCGCGGCTCAAGATTCACAAGCACGGGAACTTGCTTACCAACTAAGGTCGCTGGGTCCTCAACATGCTGCGCAATTCCCGCCAAGATCTGGCGAGTTTCGCTTCCCATATCAACCTCAAGTCGAAGAAGTTTATCAGCCTGCTCAACGCGCTCGGCCACCAATATGGTCCCTACTCGAATTTCAAGCTTGGCAAAATCATCATATGAAATCGTATCCATAAATGTCATTATAGCATATATTGACAGGGTAATTCCCCTTATGCGTGCATGCTGAGCATGAGCTCTGAGACACCATTACAGAACAACTCACATTGACACATACATATACGATATGTATTATCAGCGTATGCACGATATGAAAGTGTATTTTACTGCGCCTGAAGACGGTAAACGTCTATTCAGTGGGTATTACAAACGCATCTATCGCATACTTCAAGAGTTTGGCGGACAACATGTTGATGACAGTGTCATCGCACCATTTGATATCAACCTCGCACACCAACTTGAAATTGGTGACGCAGACACCTACGCACAGATCTACCATCGACATCTCAAGTGCCTCAAAGAGGCGGACGTTGCAGTATTTGAGTGTTCATTCACGAGCACTGCGCTTGGGGTACTTATTGAAAAGGCGCTCGAGTTGGGAAAGCCAACGATCGGCCTCTACTATGACAATAATCCTCCTCACTTTATCATGGCTATTCACAATCCAAAGTTTATCGTCAAATCATACGATGATGACAATTTATCAGATACAATTTCGCTCTCCCTTCAATCAATCAAGCACAATATGGATCGTCGCTTTAACTTCTTTATATCTCCCGACCTGTTGGAATATGTAAAGACTCAGTCCGTCTCTCGAAACATCACCAAATCAGCATTCATCCGGGAACTCATTCTTCATCACAGAAGCGGACGCTACCAAGAATAACTCAGACCACCCTCTTAAATTATATGTATATGAACACATACTGTAATTGAGCGTGTATGTATGTTTTTGTTCAGCTAATGTGTACGATCACAGCGGCCGCTTGTATTATTTGGCGCTTTGTAGAGCCATATAATAATATTTAAGCTTTCGTATTGACTTTATACATATTTTATACATATACTCAATGTATTACTTAAAATTCGTAATGAGCAACAAACTCTTACTATCCCTTTTTATATACATATGAAAAATAAACGACTCATGCTCAGCATCGTCCTCATTGTCCTCGTGGCAGGCGGAGCGATGGCCGGCACCTATGCATTCTTTACCGCACAACGTACAGCCAGCACCAATCGATTCACGGCAGGTACGCTTGACTTGAACGTAACTTCAAACAATATCGCAAACGATCCCTTTGTCATCGACAACGTTGGCGAAAACGGTGATATCACGGGTGAAAAGACATACACCGTTCGAAACACGGGCTCACTCCCTGGCCGCCTCAGCCTCCGATTAAACAACGTTGCCAATCTTGACAATGGATGTAATGATCAGGAAAAAGAGTTTGAGCCAGCATGCGAAAGCGATAACGCAGGTGAACTCGGAAGCGAGATTGATTTGCGCGTTCAGCTTGATGGCACAGATGTTGCCAACTCAACCCTGACTGCGGCCAATCAGGCCTCCTTGGGCACACAGTGGGACGCCTTAAATGCAGTCACCATTGCACCAAACGCAACACGAACCATTCGGGTATATTGGTCAACACCAGGCGCCGATTATGACAACACAATCCAAAGCGACAGCGTGACATTTGATATGAATTTCCGCCTCGCACAACAGACCAACTAATAAGCGTTTCTAAAATACGCATATTCAAAGAGGCGCTTTTGCCACAAAAGCGCCTCTTTTGATTTTTTAAGTTGCAACTCATATCCCCATCACCACTTATGAAATTTATTCAAATCACCCTTGATATTGCCTCTTGGATCGTGCTTGGCATCATCATTTTGATGGTTGCGGTGACTGTTGGCTCAAACACCAACATGGCCGGCGGCTACCGATCATTTCTCGTCCAATCAGGATCAATGGAACCAACGATCATGACGGGCGACATCATCATTGTTCAGAAGAAAACGGTATACACAACCGGCGATGTCGTCACGTTTGATGAGGGAGGTCGTATCGTAACACACCGCATTATACGTGAAAGTGGATCAGACCAAGAGCAAACATATGAAACCAAAGGTGATGCCAACCGATCGGCCGACGAAGCAACTATCACGCGAGAAGATATCGTTGGTGCCGTCAGCTTTACGATCCCCAAACTCGGCTATATGGTTGCATTTGCCAAGTCGCTTCCTGGGCTCATCGTACTCATCCTCATTCCAGCAATCATGCTTGTTGTCAATGAGTTGGTCAAAACAAAAAAGGACTAAATGCGTAGCCTCAGAATAGAGCTTATTTCCTGTTTTGCACTTCTTTTAGGGCTCTTTCTGCTGCACACCGGCTATACGAGTGCAGATATTTTCGCAGAGCGTCGCATCGCGTCACACATTCGCGCGACAACTCTTGCCATGGGTGTCTTGCAAAGCGCAAATAACAGGGAGGCTGATCGCATGTTTGCAACCGATGACATGGTGTTTGATGGGTTTGATGTTGCTGCGCTTCGCGTAAAAAAACTGGGAAAAATGGGGTTTAAGTATCGCATCTCACCTCACGATATGTCAGGAGACAGCGCGCTTTGTGAAGCATTGGACATTGAAGTTTGGAAGAAAACAGATGTCGTATATGCTGGGAAATTAACCGATATGATCGTTGACTCAACGCTTACCACATCCAAACCGGATGATTGGATATTTTTGCTAAGCTTAGGGTCAGATGACGCAGCACTTAAGGATAAGTCATGCACATTCGATATACGTTTCAAGACATATAATGGGAATAATGTCGAATCAACAAGCGGTTTTTTCAGCAGACGCTACATCCACAACAGAGTTTCGACAGCTCAAAACTGGTAATCTTAACATGCACTATAGTCGCCTATGAAAAATGTAAGAAAATTTTGTGATTCCCCCGCCTACTATTGGCTCATTGCCTTATTTATTTGTTACTCATTTGCGGTAGCATTGCTCACCACCGATCGGTTTTCGTGGCGTTTTCTCACCAACGAAGGTGGCTCAATGCTCCCGCTTATTCAGCCACATGCCTTGGTCCTTATCAAGCAAGAACATGACGCCTCATATGAAGTTGGCGACGTTGTCGCATACATGTCTCACCTTGACGCCGACAAGCCAATCATCGTGACACATCGACTCATTGGAATTGGCGGGAATGTATATGTTGCCAAAGGAGACAACAATCAGTCGGCGGATTCAGAAATCATCATTCCTCGTCGCATTATTGGCCGAACCGTGGTGATTATTCCTTATATTGGCGCACTTATTAAAACAACAAAAACACCCCTTGGATCGCTCATTTTTTTCATCCTACCCGCTGCGTATTTTATTTCACAAGAAGTGCGTCGCGTCCTGCGTCTCACAAAAAAATCAACACGCACATAGTGTGCCCATGGGTATTAGTCGCGGCCCGGAAGCGCGGGCTTCTTGATGAATCCATACCATGAGATAAGAAAGCATATAAGCATCACCACGCTCCAAAATATCATAAGCGGGCAGAGTGGATTTGTCGCAGAGTACACATATCGTATGCCGTGCCAGACCTGTAGACAATGGCCATGAAACATGAGAAATAGTAGGTTTGTGCAAATAGCAATATGCGGGCTGTACCAGAGCGACAACTTACCTGCTCGTACGTAGGCAGCAAACAGCACATACGCCCCAACTTGCAGCAGATAAAATGGCCACCAAACACAATGCGCACAAGATGGGGGTGGCGTTATGTGAGCCGCGGTAGTTCCTGTTGCTGCAGTCTGTGCCCCAAGAACTTCGCCATTTGGCGCTGAAACCGTCTCCAACGGCCCGCCTTGCTCCAGCCTTAGTTGCACATCAAATATTCCACTTGCCCCCTGACATTCATTTGGCGTGGCATCGCTCATTTTGAGCGTAAATGTATAGAGGTGTGTGCTTCGTGGTTGAATCTGCCCAAGCTCAAAGCGCGCTTGGCCCGTAGCAAGGGCCTTAATTGGAGCGTTTGCAAGGAATCTGCCTCCATCAGATCGAGTGGCCGACAATTGCATATACTGCTCAATCGCACAGGTGCTTTGGCTTGATTTGATAGGACGCAGTGAGCCGGCAAGCGTTAAAACGGTGGTTTGTGCGCTATTTGTAACGCGAAGCTGACTCGATTGTTCGCGCCCTGGAGCATAAAGAAATGATGAGGCGGGAAACAACGATGGGATAGTTGAGGGCGTACAATTTCGCGTGTCACACTCTATCTCAATAGGAGTAGTTGCGGCATATGTTTTTGGAGTCAAGATAAAGAACGTAAGACATATGAGAAAGAGAGGTGCACAAATGAAGCGGGCAAATTTCATGCTATCCATCGTACCACATATGGCGCCCGGCTGTCGTGGAGTGATTACGGCTTGCGTTTAAACAAATACAAATGCGTATATGCAGCAACAAGCTCGTGATCACCGTTGTTTTGTAAGTCTTTAATCAGTGACGTTTCGTATTCTTTTGATTCATAATTTCCAATTGCACGATTCTGATTGATGATTGCGATAAATTCGGCGCTTTCTGTCGCGGCGGGAATTGTGTAGGCATGTTCTCGATGAGTAATGTGAGGACGTATCTCGCCCGATGCGCTCACCACTGCCCCTTCTGGAATTGCACGCAGCGCTTGCTCAAACGCGCGGTCCTCCTCTGTCACCTCATACACATAGCACCAGCATGCGGGAGTAATGGGAAGCGGGCCGTAGAAGTAGTAGGTGTGCAATGTCATCACAAGAATGGAGGCGACGAGGAGATATTTCGTGATTTCTGCCGATCGGCGGCGATATCTGGCCACAAACCGCGTAACGTATCCAATAGCTACCATTGAACCAACAAGCAACCAGGGAAGAATGAGTGCATCGTAGTGCAAGTTGATTGAGCGCATCTGTCCATGATTACTCATGACATTGATCACAATTTCAACAATGGCGACAAGCACCCATGGCACACCAAACAACGGAATGATGCCAAATGGTTTGAGCAATAATTCATAGTATTTGTGCGCTTCCGGGCTCTCTAAAATTCTAAAAAACACGTTGCGCACGGTGAACACTTCGGTGACTGTTTCTTCATTTGCGGTATACCAAGAAAGCGCCCAATGTGCATTTTGTGTACTAAAATGCTTCATCACAATAAATGTCATCGCCACAAACCAAACAAATCCAACAAATGCTGTGATGACCCCAACTCGCTTATCGCGCATAAACACACACATCAAGCATCCCATGATAAAGACGCTCAGGCCAACTGTTTCTTTGCTGGCCATGGCCAAAATCAGGCAGAGTGCAAACCATCTCCACTTGGCCTTTAAGGCACAATATATCGCCCAAAATATCGCCACTTGCGCAATAATGACCGGGTGAAAATCGTATAAATTCGTCCACTGCTGTCCCGTGTTAAATAGGTAAATCACCACAAATGCGACTGACAAATCTCGGCGAGTGAGAAAATGGCGAGCGAGCAAATATACGGGGATCGCACCTGAGGCGATGATTGCGCTTTGTGCAATAAGCAGCATTCGCACATCACTCCAGATGAGATAGAGCGGGGTCAAGAGAAGCAGTACGATATCTGCATGAATTGCAAAGCGCGAAATGCGAGATATCTCCCCCGATAATTCAAACCACCGTCCATTGAGGGTATTCCAAATCGTTTGATCCATGTTGCCCAAGTCAAAGCCGCTGGCAAACGCATCGTGTCGCAGAATTGAAAAATACGAAAGCACCGCTGTGTATCCAATCATCAAAAGACCGATGATGATCGATGGCCAATGAATATGGATTTTTGTAAAGAGTGATTTCATCATGACGATATATGCTGTATTGTAACCGATGAATTACTTCTTCCCACGCAATATGTAACTACCATGCGTCGTAAAAGACGCTATATGTGGGGGAAGAGAATGTGCTGCAGTCAGACCAATCACCGAGCGGCTCCCAGATGAGTTTTGTAAAAGTCGATCGTTCGCTGAATTGCCACATTAAACGATGCACCATCTATGTTGTGTCCGCCCGTATCATACTCATAAAATTCATGGGTCACGTCGGTCTTTTCAAGCGTCGCTTTCAAATCCCGACTGTAGCCTACGTCAACAACATCATCATCTACCGCATGATGTACCTGAAGCGCACCTTTTAAATCTGAAACATATGACGTTGGGGCTACCATTGACCAAAATGTGCTTTGCGCACTCGGACTTCCGACTCGCTCAAACATTCGCTGACGCGAGGAGGCGCGGGGCGTCGCAACACTTGGCGGTCGATAGCTGTTATCACTGATGCGGTACTTCAAAAAGTCTTCATATGAATACACAGCGCCTGCCCATATCACAACGGCTGGAATTTCAGGACGCGCGGCAAATGCGCGCATGGTGACATTGCCCGCCATACTATGCCCCCACAAGCCGATCTTGTCAGGATGCACTACGTCACTTGCCGCCAAGGCGGCGCGGGCGTTGAGTGTGTCGACAATATAATCTGACGAATAATATGCCCCCGATGGCTCGCCTTCTGACTCCCCATTTCCCCTCAAATCAATCTTAAACACCACAAACCCAGCGCTTGCCAAACTATTCACATATGCCTCATACTTTTCAGTTGTTGCATAGATTGTTGGCGGGATATATCCATGCACAAACACCACGGCCGGCCATCCCCCTTGGGGCTTATCGCCCGTTGGAATAGTCAGCAGGCCATTTACCCGCAGCCCGTCGGAATCATAGGAGCTCAGGTATGAAGTATAGGATCCATTTTGTGCATACGTCTCCAGTTCACCAAGTTCGCTTTTATAGGTTCGATTGCGCAAATATTCAACGGTCATTTCGTAAAATGGACCAACTTGCTCAGACAGCTGTGTCACAACTTGTTCTGTGCCATCACCACGGCTTACCTCAATCTTCCTTTCCTGATCAACAGCGCGCGCCACAAGGAGCAAAAAGGCAGCAAGCACCACGCCAAATATGACGCCCCTTACCCCATTTGTTGGTGTATGGTACGTATTTTGAAGCGACGATTGTTGGGTTGGTAATGAGCTCATCGTATAAGTGTTGTGGTTATTATACTCACATCATGCTGAAGACTGTCTGAAACGAACAGACAGCAGACAAAAATAGTTTTATCATGCGCCCGCCTTAAGCAAAATATAAGCCAAGAGTATGATACTATCAATGCATCATGAAAACCAACACACTCCTTGTTCTGGCTGCCATACTTCTGACTGGAATCATTGCGTATCAAATTGCAGCAAGACAATTGCTGCTTAAAAAAACCACAGATACCTGTGCGGGTAAAACATGTATGCAGCCTCGTGGAACGTGTGCTCCCGGCAAAAAATGCACGCAATAAGAAATAGTGGTAAGAAGTTAGCCATTCCGCGCCCCCTTTGTTATCCCGCTAATAGTGGGAGTCCAGCTGTCCTGAGATGTGAGCAATCGTGTTCTCACCGACAACCGTCATCTTCCTTTTTTTGTTTGGCGTATTTTTCTCTGTGGCCGCCTGT
>CAYUJW010000027.1:12517-13520 GCA_964445135.1 uncultured Gammaproteobacteria bacterium
TTTTTCCAACTTGGCGAATACACCCATACAAGGTCGCCACGCAGGAAAAATACGCCAAACAAAAAAGTGGCTTGGGAATATGTAAATAGTAAGAAGGGGAATTTATTTTCTTAAGAGCTACCCAATGTTTGGCAATATTGGTACAATTGACACGCATATAGTTGCGCATCACTCATGATAATTACCAAAACAACTCCCTATACAAACGAAGAGATTGCGCAATTAGCTCAGGAGTTCGATGTGTACATAAAAACAGTAATTGACTTGGAAACGAAGACGTGTTCGGCTGGGTGCAATCGTCACTTTGACTCTGAACAGCTATTGTTAAAACAGGGCTCAAAACAGTCTCAAATTTGGGGAGGGGGCATTGATTTGGAAACATTGGATATCGATTTCAATTCAATGATAAACATTCGCCCCATCGACGGCAACGCAAGCAATGAAATTCAAAATGAGCAGCAGCGCGAAGAATATAAATCTTTAACCAAGTTTTTCTTTTCGAAATTATATGAATAACGCCTATATATTGGAATCAATGGCAAGTGATTTAAAGCGTGTTGCTATGGGCTACCATCGCGGATCAACAAACATGGCGAGGCGCTTTCTAAGCGAAGCATTGCTTCGAAGAGACGAGGTTGATATGAAGCAGATCAAACCCTATATGAGAAAGGTTCTCAGTACCATCTCCCATGACGTTGATTCAGAATATGCCTGCATGTGCGCCACTCTCCTACAAAACTATGCGCAACAACTGAAAAAAAGTAAATAGCTTGTCATTGCCCGTCCTCCTTTGTCATTCCCGCGAAGGCGGGAATCCAGTACCCATGAGTCTCATGCAGACATTCAAAATCCTGGATTCCCTAATCGGAGTCGGGAATGACAACAAAGATGGAGGGGAATGACAAGGTGGGTTGCGAGAATGACAGGTCAATAACTATATCGCAATTTCCCGTTTGGCAGTACTTTTTCGACTTGACCAATACGCCCATGGCAGGCAGTCACG
>CAYUJW010000028.1:0-7196 GCA_964445135.1 uncultured Gammaproteobacteria bacterium
AAGCCCGCCGAAAAAAGTATTTTTGAACAAGTATTTGGTATTGAAGATGGTGCAATATCGCCTGATGGTGCCGCCTCAACGAGTTCAAAAATGGATCGTCGCACCGTACAATTTCTTCCAGACTCAACTGATTTTGTAGCCGATGATGAGGCAAAAAAACAGCTAGCAGACATTCTCACATTCGCTCAAGCAAATCCTGAAAAAACTTTTACCGTGACTGGATATACTGCAGATGTTGGTCCCTATTATGGTGATTGTGATTGGATGTCTCGTGTGCGCGCCGAGCGCGTGGCCGAGCTGCTGATTGAATCGGGAATTGATGCGTCGCGCATTGTGACGCGTGGCCGGGCAGCGCTTGATCCAGTTGGCGACAATTCGACGCCTGATGGGATGGCCGCAAATCGAAGGGCAGAAATTATCGTCAACTAAGGCAAAAACATTATTATTAATTTATAGGATATACAAAAAACCAAAAAACTATGTTTTCACAAATTAATCCACTCAACAAATCGACGGCCGCCGCCGAGATGCTTATTATGCTTCTTGTCGCATATGTGTTAGGGTATCTTACTCATTGGATCATTTGCGCATACCGCCATAGCGAAGCACAAGTCAATCCAGACGAGGAGGCACAACCGGTGGACATTGTTTCTGACAATCTAACACGCATCGAAGGCATCGGGCCAAAGATCGAAAAGCTACTGAACAAAGAGTCAATCTACACCTTCGAAGATGTAGCTGCCGCCTCACCTCGGCAGTTGCGCGATATTCTTGAAATGGCAGGAAGCAGATATCAGATGCATGATCCACGCACTTGGCCAAAGCAGGCACAGTTGGCGGCAAATGGCGAGTGGACAAAGCTCAAGAGACTGCAGGAGCGACTAACTGCCGGTAAGTAAGTATTGTGGTGCGCGTTACTGCGCAAGATAGGTGCCTCGCCAGATTTCGTAATCAATGAGTGTGACGTTTGAGTCTTCATTAAAGTCGGCATCCATAAGAGCGCCATCTCCATCGCGATCAGTTCCCAATTGCCCGGAATATTCATCTTTCCATGTGGCAAAATCTATCAGCCCAACTGTGTCATCGCAATCTGCGTCTCCCTGTAGCTTGCGACAGGTTGGGTTTGGACCCGGTGTGTTTGTTGGAGTCGTTCCAGTGGTTCGCACATGTACTCCGGCAAGCGTCGCAGTCGGCGCATTGAATACGCTTTGCAAAAGTGTGGAGGCGGCGGCATGTTCTCGCGTCTCAATGAGCCCAAATGCAAGAGTATTGGGAACTTTTGTCATTAAATTGGCGCTGAGTCGCCCGATGCCAAACACAGTCATCTGCGATCCCATCGGCCAGTACGAGTCACCAACGGCATCATCATCTTTCAAATACATAAAGAGGGAGCGGTTGAGTGTTCCGTCAGCAAATATCGCCCATTCAGGAGCGGGAATATCGCCATCCCACGAAGCGCTGGCCATTGTTTTTATGCCGTTTGAGCGAATAACAAAGTCTGATTCGGGCTCAAGCAATCCACCAGGCGTACCTTCATACAACAACCAATAGCTATGTCCCGCATGAGTGATGGTAAAAGTTGCATATGATGGGTAGATGTCATATCTACCTTGCCATGCTCCCGCATATCCGGTCGCACCAATGCTTATTTTGACAGGCCCCCTGGTAAGTATCGTGCTTGTCATTGGCGTGTCGCCGGCATGAAATCCACCCTCGGGCTCGATGGCATTAGGAATGCCTCGATACATGCCATTTCCGCCGGATTGCGTATTATGACTTATCCAGTCGTTTCCCTCTGAATCAAGAAGTGCCGCCATTCCTGCGCCTTTTTTATCATAGATATAGATTTGGCTCGGTGTGGTGATGCGAATACTATCTGCTGCTTGGTAAGTGATGTTATCTTCAAGTTTAAGTGGTGTGGTTGCACTTTGTGCAGCATACGTTCCTTGGGTGTCAAAGTACACCCGATACGTGCGAGTGGTTTGCGTAGTTTCTGAGAGGTTGCTGAGGTATATCAAGAGAGAACCCTCTGCGTTTGTTGTTTCGTTATAGAGTGTGCTCTTCTCAAATTGCGCTGGAACTGGCGCGCCAAGCGTAGAGTCATTTTGCACAAGGTATGCGTGGATAGAATCCGGTTTGAATGCTCCCGTTGCGCCAACTGTTTGCAAGAGGTTGGTAAAATCGACCTGCAAATCAACGACCCGATCCCGTAGGCCGGCGGGGGCTGCAACTGTCCATTCAGCGTAATATCTGGCGTCAATTTCCGGGTGTTGCGGTGTTTGCGCCACAACCTGCTTTAATAGTCCAATTTGAAGTGTGAGCAGAAGAAGTGCGCATGACAAAATTGTCATTAAGAGTCGATGCATGATGGGTATAGTTTAGCAGATTGGATGGACCTTCATGGTCCGTCAGCAGCAGATGCCACGCGGGGCGCGTTACTTGGGCTGGAAGTTGCTAAATTCCTGAGCACATGCGATTCCTGAGCACGATACACAGCTGTGGGTGAATGCGCCTTCGAGGGCGGCCTTATGTATACCATGGTTTGACCACCAACCAAATGCTTCTTCAATACTTCCCATAGTGACGATATTTTCGGTAATCCAATATCCAATGTTTCGGTCATAGAGTCCTTTATGCATATATCCGCCATTGACCTCAGGCACCACTTCAGGTGCGCGTTCTCGGGCAAGTTGGCACAATCGCTCGTCTTTGGCAAATGGAGCAAGTCCAAGGTTTGCGCGGTGCGCGTTACTCATGGCAAACAAGGCTTCAGCGTCTAAGTCTCCGCCTGTGGGGGCAGCTACCATGGCTACTGCTCGCTTGGGAGTAGGGGTGGCGGTTGGGGCAATAGTTGGTGTCGGAGAAGGCATTTTTAGCACAGAGGACTCGGAAGTCGGTTGTGCCGGCGATTGATTGAGTTCATATGACTGACCGTAGGCAATTCTATTGCTGATATTTGATGAGGCAATGAGGACGCGGACTGGCTGACCCCCTGTACTTTGTGCTTGAGAAGTGGCAAGCACCGAAGGGGCAAAAAGAAGCAATGCAATGATCGTGGTGAATATCACCCGTAAGGTATGCATAATCAAGCTCATATTATATCAAATTTGCGCACTTTTTTCAAGTTTCACCCGCCTTTACACATATCTTTTCATATTGTCGTGGTATACTATTTTTCAATATGGAACAACCTAACAATCCTATGCAAACCAACTCCTCGGGCCCCTCATCTGCTGAGAAAGTACGTGGAAATAAGCTGGTGCGCCTGGTTATTATTGGAGTGCTACTTGTGATAGTTGCATACTTACTTTATTCAGTTTGGTAATCATCATTATTTATATACCCACACATGGCAACTATTCCCAAAATCCCAAAACTCAAAGCGCTTGAAAACCTTTCAGGAGTCACAAAAACTGCCGTAAAGGAAATAATCATTGGTGCGCTTGCCGTATTGATGGGAGCATTTGGACTTGAGGCTACAAATAACGATTGGAATTTGAGTGAAGTAGCAAAAGGCAAAAGCATGCAGGAGGCAAAGATTCAACGAGATGAGAATGGAAATTTCCTCCTTGAAAGCTGCCAAAGCAATCTTTACAACTGCGCAAACTTCAAGACTCAAGAAGAAGCTCAAGAAGTGTTTGATAAATGCGGCGGAAACGGTGAGGACGTCAATAAGCTTGATGGTGATGGTGACTCCGTGGCCTGCGAAGCGCTCCCTCAGCGCATGGAATAATTCGTGACTACCTATTTTTTATGATGTGGCGATGGCGCCACCTTTTATCATGTGGCTTTTGATCAGTGAAAATAGCACAGTAAATAGTACGGCGACTCCCGCCACATAAAGCCATTCTCCGGCGCTTGGGCCAACGAGTTCGAATATGCTATTGAGCGGGGTGTAGAGGACGACGAGCAAGAGGGCGCAAGAGGTAAGTGATGCGCCAATAAGAAGCATATCCTCTTTTCTAAAAAATGAATTGCTGTGGCTGCGCAGTGCACGGAATCCAAACGCATTGAGAATGGCAATAATAACAAAGCAAACATAGGCAAGCGAGCGAGCATGTTCGTGTTCAAAGCGTACAAAATCGTGAAAATACGAGAAGAAAGCGAGGGTAAAAATACCCGTTCCCACACCAATTGTGATAATAAAAACGATCAGTTGTTTTGTGAGTAATCCACTTTGCAATGGCGCTCTGTCCATGATGGTTGCTCGTGCAGGCAATAATCCAAGTACGATTGCGGGCAAGTTATCTGTAATGAGGTTAATAAACAGAATTTGCAGCGCAACAAATAGCGGTGTTTGCCAGCCTAAGATTGGCCCCAACAATACGCCAATGAAAATGATAAATAATTGAGCCATATTGCACGAAAGTTGATATGCGACAAAGGTTTGTATATTTTCAAAGATACTGCGACCATGGCGGATTGCAGAGACGATTGTTGCAAAGTTATCATCCTTAAGTGTGATATCAGCGGCGGCGCGCGACACGTCAGTGCCATTTATTCCCATTGCAATTCCAACGTGCGCTTCCTTAAGCGACGGCGCATCGTTTACTCCATCTCCGGTCATTGCAACCAGTTCGCCTTGTGACTTAAGAATTTTGACGATGCGAACTTTATGTTGGGGAGCAACACGCGCAAAAATACCAATGGTTGGCATACGTTTAATAAGCTCTGCATCGGTGAGCTTATCAAGTGTTGCCCCATCAATGGCTATGCCTGGTAGGCCAATTTGGGCGGCAATGGCGAGCGCGGTATCTTGATTGTCGCCGGTAATCATCTTAACTGCGATACCTGCTGCCTGGCAGGTGGCAATGGCTTGTTTGACTTCGCTTCGAGGAGGGTCCTCAATGCCAACGACACCAAGCCATGTGAGACCGTCTTCACTATATTTGGGAGAAGTCCCAGCATGGTTTTTCGTGGCCAGAGCAAGCGTGCGATAGGCACGACTCGTGTAGTCACTGAGCGTTTTATTAATTTCTTTTATATCTGCCTTTGTCATGGCGCGCGCCCCTTGTGGCGTCAGAATATGGGTGCAACGTTCAAGTACTCGCTCTGGAGCACCTTTTACTCGAATAACATGGTCGCTATTTAAAACCGACATCATCTTTCGCTCGGAGCTAAATGGTAGTTCGCCCAGTCTTGTCAGCGTTTTTTTTGGAGAATGATGTGCGAGGGTGCCAAGCCACAAAAGTGCTCGCTCAGTCGGCGAACCCTTGGCAGCCAACTTCCCTTTTTCATCGGCCAATTGTGCATCGTTACAATAGCGTCCGGCCTCAATAAGCGCGGCAAGTACATGTGGAGTCTGTGTGAGTGGAGAATCGCCCTGCATGATGCGACCGTGCGTGTCGTTGTTTGTCCGGTCAACGGCATAGGTGGCAGTTGCGGTGGTAATTGATTTGACGCTCATCTGGCCAAGCGTGAGCGTACCAGTTTTATCAGTACAGATGACTGTCACTTCGCCTATTGTGCCAATTACGCTCATGCGATTGACGACTGCGTTTTGACGGGCCATGCGCATGGCGCCATGGGCGAGTGTGGAAATAAGCACCATTGGCAAGCCTTCAGGTACGGCTGACACTGAGAGCGCGATAATAATTATCAAGATCCCCACCACAACCTCAGTCGTAATCGCGCTACTATACGCAAGCATGACAATACCCGTGAGTGCCGAAAACACCAAAGAAACAGCAACCATGTAGGAGGTGATCTTGTTAATTTTCGATTGAAGCGGCATTTCTTTTTCGCTGGTTGCAATCATATGAGCGATTGCGCCAAATGCGGTGTCACCTGCCGTTTTGACAACGAGTGCTCGAGCACGACCAGAGACAATATGTGTGCCCATAAACACCATATGTTGGTTTATGTTTGTTTTACTTTTTTCAATTGATTTTTTTACTTCTTTTGACTCACCTGTCAGCATTGATTCGTTCGCATAAAGTTCATGCTCTTCAATGATTTCGCAATCAGCCGGGACCGAGTCACCAGCGGTCAAAAGCACAAGATCGCCAGGTACCAGATCGCGCGCGAGTATCTCAACTTCCCGTCCGTCGCGTATCACTTGGCATGTTGGCAGAACCATTTGCTTCAGCGCCTCAATAGCTCGCTCTGCCTTATACTCCAGTACAAACCCCACACCAACGACAAGAACGATGACAGAGAAGATCACGTATGCGGTGATTGCTTTTCCGACAAAAAGTGAGATAAGTGCTGCTACAAAGAGCAGATAAAGAATGTAGTTGTGATCAAATTGCCGCAAGAAAACTCGAAGCGGCGAGAGTTTTTGGCCAAGCGATATTTCGTTTGGGCCATACTTTTCTTGAAGTTTGGTTATTTGTGTGCCGTTTAGGCCAGTATGATGCGTTCGTTTCAATGCAATAATACGCACTCATTTTTTATGACCCGGGCTTACGTAATGGGTGAGTCATATTTATGCATTCAGGACGTATGAAATATATTTTACCACATTGTGTTTGTTCGTTTGCAAAGAGTTTGGATGCAAGTGGGGAAACGGAGCATATCGACTTGCTATTTATATATAATGAGAGTATAACTACAAAGTGATGAATGCTCATCACACAGAGTCTGAAAGTCGAGGAAACCGCGTTGCACAACTTCCCATCATTGTTCGGCAATCGGTTGCGATTCTTTTTTTCAAACTTTTTCTTCTTGAGTTCACTTTCCTGGTATTATTTCTCTCGCTTCTTGTTGCCATGCGGCTTATTGTATTTCAATTCAATATCGATGACGTGCGAGCGGTGCTGGTGATTTATGGCATGATGAATGTGGTCAAAGCTATGGTCACGGGAGTTGCGATCTTGTCTTGGGTCAGGCATTACTATGAATTGTGGCCAGGTATTATTGTATATAAAGAGGGATTATTAGGACGACATAGCAGTAGCTTCAAACTAAACAACATTAGCATGATGGATATCAAGCAAGGGCCGCTGGGAAGAATGTTGCATTATGGAACCATTCAATTGCAAAACACGTTTATGAATGAGCATTTTTATCTTATTGATATTCCCCATCCTCAAAAATGCATTGTTATGGTCAAGGCATCCATGCTTGAGAATGAGGAGCATTCGATTGGAAAATTTGCATCATAAAAAGTGCGCTTGCCTTGCCCTAAAAAGCGTGTTAGCTTAATAGCAAATGATAAAATCTGGTGTCGGAATCTCAACCAATACAAACAGTGC
>CAYUJW010000028.1:7296-11571 GCA_964445135.1 uncultured Gammaproteobacteria bacterium
CTTCCTGTCAAGGGAAATGAGCGCGCAGCAGGGCATGCCTTAGCCGAAGATATTAAATCGCGAGCTCCATCTGAAGTCACCTCAATGATCATTTTCTCCGATGTGCTTGGCGCAAATGGAACTGAAATATCACGCGGTGTACTTGAGGTATTTGGTGAAAACTTTGTGATGGTTGGAGGCGCCGCAGGCGATGACCTCAATTTTAAAGATACCCATGAATACTATAACGGAAAAGTGATGTCTGGCTATACCGTGGGCGTTGGTTTGAGTGGAAAGTACAAAATGGCGTTTGGAGCAAAACACGGATGGGAGCCAGTTGGCGCATCGCACGTCGTGACAAAATCCAAAGGCACAATGGTGTTTGAGATTGATGGTAAGCCGGCGTTTGAAACGTACAAAGAATATTTTGGAGAACGGGCAGATGACATCAAGCAAGGCATCTTGAGTCAAATGGCGCTCACCTATCCATTGGGAATGCAAATTGAGGGACAAGAAGGCTATATGATTCGTGTTCCCCTGGTCTTTAATGATGATGGGTCGATTGCATTTGGAGCTGAGGTTCTTGAAGGAAGTCGCGTAAGCATCATGCTTGGCACAAAAGAGAAATCAATTGAAGCGGCAAAAGATGTGGCGCAAAACGTGGCCGCAGAGTTTGGTGATGTGTCGCCTGCCGCATTGTTTATCTCAGACTGTGTTGCTCGTAAAAAACTATATGGACCAGACGTTTCCCAAGAGATTACTGAGGTAACTAATATCCTTGGAAAAGATGTCCCGCTTGTTGGGTTTTACTCGTACGGACAACATGCGCCGCTTTACGGTGTGGTGGCCGATATTAATACGTGTGACCCAAATTTTTACGAGGAATCAATCGTCATTTTTGCGATTGGGGAGTAAAACACATGACATCAAATACCAATCCTACGCTTTCGGCAGCAGATGCCGAGGAGGAACGCCGCAGACTTGATCGAGTCGCAAAGATGTTAATTGGGAAAGACCTTGAGCTTCAAAAAGCATATGATGAGCTTGAGCGCGCCTTTAATGAAACAAAGCAAGAGAAAAATCGACTGCTGATTGAGCGCAACAAACTAGCCCACGTGATGTCTGGGATTGCTGATGCTGTCATCGCACTCGATAGTGAAGGGAACATCGCAATGTTTAATCAGGCGGCAGAACGAATGAGTGGATACGCGGCGGCCAACGTGGTTGGACAACCGCTTGATGCCTGGATTCAGCTCAAAGATGACACGGCGCTTTTGAATGAGAAGTTGAAAGCAAATTTATCGCCGGATGAGAAGGGTATTGTATTAAGTCAAAAAGCGGTACAGGTGATCACCAAGACCGACGTTTCAATTTGGGCAGATGTATTGGTGACGCGCGTTACCGGCCAAGAAGGTGTGGAGGTAGGCTATATTGTCACACTTCATGATGTGACGCAAGAGCGACAACTTGAAGAGATGAAGCTTGATTTTGTCTCAATGGCAGCACACGAACTTCGAACGCCGCTCACCTCAATCGTTGGGTACTTGGCCGTTTTTACTGAGCAAAATAAGCAGATTATCCCGGCTGATCAAATGCCATTGCTCAATCGCATCAACATCTCAGCACAGCGCCTTCAAGGCTTGATCGACAATCTATTAAGTGTGACAAAGATTGAGCGAGGGGTGTTGTCAATGAGCACGGAGCCCATTGATTGGGTGCAAAATGTAGAGCACATTGTCGAAGACTTTGCCCTGCTTGCCAAAGAGCAAACAGTAAATCTTCACTTTCACAAGCCAACTGTTGAGATTCCTAAGCTGCATGTTGATGTGATTCGCATCAATGAGGTATTGGCAAATCTGATATCAAATGCGATCAACTACACTCAAAAAAATGGCGACGTTGAAGTGGGAATCGATATCGTGGGCACGGAGGTCACAACCTATGTGAAAGACAGTGGTCCAGGTATTCCAGAAGCGGCCATTCCCCACCTGTTTACGAAGTTTTTCCGAGTTTCTGGCAAGCTGGAGCAGGGTTCAAAAGGAACAGGCTTGGGCCTGTATATTTCAAAAGTAATTGTCGAGATGCATAAGGGAAAGATTTGGGCGGAGTCTGTTTTTGGACACGGCGCAACCTTTAAATTCACCCTTTCTGCAACTTTGGAGGGCGACATTGTACAAAACACGTAAGTTATTTTTACTAATTTCAATTTACACATATGGCATACAAAATAATGCTTGTTGAAGACGAGGTTTTTATTCGAGAATTATATGAGATGGTTCTTGAGAAGGAAGGGTATGAAGTTGAAGCGTTTGCCGATGGAAATGAGGCAGTTGCGGCTCTTGAGAAAAACGCCTATGATTTGGTGCTTTTGGACATTATGCTGCCTGGCAAGGATGGTATTCAAATACTAACCGACTTGCGCGCCATGCCATCTCACAAGGACACGAAAGTGATGATGCTCACAAACCTCGGAAACGAGCATGTTGTCGAAAAGACAAATACCCTTGGTATCTCAGGATATGTGGTGAAAGCCGATAATACGCCGTTTCAGATTGTTGACCGAGTCAAAGCAGTAATTGGAGAAGTTAAAGCCGCTTCGTAAGTTTGTACACTGCCGCTTTTCGCCCATTAATAAGAATGTTCCACTTGTTGTGAAGCTGAAGGGAGACGTCATCCTTAATGAGCGCGTCTGTTAGTTCTTTCTCAGTCGTGCAAAATACGAGCACTCCGCTTGGAGATAGCGCTTTTTGTGCGCTTTGGAAAATAGCGCGATACAGTGCTGTTGCGTCTGCCCCGAGCGTAAATGACGAAGGCAGTTGAGTGATTATGGCGCTTACTGAGCTGTCAGGAATTTCATCAAGTTCGCCTGGATCCATTTGACCAATTACAAAATTTTTACCCAATTTTGCGTGAAGCGCTTTAATAACGTGTGCATGCTCTTGGCTTGGGTCTGATGCAACGATCAATTTGTAGGGAAAATATGTGGCGCGAGTTGACATGATGGTTCCAACTGAGGCCAAAGGATCCAAAACCACATCGCTCTCTTTTGGTTGAGAAATCACGCACAGAAGGTATGCGAGCTCTGGTTTGATCTCACGCTCGCCTTGTTTTTTCTCCTCCCACGTTGGGTACGTGAGGCGCATGCCAAAAAACGCAATTCCATCGCGGCGCAGATGAAACGCAAGCTCAGACTGCGGTTTTAATCGATTGACCACATATTGATTCTTAATGAGAATCAGATTTTCCAAGGTCTCTCGGATACGTTTATCAACCACCGTTGGAGCGCCGTCTTTCCACGCCATGATGCGAAATGTGGAGAGTTCTCCTCGCGCTTTGTGGATTTGTGAAATAGTTTGAGCGTTGATATGTTTGCTCAAAAACGCCATGATGTCGGCCGGGGACTTTGCCACTTTTTTATATTGAGGGCTCAGGATATTTTCATACAAGCTTAAGACAAGGTAGGTGTTGGTAAAACATGCAGCTTTGGTCAGTCTGTCGCGGCGCATATTTGATTTGTACACAACAAGCCCATCGTCAAGTGCGATGATTTTTCCATCAGGAACACAGTATTTCATGGCTTGCGCGATGACATCCTTAAAACCTGCGGGAAATGTTGAAGCGTACGTTAACATAGGTATCTATATTATAGCCTATAAAACGCAGATATGGAGCCTCAGGAGCATAGTTTAGACCTTTTATACGCGACATAATTCTCACAAGTCCTGTTACAATCAACATGATGAAGAAGCTTTGTATGTGGTTGGTAGTTGCATATTTGTGGGTGTTGGCACGTGTCGCTCTATTTGTGTGTCGACCGCATGAAATTGTGGGAATTGCGGGGTCTGTGGGGAAGAGCTCAACACGCCTGATGATGTATGAGGCGCTCATGAGTAAATACAAAACCGCAATGCTTTCTGGCAATTCTGAAACGGGCATCGCCCTCTCCATTCTTGGAGTGTGGCCAAGTGATTATAGTGTTGGCGACTGGCTTCGAATGATGCTCAGCGCTCCTTTTGGCATATTTCACTTGTGGGGAAAAACTCATCTGGTCGTGGAGATGGGCACCGATGATATAGCTGCCCCTAAAAATATGAGCTTTCTGCTCACCATCATATCTCCAACTATTGCTATTCATTTAAATGCAACCGCCACCCACACTGAGCAGTTTTCGCGCGGTACCACCTCTTCAAATATGGATACAATTTTGCAGCTGATTGCGCGTGAAGATGGGAAGATTATCACGCACTCTGGGTGCCGAGTTGGGATATATAATGCAAGCGATACGAATATCTCCGA
>CAYUJW010000028.1:11671-13488 GCA_964445135.1 uncultured Gammaproteobacteria bacterium
CTTAATAATTCGCTCATTCTTGATTCAAGTTACAATAATAGTCGCGCTCCGATGCAAATGTATTTGCACCTTGCGCAAAAACTGGCAAAGCAACACTATCATGAGTTTATTGTCGTCATGGGAGACATGAGGGAGTTGGGGGATCAGGCAAAAGAAGAGCATGAAGCAGTAGCGCGCACGTTGGTTGAGGTTGCTCCAAGCGCATTGTACTGCGTGGGGGAATTAACGCGTCAATATGTGATGCCCAAGGTTCAGTCGCTGAATGCCACCTGGTATCGCAATTCACGAGAGCTGGGGAAATACCTGAAAAACAACATACCAAATGGAGCAATCATACTCATTAAGGGTTCGCAAAATACAATATTTTTAGAAGAGACGGTGATCCAGCTATTGGCGGATGAGAACGATGTGTCAAAAGTCTGTCGAATGGATGCGGGGTGGAAAAAAATTAAGCAGCGTTATTTTACCTCTAGCGCCGCAACTAAAATATCTTCATGAAAAAAGCAATCGACTATCCGGCAGTTGGAGTGGTGTTTTTTTGTCATGACGGAAAAGGAAAAGTTTTATTGGGTCGCAGATCGCGCCTTGCGCGCGACGAACAGGGCGCGTGGGATCCGGGAGGCGGTGGTTTGCATATTGGCGAACACTTGCTTGCGGCATTGGAGCGTGAAATTGATGAAGAATATGGTGCAACAATTGTCGACATTGTGCCGCTTGGATATCGAGAAGTGCATCGCATGCATGAGGGAGAAAAAACACATTGGATCTCATTTGACTACGCCGTACAGGTAGATCCAGCAACGGTCACCAATCGCGAGCCTGCAAAGTGCGAAAAACTTGAATGGTTTACGTTTGGCAACTTTCCACACCCCATGCATAGTCAGTGGTCGGTGTTTTTAGAAAAGTATCAACCGCTCATTCAACAATTGTGGAGCGTGCGCAAATAAACTATACTCGTATTATGAACAAAAAAGCCTCATCGTCAAAGTCATCCGCAGCGCACGTTGTGTCGACACAAGGCGCGCAGATTGATTTGGCCAACCAACTGCAGTTTAGTCCGCTGTGGAGACGCGCGTGGGCGCTATTCTGGCAAAATTGGATAAAGATTGTGGGAGTTGGGTTGGCGGCGCAAGCAGCAAGCGGCGTATTTCAAACGATCGCAAATGGTCCTGAAATATATGCTGAGGCAACGCGCACTGCATCAAATGTGTTTATCACCACACTATTGTCCCTAGGCGCACTGGCACTCAGTCAGCAGATAGGGAATGGTTTGGTGCGCTACTATCTGCAAGTTATTCGTGAAAAACAAACCGACATAGGGGTATTTACGCAAGATCCGTATCGGATTATTTCAAGTTTTGTAAGCTCAATAGTGTTTGGTGTTATCGTAGCCGTCGGATACGTATTGTTGATAATCCCCGGCATTATATGGAGCATCAAGTACCGCTATGCACAATGGCTCATTGTTGACAAGAGAATGGATTTGAAGACTGCATTTTCAACTAGCGCGGCGATGGTAGATGGGTATAAAAAGCGAATCTTTTTCCTTGATGCAAAGCTTGCAATCGTGGTTCTGCTTCCTTTGCTGATTGAGCTTTTGGTAGTTTTGGCAGCAGTTCTGGCGCACCAAGATGTGGCAGCATATGCGTGGCCGCTTACGATACTTGCGGCCGTTGGAGCCGTGGGCTACATCGTGTATTTGATTGGTGTTTCAGGCCCATTATTGGTTGCAAACTACCTTATCTACAACGCCTTGCTTACTCATTACGAGCCAACTTTGCGCGGGCAACTGGCGCATAAGACAGACGATGTATCGG
>CAYUJW010000029.1:0-12985 GCA_964445135.1 uncultured Gammaproteobacteria bacterium
GGATTGATCGCAATCACATCTCCCACTTTAATAAACAATGGCACCATAATGGTGGCGCCTGTCTCAACAACTGCTGGTTTTTTCGCGCCAGACACCGTGTCTCCTTTTGCGGCATCGTCACACTCAGTAACAAGAAGCTTTTCACTATTTGATGGACGCACGTTGAGCGGCACATCATTGTGAACATAAACAAAATACTTATTTCCTTCTTTCATGTAGTTTGCCATATCACCTACTAAGTCGCGGGGCAATTGATACTGGTTGTATGTACGCTCATCCATAAAATATACCCACTCATCGTCCTTGTAGAGATATTGCATTTCTGTACTTGTTACCTCAAGAGTCTCAATCATTTCTTGAGACTTGTATGTCATATCTACATTTTTTCCAGTCACCACATTTTTTATCTTGGTGCGCATGACAGCCGACCCCTTGCCAGGGCTGTAAAACTCTGCTTTTTGAACCTGGGATGGTTCGTTATTGTACAAAATGAAGTCTCCTTTTTTTAAGTTTCCTGCATTTACTTTCATATGAAGACTATTATACAACATCAATCACTCTCAAATCATGAATTGAGCCATGACCCAAAAATACCATGGCAAGCCGTTCAAATCCAATTGCGATACCTGCGCATTCTGGCAAACCCTGATCAAGTGCATCAATAAATCCCCAATCAACCGGATGGGAAATACGATTGAAGCTTGTTCGTTTGGCTTGCTCTTCTTGAAAGCGCGCCCGCTGCTTTTTTGCGTCAGTTAGTTCACTATAACAATCCCCAAGTTCAACTCCACCAATATAAAACTCAAATCGGGCAGCTGTTTTTCCGTCGTGATTTAGTTTGGCAAGCGCTGCAAATTCGTGGGGATAATCATAAAGAAGTGTTGGGCGCCCATTCATACCAAGGTTGGGCTCCACGAGATCCACATACAACTGAGAAAAGATATCTTCATAACTAAATCCATCAACGACATATCCGCGCAAGCTAGCGTGCGCGCGCAATTTCAACTCATCAAATACTCCCCCTTTTTCAAGTCCCGCATATCTGACAAACGACTCATCGACAGTCATCATTTCCCACTCATCAAACGCCACAGGTTTACCGCTTACCACGACTGGTTGGCTTACCGTACTTAGTGCGCGAAGTAATGCGAGTAGTTCATCTGCCAAATCCAAATATGTGGCGCCTATTTTGTAATATTCAAGCATAGTAAACTCAGATGAGTGGCGATCTGAGGTTGCCTCATGGTTTCTAAATGCTTGTCCAAAATAATAACAATCTACTTTTTCTTGTGCCAAAAATCGCTTCATGAACATTTCGGGAGATGGCGTCAAATAAAGTTTTTCACGTGTATCAAAGTATCGATATTCAGTTTCAAATACTTCCAAATATGACTCGGGAACAAGAGCGGGTGCAAGGAGCGGAACCTCAAGAGGAAGGTAATTTTTTTCGCGCAAAAACCCATGTGTTACATCTTTGAGTTTTAGATACGCCCGATACGTGTCAAGGTGTCCAGGTGCAGAAACGATCTTCATGACAATTCTTTTTGCAACTCTTCAATGAGTTTTTTTGCCTTTCCACTTACTTTTTCTGGAATATGAACAGTGTAGATTACGTAATAATCACCATGTCGACGACTATTTGGATGCACAATACCCTTATCGCTCAGTCGCACATGTGAACCGTGCTTGGTCCCAGCACGCACTTTGAGTTTCGTTTTTTTCCCATCAAGCATCGGCACTTCAACAGTCCCACCAAGCACCGCCATCGGGTAGGATATCTTACATTCATAGTAGACATCTTGTCCTTCGCGCCTGAAAAAACTGTGTGATTTGACGCGAACTAGAATGTCAAAGTCAGAAAAACGGATTCGCATTCCGTCATCAACACCAGCTGGAATTTTAATATTCTTTTGCTTTCCCGCAATGACCGTGTCACGAGCAACACCATGAACTGCTTCATCAAATGTAAGTGTCATCTCATATATTTGGCGGCGCGCTCGTTTTTGTCCTGATCCAAATGGTGATTGGAATCCAAAAAATTGCTCAAATATTTCGCTTGGATCATTAAATCCGGTGGCACCAAAGTCGACGTTTACTCCTTCAAATGGATTTTGACCATTTTGTGAATATGAATAGGAAAATGGCCCTTGCTGATAGTTGTAGTTTGCGCCCTGTGCGCTGCCTGCACCTTGACGCACATATGCTTCATGACCAACTTGATCATACATACTTTTTTTGTTTGCATCAGACAACACTTCATATGCCTGACTCACCTCTTTAAACTTCTCAGTTGCGTTCTTTTCCTTATTGCGATCTGGATGCCACTTTAGCGCCATTTTACGATATGCCGATTTAATTTCAGTTGCGCTTGCAGATTTGGTGACACCGAGTGTTGAATAAAAATCAGCCATTTATTGTATATACATAATTCATAAAAGAACCGCACCCAAACGACACCTGAGAGGTCATTCGCATATTACAAAGCGCATTTGTCTCAAGTGCCATATTTGGGTAGCGAGAAAGAGTCAATTGAGTCTAGGCATGCCCAGTTCGGACATCTTAGCCGACAACCTCTCCCTCTTCTGCCTCAGGCTTTTTTTTATCGTCCTGGGGTGCATTTTCATCTTCAAGCTTTGGCTCTTCGTCTTGCTTTTTCTCTTCTTCTTGGGCCTTCTCGTAAGCTTGTTGACCTATTTTTGACAAAGATTCAGAAAGGGCAGCGGTCTTTTGAGCAAGCTCATCAGCCTCTGACTTTTCATTTTCAAGAGAAGACTTTAAATCAGCAATCTTTTCTTCCACTTCTTTTTTCACCTCTTCAGGCACCTTGTCCCCTGCATCTCGAAGTGATTTTTCAGAAGTGTATATCATGTTTTCTGCATGATTTTTTGCCTCAACTCGCGCTTTGATCTTCTGATCTTCCTCAGCATTTTTCTCAGCATCTTCCTTCATCTTGTCAATTTCTTCAGGTGTGAGTCCGGTTGAGCCAGTGATCTTAATGCTTTGAGTCGTGCCTGTTGCCTTGTCTTTGGCAGACACTTCAAGCAAGCCATTTGCATCAATATCAAAGGTCACTTCAACTTGCGGCACTCCACGTGGGGCCGGTGGAATACCTGAAAGGTTAAAGTTTCCCAGAGATTTGTTATCACGCGCCATTGGTCGCTCGCCCTGAAGAATATGAATTGTCACCTCAGTTTGATTATCAGCAGCTGTTGAAAACACCTCGGATTTTGAAGCAGGAATAGTGGTGTTTCGCGTAATAAGCGCGGTCATCACGCCACCCAAGGTCTCCACTCCCAAGGTAAGTGGCGTCACATCAAGCAACACCACATCTTTGGTTTCGCCTGTCAAGACACCCCCCTGAATTGCTGCGCCAATGGCAACTACCTCATCGGGGTTGACGCCTTTGTTTGGCTCTTTTCCAAAGTATTTTTTGACTTCCTCAATAATCTTTGGCATGCGCGTCATTCCGCCAACCAACACAACCTCATCGATTTTTGAAGCATCAACGCCTGCGTCTTTGATACAATCTTTGACTGGCTTAAATGTCTTCTCGACAAGCTCTCCAACAAGTGATTCAAGTTTTGCTCGAGTGAGTTTTTGAACCAAGTGCAATGGTTGTCCATCTTTGACGGTCACAAATGGCAAGTTGATTTCTGTTTCCATGGCGGATGACAGTTCAATCTTTGCCTTTTCAGCTGCGTCACGAAGGCGCTGCAGGGCTTGTGCGTCTTTTGTCAGATCGATACCATTTTCGTTCTTAAACTCGGCCGCCACATGGTTGAGCAACACGCGATCAAAATCATCACCACCCAAGTGGGTATCACCGTTTGTGGCTTTTACTTCAAAAACTCCTTCACCAAGCTCCAAAACCGTGACGTCAAATGTTCCACCGCCAAGGTCGTATACGACGATAGTTTGTGAATTTTTTTTATCTAATCCGTATGCGAGTGCTGCGGCAGTTGGCTCATTGATGATGCGCTCAACCGTCAAGCCGGCAATTTCACCAGCTTGTTTTGTTGCCTGTCGCTGAGCATCATCAAAGTATGCAGGTACCGTGATCACGGCTCGAGTCACACTTTCGCCAAGATAACTTTCGGCATCTTCCTTGATTTTCTTCAGCACCATAGCCGAAACTTCCTGCGGAGTAAACGTCTTTCCCTCAACATCAACAACTGCCATTCCGTCTCGCCCTGCTTTGACAGTATATGGAAGCCATTCCAAATCACGCTTGACTGAATCATCAGTCATCTTGTGCCCCATCAATCGCTTGACGGAGAAAATCGTGCTTTTTGGATTAATTGCAAGTTGTCGTTTTGCCACGTCCCCAACTACCCGCTTAATAGGATCTACGACTGACGGAATGGTGTTTCGCCCCTCTTTTGAATGAATGACTTTTGCTTGTCCGCCTTCCATGACGGCGACACATGAATTTGTTGTACCTAAATCTATCCCAAGTATTTTTGACATATATGTAAATTGATTAAATAATAATGATTGTAATAATGAGCATCACAATAGGTGATGCTTACTTTGATTTTCCGACACGCACTTGCGCCGGTCGAATCACACGATCAACAAACTGATAACCTGGCCTCACTTGCTCCAATACGATATTGTCTTGAGGCGATTCAACAATGTCGACTGCCTCTGCCGTATGTGGGTCAAATTCGCGATTGAGTACTTCGATTTTCTGCAATCCCATCTGCTCAAGCAACTTGGCAAATTGAGTTTTTATCATAGCAAGCCCCGGATCTTTGATAAATACTTCTGCCGATTCTAAGTTGTCAAGAAATGGCAAGAGCGACATAAGCACATGGACCGTCGCGTCTTGCCGCACCTGCATACGGCCTGCATCAACTCTATTTTGCAAGTTTTGATAGTCAGCCAATGCTCTTAAATATTTATTATTAAGTTCCTCATTCTGCGCCATTAAAGTAGCCACCGCGTCAGGTGCTTCTTGAAGAACTTCTTCAACTTGCTCCACATCAGTTTGAACACCGTTTGTTTTTTTCTTTTTTGTATCTATCATACGTGTGATTTTGATCGAAAATTATGCTTTATGTGTATCAGTAATAATTTGACTAATAAGGTCTGAAAAATACCTAATTTGAGGAGTGAGGGCATCGTAATACATACGTTTTGGGCCAATCACTCCAATCATTCCAGATACCAAAGGCGATGTAAAGCCGCCCATAATGCTGGCACATGACTCATAAAGTGGATCGCGAAAATCCTCTGCGCCAAGCATCACATATACATTTCCCTCAATTGCTCCCAAGCGTTCCAACACTTGCGTCCAAAATGATATCTCATCCAGACGCATATAAAGGGACCTCGTGAGACTTGAATCTGCAAACTCAGGCAGAATCAACAAGTTTCCAACACCCGCATAATACATGTCGCCATGATTTGTGGCAACAACGGCCAACAAGCCAGTTTTGTGCGCCAATAATTTAGCTGCATGTGACAAAAGTCGTTGAGTATCACGACGTTCATCCCAAATACCATGCTTGTACGCGACTTCGTCTCCTGTCGATATGTGTTTCTCCTTCATCAAATGATTGATGTAAAATCGAAATGCACGAGCCGACGGCACACGACCTGCTGAGAAATACTCTTTGACGAGATAGCCTTTTTTTTCCAAAACAACCATTTCATTTCGTATGGTGGCCGGGGAAAATCCAAGGCGGTATTTCTTCTCCAACATCTCCGATCCAATGGGCTCGCCGGTCTCAGTATATTCACGAATCAGAGCTTTGAGAATGTCTGTTTGTCTATTTGTTAAATCGTCCATGGACATGTATTCAAATTGGGTAAATCACCCATTGAATTAGCAATACTATACCAACTCTGCTAACACATGTCAAGAGTCATTCATGCACCCTGACACACATCAAATCTTGTGTATATTTGCCGATCATATATACTATGGACAGAGATGAAAATCGGAGCACACGTATCAATTGCTGGAGGACATGACATGGCAGTACCTAAGGCTCATGCCATGGGGTGTAATGCATTGCAGATTTTTTCTGCCTCCCCAAAGGGTTGGAATTTTGCCCGTCCAACAGATGAGCAGATTGATCTATTTCGCAGCAAATGCGATGAACTGAAGATTGAGTCTGTCGTATTTCATGCTTCGTATCTCGTGAATTTTGCAGATACAAATCGCATCGGACCACTTTCAATCCAACTGTTGACTCATGAGCTAAATCTTGCCCAAAAAATGAATGTAATAGGAAGCGTTGTGCATTTGGGATCATTCAAAACCAATGGAAACGACTTGTCACATTTATGCGAGAATATACAAAAAGTGCTCGACAAAATGCCAAGCGATAGGTTTTTTATCATTGAAAATGCAGGAAACAGAAAGATTGGACAAACCATTGAGCAGATTGGGCAAATCATTCAAACACTCAATGATCCACGACTAAAAGTCTGCTTAGATACTTGTCATCTGCATGCGGCAGGATATGATCTGAAAACGCCAGAAGCCTATGCGGCATTTATGCACACATTTGACACGCTTATTGGAAGATCGCGCTTGGCAGTCTGGCATATGAATGATAGTCACGATCCATTTGGCTCATTAAACGACCATCATGAAAACCTAGGGATCGGTCAAGTCGGCAAGAGTGTGTTTGAAAACATTCTTCATGACCCACAAAATGCCCAGATCCCAATGATTCTTGAAACTCCTGGATTTGACGGAAAAGGACCTGACAAACAGAATGTTGACATCCTCAAATCTTGGATCTAATGAATACTCGCCGTGCCCTGCGCGAGGAGCTCAATAAGCTTGCAAAGCTCCCCTACATTGCCTCGAAAAGGGTCCAAACCTTAAAACAACGAGCAGAAGACACACGCCCACTCACTCGTGATGAGGGGGAAAGCGATCATTTTTGCACGATATTTATCCCTATTGTTCACTCCACGGCTCGCGTGTTTATTGGACACCATATCAAGTCTGGACTATGGATTCCGCCTGGCGGCCATATTGATAAAGGTGAGACTCCCCAAGAAACGGCAGTTCGAGAATGCAAGGAGGAATTGGCAACAACAATAAATGGCGCGGATCTTACTTTGATTGATTGCAGCTATGCTCCTATTATGAATCGACCAAACTGTAGCCGTCATCTTGACTTATGGTATGCGCTCACCTGTTTGCGAGAATTGCCGTTTGACTATGACAGGGGGGAGTTTCACGAAGCCGGATGGTGCAACATCGAGGAAGCAATCAGGCTCTGCACCCGAGAAGCTTATCAGCATGTCTTTGTCCATCTTGCACAACAAATCGATTCGTCATCAAACGCGCTATAATATACACAAATCGTATGTCAATCACCCTCCCCCAACCAGTTCTTGCGTTTATGAAAACGGTGAGCGATGCGCACCACGAAATCTATGTGGTCGGTGGGTCGGTGCGCGACCTTTTGCTCCACATTCCAACTAAAGATTGGGACTTTACGACAAGCGCGCGTCCTGAGCAAATACTTGAGCTGTTTCCCGATGGATTTTACAACAATCAGTTTGGGACAGTCGGAGTCCCCCACGTTATGTTTGAAGGGGCAGAAGTTGTGTTTGAAGTCACGACATATCGCACAGAGTCTTCATATAATAACAAGAGGCACCCGTCTGAAGTCGCCTGGTCCACCAACTTGACTGATGATTTGGCAAGGCGAGACTTTACTATTAATGCAATAGCTTATGATGGCACAACCATGGTTGACCCTTATGGTGGACAAGAAGATTTAAACAATCGTCTCATTCGTGCGGTCGGAGACGCGCATGTGCGCTTTGAAGAAGACGCGCTACGCCTCATGCGAGCTGTTCGTTTGAGCGCCCAACTTGGCTTTACCATCGAAGAGTCGACAAAACAAGCGCTTGCCCAACAAGCGGCCGCCATATCACACATATCTGGTGAGCGTATTCGCGACGAACTGCTCCGCTTAATTTGCACCCCAAACTGCGCGCAAGGCATAAACTATATGCGTGAAGTGGGACTACTTGCTCATGTGTTACCCGAGCTTGATGCTTGCTTTGGTGTTGATCAAGTAAGCCCTGAGCGCCATCACATATACGACGTGGGAACGCACCTTGTGCAATCATTAGCCCACTGTCCGTCAACTGATCCAATAACGAGGTTGTCCACACTGCTTCATGACATTGGGAAAAAAGAGACGATGCGACGCGATCCTGAAACTCAAATTATTACATTTTATAATCACGAGGTCGTTGGTGCGCATCAAGCTCGAGCCATTGCCAAACGCCTCAAACTATCAAATAAGGACGCTGACAAGCTGTATAAGCTCATTCGTCATCATCAGTTTACTGTCACCGAAGAGCAGACGGATCGGGCTATAAAGCGATTTATTCGCGAGCTTGGACTTGAATATGTGCAAGACATGCTTGACCTACGAACTGGTGACCGGTTGGGCTCAGGATCCTCCGAAACGAGTTGGCGCACTGAGCTATTTAAAAAACGAATCGTTGCTGTTCAACATACGCCATTTTCAGTACGTGACCTGAAGATTGATGGACACGACGTGATGAGCGAGCTACACATAGCTCCCTCTAAGCAAATTGGCGACATAATGGATGCGTTGTTTGAAAAAGTTGAAAACGGTGAGCTGAAAAATGAAAGAGAAGAATTGCTAAGTGCACTGAAGGCATTTGCAACAAAGTGACACACACAAATATAGATCACCACAAACCCGCGTGATCAAGATACTGTTGCTCCACCTCCATAATGCTTGACTCGCCGTGCCCACTGTACATGATTGTTTCATCAGGGACTGTTGCCAAAAGGTGCTTAATCGACTGAATGAGTTGTTTTTTGTCAGAATAGGAAAAATCATATCTGCCGATCCCCCCGCCATGAAACAGGAGGTCCCCAACAAACACCGATCCTTCCCCTTGATGATAGATACATACGCTGCCTGGAGTGTGACCAGGTGTGGAGATGATGTTGAGCGCAAACGGTCCAATATTCACGCTCCCCAATTCCATATTGAGCACATCCTTTGGTGCCAACACATATGGTTCATATCCTAAAAAGTGCTTTGCTGTGTCGCCGATTCGCTCAAGCAAAAACATATCGTGTTGCTGAATATAAAAGGGGACGCCAAGTGCCAACTGCATCTCACCTGCGGCCATAATATGATCGAAGTGTCCATGGGTTGCTAAAATTGCATGCACGTTGAGTGACTGGCGGGAGATAATCTCAAGCAAGAATTCCCCACTGTCCCCTGGATCAATAACGAGGGCATCATGTCCGTCAATCAAAAAATAGCAGTTGGCCTGCATCTGCCCCACCTGATAGGTAAGAATATTCATGTTTGACTTTATGCGCGCTTGAGCTTTTGCAAATACACGAGCAAAGGAGTGGCTACAAATGGTGAAGAATAGGTACCCGTGATCGTACCAATAAGTAGTGCCAGCACAAAGAATCGAATAGTGACTCCACCCATGAGCACAAGCGCCAAAAGCATAAAGACAATTGTCATTGAGTTATTGATGGATCTGGTCAGGGTTTGGAGCAACGCACGGTCTGCCAGCACCTCAATATCAACACTGCTGTCATATCGTTTGAGTTCACGAATTTTGTCAAAGATGATGATGGTGTCGTGCACCGAGAAACTCATCGTAGTCAGCAATGCCGTCACAAACAGTGTGTCAAATTCAGCTCCCAAGAAATAACTAAATAGCGAATATACTCCAAGTACAACCGCCATATCGTGCAAAAGTGCAAAAATAGCAGCGGCTGCAAAACGAATACCCTTAAATGAAAATGCAATGTAGGTAAAAATTACAAGCACACCAAGGACAGCTGCAATAAGTGTTTTTCTAATCGTTTCCGCCCCAAGTGTGGGGCCAACTGTTTGTGCCTGAAGAACTGTAATTTTTTGCCCAAGTTGATCAGATAGCGCTTGATATATTGCATCTTCATTTCCTGATTTTTGCGCATCAAGCCGGATGGTGACTTGGGTGCCTTTTACTTCAACCACTCTTTTTTTGCTTGGATGACTGCTCAATACTTCTTGTACCTGCTTTTCAGTCACCGGTTTTGACATCTGATACTGCAGGGTCGTACCACCTACAAAATCAATAGAATAATGATATCCAAAGCGAAAAATCGAGACAATACCGATCACAAGGACAGTGGTGGAAATGAGAGCGTATATCGCTTTGTACTTATAAAATTGCATATTATTTTTCTTTATAAAAGAGCTGAATGAGTCGCTTGGTGATAACAATTCCCGTAAACAAACTCATCGCAACACCGATTAATAACGTCAGGGCAAATCCGCGAACCAAACCAAATTGGGGCAAGAAATCCCAATTAAGTGGGTTAAACAGTATGAATGCGACGGCAATAGTTGTGGTGTTTGCATCTTTGATGGCATCTATTGCTCGACCAAACCCCAAGCGGACTGCCGTATCATGATCGCTCCCTGCGCGCTTTTCTTCTTTAATGCGCTCAAAAATAAGAATATTACTGTCGACCGCCATACCAACTGACAAGATAAATCCGGCAATCCCGGACAATGTGAGCGTGATGGGAATTGCTCGAAACAAAGATAATGAAAACAAGGCGTATAAGAGTAGCCCTGCACACGCAATGATGCCCAATCGCCCGTAATATGTCACCATAAACACCATAACTGCCACCAATCCAACCAATCCTGCGACAATGCTTTTTCTGATTTCTGAGGCACCAAGTGTTGGGCCGATTTGTTTTTGCTCAATAAGTTGAATTGGAACAGGCAATGCACCAGAGTTTATGGCAACTGACAAGCTCTTTGCATCTTCCAAGGTAAATGAGCCCGAGATGACCGCGTTTCCTTGCAATATGGGCTGCTGCACAGTTGGGCTTGAAAGGAGTTGCTGGTCCAAAAATATACCGATCATTTTTCCAACATTCTTTCCGGTCAAATCCGCAAACTTTTTTCGACCAGCTTCACTAAATTCCAGCGATACTTGTGGTTGACCATTTTGAGGATCGTATACTACCGTCGCTTTTTGAATGTCTCGCCCCACAAGTGCGGCATTCGGGGCAAATATTCGAATACCAGGAGACTGTGTGGCAATTTGCTCAGGAACTTTGCCTTCTTCACGAAAGCTCAGCTGAGCTGTTTGACCAATAAGCGCCACCGCTTCTGAAGTTTTGGTAATTCCCGGCAGATCAACGGTGATACGATATACGTCGCCTGATCGTACGGTTTGTACGGTCGGCTCTGCAACACCAAAAAAATTGACTCTTCGTTCAATAATATCGCGAGATGAGGCGAGCGCATCTGCCAAATCTGCCTCTTTAACCTTAGAAATATCCGCTTCAAACACCAAATGAGTTCCGCCTTGTAAGTCCAGACCTAGCTGCGTCTTAAATGCTTTTTGTATACGTATTCCAAAAAGTGTTGTGTCAATTGAAAGCGGAGCAATGGTCAGACTTTTGACCACTTTCCCTTTTGAATCGCTTGAGATTGGAATAACAATTGGCTGTGGAATGACGCTCCAGACTAATAAAATGAATCCAATGATGAGAAGTATGCGCTTAAGTATCGTGTTCATAGAGGAAATGTCTCTTGTTTGGTGCAGATATGGTACTACTTCATTAAGTCTTCTTCAAGCCCAACCAACATGATCTTTGGTGTACGGAGAAATTGCCATAAAAAGGGGTCATTGTTGCGCTTGCGAAATATGAGCTCCTGCTCATTCATGACGGTAAAGTTAATTGGCATCCCAAACGGTTGTTCAAATGAAGCAAGCAGTGCCTCAACTTCAGGCACCACAACGGTTCCAACAAACAAAACATAGACTTCATCCTCCCGAATTACTTGCTTTTTCGCATACTTAATTGACATAACCAAGTACTTCAACTTGCCCAGTTTACCTGCCATCTTGATCAGCTGACGTGCCAAATCGTTGTCTTTGGCAAATATTCGGGTGAAGTCTTCGTAGAGGAGGTATTTTGGATTCAGCGTGTAAAACACCTTATTCAAGCGTCGTTCTTTGCTCAAAACCCTCGCCTTATCGAGAATATCAAGCTCTCGCTTTACGGCATTTACCTCTTCTCCAATAATGCGTACAATCTCACGCAAATAATGCTGCGAAGCCGGGTCTTGATAGAATAATCGAAGAATTTTGAGGCGAGTTTTGGATGCAATCAAGTAGTCCAACATGATGTACAGTATACAAAATATTCACAAAGATAGTTCAATTCTTTGTAACAATACTGGGGAGATTAGATCAACTTCCCTAATATGTCACGGTGTTTCCCGTTGGAATCATTGATACCCAGATTTGACCTCGTGCGAATTCATACTCATCGCCTCCCACCTCAAACCTGATCATCTCTGTCTCATCGCCTTTCTCCCATGTTCCAATTGCCGCAACTCCGTCTTTAAAGAAGATCGCCTTGCCGGAGGATACGACATCATAGAGCAAATGCCCACCTTCATATCCATCGTTTGCTGGGCTTTCCTCAGCAAACATAACAACTACATTTGTTGGTGATATTGGTTGACTGGTGTTTTTATCAAGGTGCGCTACGCCGCCATTTTCACGGTCATATGAGTTCGTGAGTGGATTATATGTCCAGGTCACTGAATAGTTGTCGGCATCAAACTTTGACCAGAATCCATAGGATATAGTGGGCGTTTCGGCGGTTGCCGCTTTTTTACCGTCAACAAACTTCCATGGCTCAAATCCCTCATCCCACTTTTTTCCTTTTTTATCTTTTTCTGTCAAACCGCGCTCTTCGGCTGCATATTCGTACAACTTACTCGTTGATGCATACATGGTGTGCTCAGTTGCAACGCCTGGCAATCGATCGTAGTCGCGATAATAATAAGGAAATGGCACAGCAAACTGGTTCAGATCACTGTAATGATCCCATCCAAGATCGGCAATTTCACCAAGCGCATCTGCTGGTCCCGGAGTATTTGCTCCACCAACATGCGCATAGAGGGGATATTGTCCATAA
>CAYUJW010000030.1:0-12631 GCA_964445135.1 uncultured Gammaproteobacteria bacterium
GCCAAGTATGGCGTTTCGAATCACGATAAATCCAACTGCCATGATTTTGCGAGCCAGCGGGGCATTACGGCGACTGGTGCTTCGTGAACCGATGATAACGGGCGCTCCTCTTTGAGCGCGTTCGACAAGCTTTTCCGCTTCCTCAAGAGGCGTGGCCAGATCAATATCGGAAAACAGTACATATTCACATGTTGCTTCTTGAATGCCAGAAATCACGGCAATTGCTTTCCCTTGATGTTTATTCTCCACCAGTCGAAACTGCTTGAATCGTGGAAGATAAAGCTCTTTGATCAGCTTTTTGGTATTATCGGTCGAGCCGTCATCGACTATCAACACCTCACAAAACATATGATGGTCGTGAGTATAGTTGCCGATTTTATCAAGCACTCCTTTTTGAATGTTGACCTCTTCGTTATAGCAGGGAATGATGAGTGTAATTTTCATGAAAATGCTGGGGGGGGTGGTTAGGTGAAAAATATAACAATGCAAAAATGCGCCATATTATCTTGTGAGCTTATATACTGTTGCCCCATCTGCATGATAAATGCCTGCTGTTTTTTCGGGCGAGAAAAATGCAATGTCCCACAGAGGACTCGATCTTGGATCGCATTCCTGCTCACATACGACGAACAACTCGTCGCCACGTTCGTGTTTATTCTCGCTGTCGATTGGGGATTGATAATAAGCGATAAGCATGTATCGATACGAGTAGCTTGCGTATTGTTCGGGGAGTGCGGTGATGCGGTAGGATGAGCTATCAGTATTTTTTGCAATCACATCAGCAACGTTTTTTGCGCGTGCAATCTGGCGCGACGGATTCTCGTATAAAAAGCGATAGTTGGGGGCCTGCAGAAACATAAACGCACCCATCACGACAGTGATAAGCGCTAATCGTGCCCACTTATTGCGACTAACCATCATGACGATGTAGCTGACGATTGTATAAAACAAGATGTAAAAAGTACCTAAATAATGGGGAAACTTGGCGCCGGTATAAAGCGAGGTGACAAGAATCATGAGGACAAACGCTGTGCAAAGGTAGCCAATTGGTTGTTTCTTGATGGTTGCCACAAGAGCAACAATCGAAATGCAGGTAAATAATATGATTGACACATTTTCCTGCAGAGGCTGCTGCATGGTGTAGGTTACAACATGCGTAAAGGTGGAAAAAACTTCTCCCAATCTATTTGCAGTCTGGGTGTTTTCATTGCTGTTGAGCAGAAGTACGCTGCGGGTGTTTGGAAAGTTGTGGATTGCTTCAAAAAGCAAAAAGGGTGCAAGTACCGCGGCCCATGCTCCAACCATGCAAAGCATGCGCCACAGATGTTGTATTGGTTGCGCTTTGTGAATGGCCATATCGAACAAATAGGTGATTGCAAAGACGATGGCAAGCGTGATACCAAGATAGTGCATTTGCATCGAGGCAGAAAACAGAGTGCCTGCAAGTATGTAGTAACGAAGCTGTTTTGTTTGTAGCGCCTTATACCACGCCCAGATCGTGAAAAACCCGAGCGGAGCCAACAGGTTTGGATTCCAAGAAAAGCGATTGTACTCAATAAGTACCCATGATGTGGCGGTAAATGCGACGCTGAGTATTGCACTCATGCGGTCTTTCAACATATCCTCAACGGCATGAAATTGAAGCCATATTGCGAAAGTGGCAAGTACCGCGACCCCGATTGCCGGTCCCACCGGATTAAAGCCTGCAATTAGCAGCCACGGACTCATCAGGTAATAGTAGAGTGGGCCAAGGAACATACGGCCAATTGAGGTGACTGGTCCAAGGGCCGGGAAATGTTTGAGTGTGGCAATTTCATACATGATGATGGTGTCGCGTCCTTGATCGCCCAAAAATGTCGCAAAATCGTCAATCCGATAGAGTCGCAAAAACGCGGCAATGATTATGATTACCCAAACGATGAGTGGGGTGGTGCGAAAGAGTTTAAAAATTGCGCGCGCCAAGGTGTTGATCATGTATATAATTAAACAGCACTATGGAGCAATTATACATCAAACTTCGACCCTATATTTTCATATCGATTTTCACGCTTATCAGTAGTTTTATGGTGTGGCTTCCCTTTATCCAACAGCTTTCATTTTTAGGTGTTCATATCCAAAATACTGACACTGGTCATATCTATCGCCACTATGATGGCCTGCTTTATGTTATTACGGCCAAAGCTTGGTATGACCCTCGCATATTGTCGCAGTTATCGATCGACACCCCTCTTTCACCTGCGTACTATGCAGCACATCTGCCCCTCTACCCGGGCGCCATCCGGTTGGTTGCGCTCACGGGCCTGGATTATGTGAAATCGATGATGGCTGTGACGCTGCTGAGCTCACTTGCCTTAGGGTGGGTATTTTACGCATTTATACGAGCCTTTCAACTCACCAAAGCACCTCTTTTTCTTACTTTTGTATTCCTGATGTTTCCTCGTTTGCTGGTGGTGAGAAGTATTGGTGCGCCTGAGCCTATGTTTATGGCGCTTGTTATTGGAGCGTTATGGATGTATGAACGGCGTCGATTTGCGGCTGCTGGGGTGATTGGTGCGCTGGCCGTAATGGCCAAGCTCCCCGGCATACTCCTTGTTCCGGCATTTGGACTTGCGGTGCTTGAGCATATTCGCACAACGCGTAAAATACAACGAACATGGCTTTTTCTTCTGCTCCCGCTTGGAGGTTTGCTCGCTGTCTGCGCTCTTTATGCTCAACAATATGGGGACTTTTTCGCCTATTGGAACAGCGGATATGTCGTACCCATGCTCTATCCATTTGCGGCGTTTAATATGCAAGCTCGTTGGGTGGGCACGGCATGGCTTGAAGATGTGTTGTTGTATTTTGCGCTATACATATCCGCGGCCGTGGCCCTTGGCGCACACCACTTGCGAAGCATTTTCTATTTTGCCGCAGTGTTTGTTGTGGCCACAACTTTTGTGCAACACCGGGATATATCTCGCTATTTATTACCGGTGTGGCCATTTGTGTGTATCGCGTTTGAGCGCTACCTCACAGGCAAAAAGGCGCGGCTTGTGTACCTATTTCTTATTCCAGCCGTCTATCTGTATACGTGGAACTTTATGCAAGAAAATGTAATGCCAGTCTCCAACTGGGCACCGTTTTTCTAAGATCTTGCTTGTTTGTGCCCTCAAAATTATATATACATAATAGGTATGAATCGACTCTCAGTCATCAAAAACGTGAAAAAACGATGGTGGATCTTGTTTGTCGTCGTAATTGCGGCGGCTGCGCTCTTTGTGCGTCAGCAACAAGTAGCAGCGGGGGAGGCGGCATCAAATCCATTGACTGTCAAGCGACAGACTCTTCAGGAGAAGCTCACTTTTTCAGGAACTATTGAGGCGGATGAGCATGTGGTACTGCACTTTCAGTCTCCTGGGGCGCTTGCGTGGGTCGGGGTGAAAGAAGGGGATACGGTAAAAAAAGGGCAGGTCATTGCTAGGCTCGACCAACGCTTGTTGCGAAAGACCATGGAAAAATATTTGAATACATACAGTAAAGAGCGACTTGATTATGACAATGAACAGGCAGAGCGTGATTCAAAAGCTCTTCCCATGGATTCCTTGGCTCGCCAGGACCTTATCGATTCATTTAAAAAAGCTCAATATGATTTGACCAACTCCGTGCTTGACGTTGAGTTGCAAGATATTTCACTTCGGTATGCAAGTTTGGCAAGCCCCATTGACGGCATTGTTTCACACATGGATGTGGCAACGGCCGGCGTGAATGTCACGGCGCTTACCTCCTATGAAATCATCAATCCTCAAACCATGTATCTTTCAGCAACCGCAGATCAAACCGAAGTCGTGCTATTATCCCCCGGGATGAATGGAGAAATTGTCTTTGACTCATTTCCCGATGACACTCTACAAACTTCAATTCAAAGCGTTGGATATACCCCGCTTACTGATGAAACTGGCACCGTGTATGAGGTCAAGATGTCGCTTGTGGCGCCTGAATCAAATCGGTATCGAATAGGTATGACGGGCGACGTCTCATTTGTTACCAAACAAAAGAAGAATGCGCTCGCCGTCCCTATCGTATATATAAAAACCAAAGAGGGTAATGAAGGGCAAAAGTATGTAAATAAGCAAGAAAATGGAGGCGTTGTTGAGGTGGAAATAGTCGAGGGAGACACGTATGACACGCAAGTGGAAATCCTCAAGGGCTTGTCAGAAGGTGATATTATTTATGATTAAACTTGTCGATATCCATAAAGAATTTGCGCTGGCAGATGATGTGATTTATAAAGCGCTTGATGGTATTTCAACCACGATTAAGGAGGGTGAGTTTGCATCCATTATTGGTCCATCAGGCAGTGGGAAATCAACACTGATGCAGATTATTGGACTTCTTGATTTGCCAACTTCGGGCAGGCTATATATACGTGATACTGATGTGTCAAAACTCAACGATGACGAATTGTCGACTCTTCGCAATGAAGCGGTTGGATTTGTTTTTCAACAGTTTAACCTGATTAATAAATTGTCGGTCTTGGAGAATGTGCTGCTCCCAACTATCTATGCACGAAAAAAAATGAACTATGATGTGCGCGAACATGCATTGTATCTATTAAAAAGTTTTGGAATCTTGGATAAACAAAACTCATATCCAAATCGCATTTCAGGCGGACAGCAGCAACGCGTGGCAATTGCCCGTTCACTTATCATGAAGCCTGCGCTTATTTTGGCAGATGAGCCAACGGGAAACCTCGATACAAAAACGGGGGATGAGATTATGCGACTGCTCGCAGATTTAAATACCAAAGAAAAAATCACCATTATTATCGTTACCCATGAACCAGACATTGCAGCCAAAACGAAGCGTCAAATAAAAATTGTAGATGGAAAAATAGCTAACTAGCCACGTCATCGGCACCCATATGCAATACATTATCTTTATCATCAAGTCGGCGTTATTTAATTTCACCCGCAATAAAGGGCGAACATTTCTCACGTCACTGGGTATTTTAATTGGCGTGTTTTCGGTTGTGGTGCTTATTGCCGCAGGCCTTGGTCTTCGCAAATATATTTCTGACCAGTTTGAAAGTATTGGAACAAACACGCTTCGCGTGGTGCCTGGCGCGGTGTTGCAAAATGGACAATTTAGGGGAGGTGGAAGTGCTATTGGCTCAATTCGTTTTGATGTAAAAGACGCAACCACCATTTCGCGTGTCAATGGTGTCACAAATACTGCGCCAGTTTTTTCTCGATCAGGAAATGTGGTTTTTGGGGGAGAAAAAGAATTTGCAGACTTATATGCATCGACTGAGGATATTTTTCCTGGCCTAAATCTGACGACCGAATTTGGCCAGCTATATACAAAATCTGATGTCAATCGTCGTGCAAAAGTAGCTGTGATTGGGCCAAAAATTGCTGAAGCGTTGTTTGGAAGAGCACAGAATGCACTTGGCAATTCTATTAAAATCGACACACAATCATATCGCGTCATAGGTGTTTTAGAAAGTAAAGGTGGTGGTGGGTTTGGGGGTCCTGATCTCGACTCATTTGTTTATGTACCCTATAAGTCGGCAACAGTATTTAATCCGGATAAGAAATTTGTAGCGGTGATTGTCAAAGTGGAAGCTGGAGCAAACATCGTCTTGGTAAAGGAGGAGATAAAGCAAGCGCTTTTAAAGCGATACAAAGAAGACGACTTTTCAATCTATGAGCCAACCGACATTCTCAAAGCGGTAAACTCAATTTTCTCGACATTAAATGTGGCGCTTGTTGCAATTGCAGCAATATCGCTTATTGTCGGGGGAATTGGGATCATGAACATCATGTATGTAACGGTCACTGAGAAAATCAAAGAGATTGGGATTCGCCGGGCATTGGGCGCGAGAAAAAACGATATTCTTGTGCAGTTTCTTGTTGAGGCAGTTATCCTCTCGGTGTTTGGTGGTTTGGCAGGGTTACTTTTGGCATTCATTGTTGTTGCTGCAATTCAGCCACTCTTTCCGGCTTATATCGACGCCAACTCCGTCATCATTGCCTTGAGTGTATCAAGCCTTATTGGGATCGTGTTTGGCGTGTTTCCTGCGAAAAAAGCCGCCGACTTAACACCAATTGAAGCGATTCGTTATGAGTGAATGGAGGGTGTGTGCAGCGTTAGGATTTTCTATTTTTTAGCGCTTTCTCCACATATTTTTGCATTGCCTGAATGTAGTTTTGCTCGCTGTATTTCTCGCTTTCGTCTCGCGCATGATTGCTCATTTTAACGCGATCTTGCTCACTGAGGGCTTCGAAGGTTTGAAGTTTGGAACTCAAACTGTCTGATGTGAGCTCATCAAATAGGAATCCATTGCGCCCATCTTTCACTGTTTCTTTTAATCCACCCGATGCATATGCGATAACGGGTAATCCATATCCCATAGCTTCAACTGGCGCAATGCCAAACTCCTCATCTTGTGACGCAAACAAAAAGGCGCGCGCGCCTTGGTAGATGGTAACCAGCTGCTCATCGCTTACATTGCCGGCAAACGTGATCGTTGGACCGCTCATACTTTTTAAATACTCCAAATCCCGCCCTGTGCCAACGACTGTCAGTGGAAGTCGTAGGGTATTTGCTGCATGGATGAGCACCTCAACGTGTTTGGCCCGGGCCAAGCGGCTGACGGTCACGTAATATCCATTTGGGTTATATGATTGTTTTTCAGGAATGTGAACTGGGGGATAGATCACATCAGACTCAAGTCGGTAAAACTTTGCGACGCGTTTTTGCGTTTCTTTGGAGTTGCTAATCATGTGATCAACCCGTTGTGCTGCCAGATAATCCCACTGAAGCAATCCGTGATTGATAAGCGCGGCATAGATGCGAATTGCAGCGTGACGTCGCCACTCCATGGCAGTTTCATAGTTGTACAAATATCGGGGTGGGTGGTGCATGTAGCAGATGTTGAGGGTTTCCGGACGGGTGATCACGCCTCGACACATCGCGGTGGCTGATGAGGTGATAACCACATCATACCCACGAAGATCCAAGCTCTCCCAGATGAGTGGGTACATAAACCGAAGTGGCGAATGGAGTCGTTTCATGCCGGGCACGCGATTTGCCCAAGAAGTGTTGATGGTGAGGTTTTCAATCTCTTTTTTGTGTACACCCAAACCATCGACATTGAGATACGAAGTGTATAAGTCGGCGCCAGCAAAGGCGCGCGCTAAGCTCACAAATACGCGCTCGGCTCCACCAAATTCAAGCAAGTGATCATGTACGATAGCAATTCTCATAGGTCAACGATATATTATACTGTACCATACATTGCCAAACACATGACAAACCTACAAGCACTAATATTGGGCATAATCGAAGGGATTACTGAATTCCTTCCCATTTCATCAACGGCACATCTCATTCTTGCCGCCTCACTTTTGAAGGTTCAAGACACCGAGTATGTCAAATTTTTTGAAGTATTTATCCAGTCGGGAGCTATTTTGGCGATCGTCGTGTTGTATATGAATCATATGATCAATAACAAGCAGCTTACGCGGCGAGTGCTCATCTCCTTCTTCCCAACGGGAATTATTGGCTTTTTTCTGTATCAAATAGTCAAGAGCATATTTTTCTCATCAACCGCCCTCATTGGCCTGAGTTTATTCGTCATCGGATGTGCGTTTTTGTTGATTGAATTTGCCATCAAGCAAAAACAGCTTCATCTGACCCACGAATTGACCAAGCTGAGTAATAAACAAGCGGTGATTGTTGGGATTGCCCAAGCATTGGCAGTTGTGCCAGGCGTTTCACGCGCCGGAATTGTGATGATTACCATGATGCTCATGGGATACAAGCGCTCAGAAGCCGCGCTCTATTCATTTTTACTCGCCGTGCCAACCATCATGGCGGCAACAGTGTTTGATATGTATAAATCTCGAGAAATCTTGATGAGTTCGACCACCTCTCTTTCGCCACTTCTTGTGGGATTTGTTACCTCATTTGTGGTGGCATATATGTCAGTTAAATGGTTGGTCGACTATTTGCAACGTAATTCACTTTCGCCATTTGGGTATTATCGCATCGCTCTTGCTGTGTTGGTGATGCTCTTTCTCGCGCACTAAGCAGGGGGAATGTTTGGTATAATTGAACTCGCCACAAATTGTTTTTTGTCGCACGTACTTCCCAACAAAGGGCCCGGAGTTAGACGGTACAACGCCGCATTCGCATTGCGGAGGAGGCAGTTCAATTCTGCTCGGGTCCACCAGTATTTACGACGCAACGCAATGTGCAAGCCCCAGGTTGCAGTCCGTGCTACCTCTTTGATATACTCCTTCCTAAGGAGTCTTCGCTTTATATATTTTGACTCACACATACATATATGGCACGTGAAATCTATCTAAACATGGTGGTTGGTGATTTGAAAAAAAGCATGGCATTTTTCACACACTTAGGATTTACTTTTAATGCAAAGTTTACCGATGAGAATGCAGCCTGCATGGTGATTAGTGAAACAATTTATTGCATGTTGCAGACTCAGGAATCATTTGGGCGATTTACCAAAAAGACAATCATTGACCCACACCAGATGTCAGAGTGCATATTTGCGCTTTCGGCAACCAGTCGTGATGAGGTTGATGAGATGGCAAACAAGGTGTTGGAAGCAGGGGGATCCATGTATCGAGACACCGAGGATTATGGTTGGATGTATCTGAAATCATTTGAAGATCTAGACGGACACATGTGGGAAATTGCCCATATGGATGAGAGCAAGATGCCAGCTGAAATGAAAGCGGCATAAGGCGCGCGACATATGCGTCAAACGGAGTAGAAGTTTTTTGACTAATCACTCATAATGGTTTTGTATCGCGTATGTATATTCACCTGAAGAGTTTTATTGTCACCTTTATCGTATTTATCCTCATCGATCTTACGTGGCTTGGATTTGTTGCTAAAAATCTCTATGCCTCATATGTTGGGCCAATGATGAGGGCGCAGCCAAACATGGTGGCAGCTGTCATATTCTACGTATTGTATGTGATTGGAATATTGGCCTTTGTAATCTATCCTCACCGGGGGGAGTCACTTTGGACAATTGCCCTATGGGGCGCTCTATTTGGTCTTATCGCTTATGCTACCTTTGACCTTACGGCGCTTGCTGTTTTGAAGGGATGGTCGGTGCCGCTCACGCTTATTGACTTGGCATGGGGCACAATTCTCACTGCATCAGTGGCTGCCGCATCCTCCTATATCTTAAGCAGGTAATCTTCTAAGCAATGCTTCGATTAAAGTAGGGAAGCAACATGCTAATAGTTTGTATCACTTCATCATCACTCAGCTGTGGACCATTTGTCTGCATAAATTGTGGACCTTTCACAGTACGCTCCGTTCCTCTTGGTATGATATGAAAGTGAATGTGTTCAAAACCCGGCTGTTCGCTAAAGCATGCGCAATACTCCACATCTGATAAATAGCATGCGTGTAATGAGCTAATGGTGAGTTCGAGTATTTTTGCAAACTCTATGTACTCCTCTGTGGTAAGTTCATGCAATGCATGGACATGTCGCTTCAATGCGATCACGAGCCTTCCAGCAGTTTGTGAAGGATAGCAATGTTCAACAAGCCAGTACTTGCCAGTAAAGATAGTTGGTCCAGGCGATATGCGAAGTTTAGCTTGATTAGATAAGCACACCTTACATTGCATAAAAGATATTGTAACATTACTCCAAAGTTTCCGACATAATATGGGCATAGAAAATGAGTTTCAAAATGACTTTGAAGAGAGAAAAACTAGGTTACAAAACACTAGCGGTTATCTCACATACTTTAAGGATAAATACGGCCTGATTTATTATAGTAATGGCATTGTGGGAGTTGATCCTAAATCAACAAGGGCAGTCTTAGTATATCAGCCATCACAGACTGATGAAGCAAGATGGCAACCTGAAACAGGTATGTTTTATCGTAAAAATATTGATAACGGAGGGCTAGATGTTATTAGTGATGGAGTTATCGAAGGTGAGCTTAATGAAGTAATTAAATCGCGAAGAGTTAGGAATCCAGAAACACACGATGCGTACTTGTCCGTACCGTTAGCTGATATAACTGATGTTTATGACCCGTTCACATCCCATCACAGTATAATTGGCGCAAGAAAGGCTCCCATTGGAGCAGAATACATATTAGAATGCGTTGAAAATTTCACATCGATACTTAGAGCGTATGGGGTTGCAAAAGACGATATTGGTTTATATGGTGGCTTGCAAGCAGGCATCTTCCCGACGGATGCAACTCGTTTTCATGACGTAGACATACTAATACGCGGCATAGAGTATTTACCAACGGTAAAAGTGCTTGCAGCAGATATGAAAAAACCCCTACAACTCGCCATGCAAGGAGACAATCCGATTGTGTCAGCAATGAGAAAAAGAATGAGTTTGTTACAGTTTAAGCTAGACAACCTCACTGTAGATTTAAAAGTCGTACGTAAAGAATCAGATTTAAATAGTTTTCCGGCAAACGATCATGTGGATGGGTATGTTGGAGAGGGGGAACAGCGGGGATTTATTCTGGATGACAGAGAAGCTGTCACATCGCCGACAAGTTTTATGGTTGGACTTGAAGATGGTCGGGAAATCGCTGTAACTACGTTAATGTATAATTATATCGGAGCTGCATGGTCGGGTGATAAGGTTAGATTTCGTGGACTCCAAACCCCGAATGCGACCATGTTAACTGACCCACAAAAACATTTCATACTCGCTGATGCTTAAGCAGATGTTCAATGGCAACTACCGCATCCTCCTATATCCTAAGTAGATAATCATCTACACATCAATTGAAGCCTGTTAATCAGTCCTTTGTGCTGTGGCTGATATGTGTGAAAAAAAGTGTGCGGAGAGTCAGAGTCGAACTGACATCTGAGGTTTTTCAGACCACCGCCGTGACCACCTTGGCTATCTCCGCTATGCACATTTTTCTCGTTTTTCCAATTGTTTGAGTGCTGGTGGGCCGGGATGGAATCGAACCGTCGACCCCTACTTTATAAGAGTAGTGCTCTAACCGCTGAGCTACCGGCCCAAACATAGCCCAAGTATAGCAAATAGTTGTCCAGTTTTGCAGTGGAGATGTAGTGGGCGGGAACCAATCGGGTCTTTACAATTATTTATTGCGAACGACCGTGATCGTGCACTCGTTGATGAGTGCGGCGATAGTGGCAATTGCCGCCAAGGGCAAAAGAGCAGCAGCTCCAATGACTCCAAATGTCAGTGGGAACTCGGCAATCGACTTACCTTCTTTGTCTTTGATGATGATGCGACGAACATTGCCCGCCTTGATGAGTTCTCGAACTTTATCAACCACTTGAGTCCCTTTGACCTGAATGGTTTCGACTGTTTCTTTGACATCATCGCGACGCGCGACTTTTTGTGTCTTGGCGAGTGCGTCCTGAGTTGCTTGCTCAACAGTATCCATCACTGCATCGCTTTGCTTTTTAATATCTTTGATTGCTTTTTTCACTTCTGGTCGTTTGGCTGCCTTTTTCACTTCGCGCTTCGCTTGGGTGACGCCCTTTTTTACGGCGGCTTGTGCCTTTTTGGCCTGGGGGGTCGCCATCACTTCTTCAATCTTACCGCGTGCTGTCTCGACTACTGTCTCGACCTGATCTTTGACATCTTTCATGTCAACGCGTGCCTCGACTTTTGGTCGCGCGGCGGTTGTTTTTTTGGTGGTTGTGGTTTTTTTAGTGGTTGCCATATACCCTTACTATACCACAACAGCATAATTATTGCCAAGCGCGCACCATGTATGCTATACTAACGCTACGCGACATGTGACACGTGCGGGTGTAGTTGAGTGGTACAGGTCCCGCCACGGCGGGAAGCCGAGGGTTCGCAAGAGTCCAAAGTTGGATTCTAAAAAGTGTGACACGTGCGGGTGTAGTTGAGTGGTACAATGCGTCCTTGCCAAGGACGAGCCGAGGGTTCGATTCCCTTCACCCGCTCCCAATGAAATCTTACAAAAACATCGACGAACACATTGCAGACTTCCCGATTGATGTTCAAAAAAAGTTGACGCAGATTCGTGCTATTGTGCAAAAAGAAGTGCCTGACGCTGTGGAGACCATAAAGTATGGCATTCCAACATTTGTGTATCGCGGCGTGAATATGTTTCACTTTGCCGCTTATCCAAAACACATTGGTATCTATCCCGGGCCAAAGGCAGTATCCCACTTTGCGCCGCGTCTTGCCGGTTATCATACGTCAACCGGTACCATTCAATTGCCACATGAGGGTGATTTACCGTCCAAGCTGATTTGCGACATCGTCGCATATTGCGCAGATGCAATTGAAAAGCGCGCATAAATCGGCTTATTTCCAGGCGGAGCAATACCCCTCGACATCCATCTTGCGTTTCATACCAGACTCATTCATATAGCGAATAGTTCCAAATATTGGGCGTGTAAACCATGGTCTATCGTGAAGCCCAGCAATACTCCACAGAACTCCGACATATCCATTTGGATCGCGTCCATCCAACTCATACGTATCATTTAATCGTATCGCATAGTCAATAGCAATGTCCGCACTTGGCGTCCACTCAAGTATTTTTTTGGCCCAATACATCCGCATATATCCATGCATTTTCCCCGTTCTAACCATTTGGCGCTGGGCAGCATTCCACA
>CAYUJW010000031.1:0-12220 GCA_964445135.1 uncultured Gammaproteobacteria bacterium
GTGCATTATGGTTTACCATTTCACATATTCGTGATATAGTGGTGGCTAGAAATATGACTCAACATACGATCCGCCGCGTTCCCGATTCTTCATATCTTCCACTCGTCACATCGCATGTGCGAATAAGCTACTACTATCATTTATTCACAACTGCCCTGGCCGGGTATAAAGATTAGGGCTCTCACCAGACATGAAAAAAACGACACAGATCAATAACTCAAAAGGCACAAAAAATCAAAAACTCAAAACGCCAAAAATACTTGGGATGATTATGAAAGCGGCTAGGACTCCGTGGAAATATTATGCAATGCTGGCTTTTGCATTCTTTGTGACGTCACTCATTTTTTATCTGCCCGCATATTATGGGTATTTTCAGCAAGATGAATGGTTCTTCATTCCGCTATTCTCACGAATCAGCCAACACCCTCTTGCACCTATCGTCGCATTTCTTGCGCCCTTTCGATATCCGCAGGCATTTGCCTTTCACATATCGCCAGTTGGGACATTCTTATTGTGGATAGAGATCATGACGCTCAAGTTAAACTATCCGCTCTATATTTCTTTTGCCTTGATCTTGCATACGCTTATTGGGGTTCAAATCACAGCCCTTGTGAAAACACTTTTTCGCAATCATTGGCTGGCACTTATGTCTGGTCTGGTGTTTATCACTCTTTCCACACACTCACAAGCGGTGATCTGGACAAATGCCCACTTGTATGCGCAGTGTTCGCTGATTTTTGGTCTGGCGTCATTGCAGCTATTTACCAAGTATATACAGCTCGCCCCTTCTGCAAAGAATGCTTACTACGGGGCAATTGTGTTCTATTTGGCAAGTCTCTTTACTAAAGAATCAATGATTCTCTTGGTCTTCATTTTGCCGTTTTATAGTGTCATCTATCGGTCGTGGCGATTCACATTGGGTCTTAAACTTTTACATGCCAGTACGCTCGGATACCTTTTTGTTCGATTTTTAAGCCCAAAGATCATGGCGATGTGGGGGACTGATCCCAACATGATCGCTTCAATATCCAATAAAAATACTGATCCGCTATTTTCAATATATTGGGCAATCACGCTGTTTCTGAAGGCCATGACTCAATCGATATTTTCGCAGTCAACAATTACACAATTGACGGAATGGATGACTGAAGTTGGGTATCCCCATTACAACGTTGAGCGGGAAGTGCGTGGCACAAATTATTTGACATTTACCCAAAGCGCCGGACAAGACATGGTGCTGTACACCATCGCACTGCTGATTATTGTGATTGGATATTTCGTATTCAAACAAACCCAAGCAGCAACGAACGATGATAAAAAACCATTGGCTATCATTTTCGCTTGGCTTGTTTTTAGCACGCTTCCGTTTACCTTTTTAGCCGGCTGGCTTTTGAAACTTTTTCCCTATATTTCAACCGTTGATTCACGACACCTCTATGTGCTCAACGTTTCAATCAGCATACTGCTTTCCTATCTTGTATGGCGCATCTTTAGACAGATTGCCCACTATAAAATCACATCTCTTCAGCCGCTCTATCAGTCACTGACGATGCTTGTGGTGATTGGCTTTTTTGTCTATCAATATCAAAGCCTCCAAACGCAAATTGCAACGCAGAATAAGATTACCGATGGGCGTGAGACTATCGTCAAGTTGCTGAAAAAAGAAGTTCCTAAGCTTGGAGAACAAACATTGTTTTACACAACAAGCAATGTGGCGCTTTATGGATTTGCAGACATGATGTTGCCGTTTCAAAACAACCCAGGCCAAGTCATACTCTCAGTTTATGCGCAGGAGCAAAAAATTCCAAAAGATTTCTTGACTGCGCAATTTTTAATGAAAGGAATCACGGAGCAGTGGTACCAGACATTTGATGGCATGAGTATTGGATACATGCTTGACAAGAAATCACTGTACAAAACAGTTCTTGAAAATAAAATTGATCCAAAAAATGTGCATGCAATATCATACGATGGCACAAACCAAACGGCTCATATGATCAGTCCAGAAATCCGAAAAGAGCTAGAGGCCGTCATAGCAAGGCGCACAAAAAAGGCTGATTGGACAACGTATTCCAATGAGCTTGGTTCATATTCTATGCTTATCCCGCCGCAGTGGAGCGTGGTACCCAATAATCAGGATGAGGCAAATCGTGACATCAGCATTTTTACCGATGGGGGGGAGTACGTGATGGGAATTCGTATTTATGACAAAGGTGAGGGAGAACCGATCTCAGACTATATTGCCAGACTTCCTGAATATGCTCAATATCCAGAAGGGACATCGGGCATTACGTTTGCCCAGCTAAAACTAGGGTATTTAGATTCATACACCACCGTCACCAATGTCGATCAAACCCAAGTTAAACGCTATTACTTTAACACGAAAAATAATCTGCAGATTAAGGAAATAAATGTTTCAACAAGTTATGTATCAACAGAAGCGGGACAAGCTCAAGTTGACGAGTTGCTCTATACTCTAGACTTTACCGATTAACATTCCGAAAAAACATATGGCTGGCCGAAAAATCTTTGATAAGAAATACTTTACCGATTATTACTTCGCCATGACTGGCGAGTTTACAAAGAATGACTTTATACGTAACTACAACTGGTTCTATGGATGGTTTGAAGTAATCAACTCATTTTTTCCAATCAAAAATGGAAGTGGCAAAAAGGCACTTGAGATTGGCTGTTCCATCGGTTCTGCCTCACATGTTTTGTCTGAATATGGATATGAAGTCACCGCCACAGATATTTCATCGTACGCTGTAAAACACGCGAAAAAATTACTTCCACATATTGAATGTGAAGTGCTTGATGTGATGGAAAAGCCGAAAAAAAAGCATGTCGGATCGTACGATTTGCTGTTTGCATTTGAAGTCATTGAACATTTAGATAAACCGCTCAATGCACTGCGAAATATGCATTCTATGCTCGCAAAAGACGGAAAAGTTATTCTCTCGACGCCATATCCCTATAGTTATGTATATTATGATGAAACGCACGTAAGCGTGCTGTATCCTGGACAGTGGGCCCAACTTCTCAAACAGGCAGGCTTTACAAAAATTGGGTTTCGTCAATTTGGATTTATTCCCTATTTTTATCGCTTTTCCAAGCACCTTCACATTCCTCTGCCGTTTGGCGTCAATTCCCGCTACATCAATTCTCCAGTATTTTTGTATGCGACAAAATAGCAGGCGCCTAGATTATGTACTCATTTTTTTGGTGAGTCTTATTCCTTTTCTGTGGCTCAGCGCCGGCTGGGTAATCATGGGGCATGATGCAGGAACCCCCATTGATCCAGCGATGCACTTTCTTGATCGCCTCTTTACGTGGACCAACAGATACGGTTTTGGAGCAGATCAAACATTTGCGATGCCTGGTTTTTTCGTACACGGACAGGAGTATGTACTCAGCCTACTTCGTTTGCCACTGTGGATTCAGCAAGGCATCACGTTTAGCAGCTATTTTGCAATGATCGGATTTGCCATGTATTTTTTTGCGCGCGAAGTTTTTCCGCAACGTACATATTTACCACTGTGGGCGGCGATCTTTTACCAAGTAAATCACTTTACCCTTCAAGCATGGTTTATTGCCGAACGCACGAAGTTTTCAACATATATTCTTCTTCCACTGCTTCTGCTGCTTGTGCATCGCATCATCTATAAAAAAGTAAATCTTCTCAAATACTCCCTTGTATCCGCACTCCTTATTACCATACTTAATGGTGGAGGATTCGTGCCTTTGTTTGGGTCAATTTTGGTTGCTGTTCCAACATACATTGTGTGCTGCCTGATTGGGAGCACGACGCGCGCACAAACACTCCTTCGCCTGGGAATCTATGGAGCCATAACGTTTGTGGTTTTCTTGTTTCTTAATGCGTATTGGCTGATGCCGTATGTTTCATATGTGCAAAACTCCTATGCGACAGAGATTGGCAAATCAGGTGGCTTGGCAGGTGTTATCAACTGGACACAAGAAATCAGCCGCGATACATCGATACATAATCTCCTGCGCCTTCAAGGTATTCAAGAATGGTATGTCAATCCGGATCATGCATACGCGCTCATCTTTTTCTCCAATGATTTGTTGGTTCTTATATCGTATCTCATTCCAGCAGCGGCCATTCTTGCGCTGATTGTTTGCAAACCACAAGAGCGCACGCAAACTGCTGCAATTTTTCTCGTTGGGCTCGCTTCGATCCTTTTGATGGCAGGGTCACATGCACCGTTTGGATATTTTTATATTTTTCTCCTAAATAAGCTTCCCGGATTTATTGCATTTCGCACACCGTTTTATAAATTTGCACCCGGGCTGTGGTTTTCCTTTTCTCTGCTGCTTGGGTTGTTTATAAGCCATATACTCAGCTATAAACGGGTTCGAATCATACCTGATGCCATAACTCGAGTAGCCGTCATTACACTTATTCTTGCATATTCATTTCCTATTTTCGGCACCGCATTTTTCAAATACCATGAGTATCGCACAACACGTATTCGCGTTCCCGATTATGTCAGTGAATATGGCGCCTACACCAACTCACAAAACGTCAAAGACGCGCGCACGCTTGTTCTGCCATTTCGACCTGAAGACTCGTATGTTGAATCAACAAATTGGGGATATTGGAGTTTGGCAACGGTGCATTCTTTACTCAATAAAAATAATCACGTCAGCTTTAATCTTAGCAACTCTGACATTGAGAACAATCTCCTCTTAAATCTTTATGCTTTAATTGATGCTGGTCAGACAAAATGGGTAGGGGAAGCAAAACGTCTTGGCATTAATTATTTACTTGTTCGAGATGACGTCTTGGGCACTGACATCAAAAAGACACCAAAACTGATTGATACCAAAAATATCAAACGCACACTAAATTCCTCGGCAGACGTGTCACTTGTGAAGTCGTTTGGCCCTTGGCATCTTTATAAGATGCGCGAAGTCAGTCCACACATTACGTTTGCCACCGGCTATCATGTAATTCGAGATTATTCAGATGGGCAGACTGCATATCAACTCGACCAGCTTCCGAGCACAGTTGATCCACAAGATTTGGTTTTCTACACGCAGCCTCATGAATTGCCCCAAACATATGACATCTACAAAAAAACTGAATTTATTATTCCAGCCTGCGCAAAATGTGATCTTGTCGAAATGGCGCTTATTAACGATAGTCGTGACGTGGCAATAGTCCCAAACTCGCCATTTTTTGTCTTCCGAAAAAGCATGGAGGCTGACTTGGAGAAGAAGGCAAACGCTAATATTTATGATTACATTTCACTTCAAACGAGCCTGAGCATTCGGCGCTTGTTTGAATTACAAACAATGTATCGCAATCACCAGAATGTCGGCGATATAACAGTCGCCTGGCACATGTATCACGATCGATTAGAGAAGCTTGACTCGGCACTAAAGAAACTTTTGGCAGACGACACCTTAAGCCGCGCAGCGGATCGAAATGCTCTTCTTGTCAAAGTGCTCGATAGTGTCCTCATGCAAAAAGAGGAGTTTAGCAACCTTGTGCTTACCTCAACAGGTGAAGATGAGGCGATCATCAAACATGAAGTATATCTTCAACTTCACAAACTTTCGCAAGAGCTACAAAAAGACACCATCATCTCGACTGACAAAGATATCAAAGAGTATGCTGTCGCGGTTGAATCTGAGGGTACCTATGACATATATGTAAAAAACGATTCATTTTCGCGTGAAGAATCGATTCGCGATGTGGCTTTTTCAATCGCTGACTCAACGGTTGAAATTGCACTTGATGCAAGCGCCTTATGGACCAAGCTCACGAGCATTCCTCTTGAGGAGAAGTTATACAGAGCATCACTTCAAATTAACACGACGTCAAATCTCTTTCCAGAAAATTTGTTCACCAACCTTGAGTCTTCGCAACTACAAGTCACCAACGCACAAAATGAATGTTCGCAGCTAACGCTTGGAACGCTGCGCCCGGGACAATATATTTTGTCTTATACCGCAAACACCGATAATGCTGACACGGTGCTACAAACTCAAACCAAAGCCCAAACAAGCATCACCTATGTTCTTCCATATAATTCAAAAGTTATTGACATGAAGGGTGTATCATCAGTCCAAACATCACATAAGCTTGATATAAAGTTCGCAGACACGTATGTACATCATATTTGCAATTTTTACTCAAACACAAATCAAGATGTAACTCTTGATGATATTGTTCTTCAAAAAATCGATATCCCAACACTCATTCTGGTGAAGAACAACCCTACATATGAGCAGCCACCAAACACCACAATTGTCAATCGCAAAACAACACAGACGAGCGAACAATTTGCGCTCAGCATTGGGAAACCGCAGCTGATGATATACAACACACATTTTGATAAGCGATGGAACTTATCATTTGCCAACCAAAAACCTGTTCATCTGTCGGGAAATGGCTATTCAAATGTATGGACTGTGGACCCGACATCTCGGCCCTCTATTGAAGCTCGAATTGAATTTTCTCCACAAAATCTGGCAAATGTTGGCCGTATCGTTTCAATAATTGCGCTTGTTATTATTCTTGGGGCGCTCATTCTCCTATGAAGACTTTTGCCACACTGCTTGCTCGAGCGTATCGAATATATAATACACATGTTGGTATTCTGATGCCGGTCGTGGGCATAACCCTGTTCTGCGTATTTTTTATCCATCGAATTCCATATATAAACCTCTATGCGCAGGAGGCGCTCACTGCTATACTTATCGTTGATTGGGGATTGCTTGTTGTGCTCTCACGCCTCAAACTTGTGACACAATTGAAAGCAACACTCGTTCTTGTGGCTGCAGCATTTGTGCTTCGCTACCTCGGGCGCGATCTCTGGGCAGACACCATAATGAACGTTATGTATTTGATTCTCGTTTGGGTATGCATTTCCTATTTAAGAAAAAAATAATCTTCGCAGTTGCTGGCATCTGCGCGCTTGCTTTGACACTTCGCGCATTTGCACTTCAAACAAACGCTCCCTTTTGGGTCGATGAGTTTAGCAGCGCTTCACAAGCCAAGTTGCTTCTCACATACGGTATTGGAGTATTTAATATAGAACAGAGATATTTTGAATATCACAACATTACCGCCCATATACTTATGGCACTTTCATTTGCGCTTTTGGGAGCCGCAGAATGGAGTGCTCGATTGCCGATGGCAATTATTGGTTCAACAGTCCCGCTCGCTCTCTATCTGTTGTGTCTGAGGGTGAGTAAAAATACAATAATCAGCTTGTGTGCAGCACTTCTTGCCGCAACCTCATACTTCATGATTGCATGGAGCACACAGGCCCGCGGATATCCAATTCAGCAAGTGCTAACGATAATACTTCTCACCTCCTATATCGCGCTTCTTCAAACCGCGCGCCCAAGCAAACGCCACGCAGCAACACTTGTTGGCACAGCGCTTTTGGGAATAATTACTCATGTTTCATTTCTCATAGTCATTGCTGTTCTTTCGCTCCATTACACGCTCACTCATAAACGAACACGAAACACACAGCTTGTGCTTGGAATAGGGGCATTGATAAGCTCTGCCTTACTTGTCAAGTCTGGGCTTATTTTAGCCATTACTCAAAGCGTGCAAACGCAGGCATTTGGGGCAAATAATCTTTGGTACTATCATTCATTTTTATGGAGAGAGTATGGAGCGGTCACCGTGCTGTCTGCTCTGGGCGCCATATTAATGTGGCAAAAATATCCCCAAAGCCGAATCATTCATATTTTCATAAGCGTATATCTGTCTTTCTTCCTGTTTGTATATAAGCCATATAATACGCGCTACTTGCTCGTTATCTTTCCGCTTTTACTCATGATGATGGCCGTGGCAATTGCACAAATTTCAACATTATTCACGAGCAAGAAGTACGTGGCTGTCACCACAATTATCATCACACTCGCAATCATCGCTCAAGGTAATTTATTCACGATCAAGCCAAAACGTTTTTACTCAGTCAATCACAGTTTTCGTGAAATAGCTCTTGTCGATTACGATCAGGTGTATGAAATTATTCAGAAAAAATCTGCAACAAAATCAACACCTCCTGCGGTTATTGACACGTGGTGGGATCGAACGAGGTGGTATTTGGGTACAGATTATCAACCCCTCTTCGCATTTCGTTGGGATCAGGAATCTGGGCGAATAAATGGTCTTTCCAAGTCGACGCCATACACAATAAGCCCCGCCGGTGAGAAGGTTATTTATAAAAGCGGGGGAGTAGTGCTTGTCTCAAATCTCCGCGACCTGGTTGGCGTTATGAAAATGCATCCGCAAGGATTTATCTTCATCGATGACACAAGCATGTCCCAAGAAGTCATTGAATATGCAAAGCAGAATCTCCATCATGAGCTTTATCTTGATCACTACACATATGATGACAACCCCGCTTCAATCTGGCCTGCTAACTTGTATAGCTGGGGATTTGAAAACAATGAAGAACGATGAAACACACAACGCGCAAACGCACTCAAACCTGGAGTGTCATCATCCCCCTTATCGAGCTATCCTCAACTCTCATTCATGAGACGCTACCTGCTTTACAAAAACAAAATATTGACTCGTTTGAGGTGCTTGTGTTACCAAATAACAAGTCTCAAAAAGACGCGGCACTATTAAAAAAATATCCATGGCTGCACATTACTCCCACTGGACCATTATCACCCCCAAAAAAGCGCGACATGGGGGCCAAGCTTGCAGTCGGCCGCTACCTTGCTTTTATTGATGATGACGCATTTCCCGCGCCTGACTGGCTAAAAATGGCCAAGTCATATTTTGATGACCCTAGTATCTATGCAGTGTGCGGCCCGGGTATCACGCCAATTTCGGCGGGAAACTGGGAGCAAGTATTTAATGAAATTCTCACATCTCGCTTGGGATCTGGACAATTGCAATACCGCTATTGCCATATGAAGTCTCGCTTTGTTACCGATTATCCTTCAATGAATTTTATTATTCGCCGCAATATCTTTTTGCAAGTTGGGGGATTTAACACGACATACTGGCCAGGGGAAGACAGCAAGCTATGCAATGCGATTACCTATACTCATCCATACGCAATACTATATACGCCAGAAGTTGTGGTATATCATCACCGCAGACCATCCTACCGTGCATTTTTGGCACAGCAAGGGTCATATGGATATCATCGCGGCATGTTTTTTGCACAAGGTGATCGTAATTCTCGTCGCATCATCTACACCGTACCGTCATTATTTCTTATCTACACCCTCCTACTTGCGTTGATGAGTATCTTTATTCATCCTGTTAAAATGCGTGTGCTCTGGCTACCGCTTTTTGCATATATCGCAATTGTTGGATATATTCTTGTCAGATCGATTGTGAGAGGGCGCAGTGTACTATTTAATGCGCGCCTTGTTGCGGTACTTGTGTCGCTGCACATGGTGTATGGGTATATGTTTATAAAAGGTTACTTTTTTGCCGCTTCTTCCCCAAAAAATCACGTATGAATACGCAAATTATCAAACAAGGCGATATAGAAATTCATGTTCATCGCGCACTCTGCATAGGCGCTGCAACCTGTGTCGTATATGCGCCAAGCACCTTTGATTTGGATTCAGACAATCTTGCATTTATTCAAAACAAACAATGGGATCGACTTGAAAAGATTGTTGCTGCAGCACAAAGCTGTCCTGTTGTTGCAATTGAGGTGTACCAGAAGGGGCGCCGACTCTACCCAAAACAGAAGAAGAAATAACCAGATGCCCGGGCCTGGCCAGTCGTTGCCCGCTTTTTTCCAACGTCCAATTGGTATACAATGAACTCGCCATGACCAAGCCGCAAAGCGCTCACAAGCTTCAGAAGAACACAAACACAAGGGGACTGCCAATTACCTCAATCAAAGATATTGTCGTGGTGGTGGGATATGCGCCAATTGAGTCAAAAAAAGGCGTACCGCTTTTGTCGCAAAACAGACAGTTTCAGTATTTTAATGCCCCAACATACATCTATCCAATGGTTCCCGCATATGCGGCTTCAAACGCCGCTCACCACGGATATACCGTGCATTGGATGGACGGTATTGCTGAAAAAATGCATTACAACGACTGGATTGCGCAATTAAAATCCCTCGGCGCCGACTACTTAATGGTCGAGACCAAATCTCCAATCGTAAAAACTCATTGGAAACAAATCGCAGACATCAAAAAGAAAATTCCCAACCTTAAGCTGATTTGGGTGGGGGATCACATTAGCTATTTGCCATATGAAATCTTTGAAAACTCGCCCCTTGACTATGCAATAACAGGTGGTGACTACGACTTTGTCTTAAGCAACTTACTCAATCATATATATTTAGGAGAAGCGCTTGAAGGGGGAGTATATTGGCGAGGCGGAAATACCGACATAACGGCCGCGCCCTATGGAACAAAAATTGTAAAATCGCCGCTTACGGCACGCGAAAAAATCCACCATAGCGGCCCGCCAAGCCTGCGCCACGTGCTGGACTCACTTCCGTTTGTTGATCGCGATCTGACGCGCTGGGAGCTGTATGCATATGAAAATGGCAACTATAAATACACACCTGGAACGTATATGTATTCGGGGCGAGATTGTTGGTGGAATCGCTGCACTTTTTGTGTCTGGGACCACACCATCAATCCAATTGGATCGTATCGCAGCTTTTCTCCTCAGCGATTATTTGACGAAGTCAAACATGTGGTAGACACCTATGGGGTGCGCGAAATATTTGATGATGCCGGCACTATGTTTGTTGGACCAAAGCTGAAAGCATTTTGTGAACTACTCATCAAAAGCGGCTACAACAAAAAGGTGCGCTACGGATGCAACATGCGATTTAATGCAATCAATCAAGAATACTACGATCTAATGGGGCAAGCTGGCTTCCGGTTTATTTTATATGGCATGGAGTCGGGGAATCAAAAAACGCTTGATCGACTTGACAAAGGAACGCTTGAAGCAGATGCCATAAATGGCCCACGCATGGCGCGCGCAGCAGGACTCGATCCACATATAACGATTATGCTGGGGTATCCATGGGAGAGCTTGGAAGATGCAAAGCGTACAATTGCCATTGCGAAATACGCGTTTAAAAAAGGCTACTACGAAACAATGCAGGCCACGATCATCATCCCGTATCCGGGGACTCCGCTTTTTAGCGAATGTCGAAAAAATGGCTGGCTACTTACTGAAGATTACAATAAATTTGATATGCGACGCCCCGTCATGAAGATTCCTTTTTCCACAAAAAAACTTCATGAACTTGAACAAGATTTATATAGCGCTTTCATGACTCCACACTATATTGGGCGAAAGATTCTTCAAATTCGAAGTCTTCACGATGCAAAATACCTATTCTATATGGGTTGGAAGTTGGTTGGGCATTTGTTGGATTTTGACCCGGGACAAACAAAAGTTGGATGGAGTTCGCCTTCATTTTGGAAGAATGCAGCGGTCAAATTGGGCCACCATTTTTTCCGTCCCGCAACATCAATTGACGCGGAAAAAGACGCAATAAAACTTGTTGATAGCGCAGTTAATTTGTAGATATAGGCATTTGGCTTCTGACCATCTGCGCACTATCTGTGTCACCTGCCGCTTCATACATTTGCGCCAGCTGCAGATAGAGACCTGGTTCGTTGGGGGATAGTGCAATTGCACGCTTCATTGAGTCATATGCTTTTGGCGCCTGATTCGTGTTGAAATAAATCAAGGCCAAATTCATGTGTGTTTGCCAAATGCGCGGATTATATTTGAGTGTCAGCTGAAAGTATTTTTGTGCTTCATCAAGCTTCCCAAGCTGCATATAGGTATTTCCAATATTATGATATCCTTCAGCGTAATCTGGCTTTATTTGGGTTGCAATCGTAAACTCCTCAATAGCTCGCTCGGGGTCCCCCCACCTCCCGTACATGTCTCCGAGGTTGTTGTGCGTGACGTGGTATTCGGGGGCAGTCTTACCGGTTGCAATCCACAAACTGTCAGTATCAATCCAATCTTGATTGCGCACAATTGTTCGCCCCAACAGGGCAAGGATGACAACCGCAGCTACGATATATCCATATATCATGTACTTTTTATGTCGAATGAGTGTTGATACACCCCAAGCAACCAAGACCACGATACCTATGGTACCGAAATATGCATAGCGTTCAGCGACAACCCACGCCAAACGCATCGGTAAAAATGTAGGGGTGAGTGCCACAAAAAACCAAAACAGCCAGAAAAATA
>CAYUJW010000032.1:0-12010 GCA_964445135.1 uncultured Gammaproteobacteria bacterium
CACAAACACTCAGTAGGCATCTATATTGCCACAATGATTGCCATGGTCATAACGAGCATCTATTTAGTCCGTCCTTTTGTAGCTGAAGTTCAATATCAACGGGCAATTGCGCAGATTAACACGCAAAATATGGCTCAAACCAATAGGCTGCTTGGCGAATCTGTTCGGCTTGCTCCAAAGATCCCGCGTTATCATCAGGCATTATCACGTGCTCATATTATTGCCGCTGAAACCTTGGCACGCAGATCGCCGCTTGATGAGGCACAGTCGCAAATTCTCTCAACGTATATGCGCTCTGCAATTGCGCACGCCAAAGAGACAGTGCGCCTTGCTCCAGCATCAGCTGCCTCGTGGGCTGAGCTTGGCTATGTCTATTCTCGTTTTATCGGACCAATCCCCGATTCGGCACTTTGGGCACGAGCTTCATATGAGCGAGCAATTACCCTCAATCCAAATAATGCGGACTACCTGTTTGAGCTTGCTCGCTTACATGTATCACAAAATGATGCTGAATCTGCCCTGTCTATTCTAAAAGTACATACAAAAAAGTTTCCCAAAGATCCACGATCACCGTTTTTGCTTGGTCAAATATATTCGACTATACGCACTCAAGATGCTCTCTATTGGTACGAAAAAGCAATGAAATTGGCTCGTGATGAAGATGAGTCACGCATAAAACAAGTAATTGCAGACCTGCAAAAGTAAAAACGAATACGCACTTACTGCAAGAAGCTCAGTGGATTCAAAAGTGCACCACCTTGACGAATCTCAAAGTGCAAATGTGGACCTGTGGAGCGCCCCGTTGATCCCATGACTCCAATCTGAGATCCTTTCCCAACCACCTGACCAGGTGACGCTAATAGTTGCGACATGTGTCCATACAACGACTGATAGCCATTTCCATGGTCAATGATAATATGGCAGCCATATCCCCAATCGATACATCCAGCATATGTCACCGTTCCCCCGTCTGCGGCAATAATTGGCGGAGAGCCGCCGCTGGCTATGTCAAGCGCCATGTGGTACCAAATCGGATACTGCGTGACTCCACCTGATGTTGGCCAAATAAAACTTGAGCTTCCTTTTGAGCCCGCCTGAATGGCACCTGCATAATACCCGCCTGAATTTGGTGCTGCTGGCTTCTTTTGCTCAATAGTTCCCTCAGGCACAAAGATCGACTGACCAGTAGCCAAGGCGAACGTCTCCAAATCTGAATAGTCATTAAACGGAAAGTTCACGATATTTTGTGCGTCAACATTGTACTTTTTTGCGATTGAGTATATCGTTTCTCCCGAATTAACCTTGTGTACGATTCCTGTGCCGGGTGGAATATTGAGGGTTTCGCCTGGCTTTATAGTGTCAGTTTTCAGGCTGTTTTCCCACTTTATCGTGTCGATTGAGACGGCAAACTTTTTCGCAATTGAGGCAATGGTGTCTCCACCTTTTACCTCATATGCGACCACTTTATCACGAGGTTTTGAGGAAATAATAGTGCTCAGGGAGTTCTCATAGGGGTCGTAGCTAAATACTGACTGTTGATTCTCGGCCGCATCACGATCAACCTCGCTCGCAAATGGATTGTTTTCAGCAATAATTGGCCCGGCAATGACTGCCGTAATCACGAGCAAAAAGAGCGTGCTATTGATAAATGATGTTGAGTATTTACCGCGCTTTGCCAAGAGAAGCGCAACGATGGTATTTTTGACCATCTCAAACTTCTCACCGAAGCGAAGAGTCCGCATCGTGAGATACCGTTTCCAGAATAGAAAAAATGGGCGAAGATGCATAAAACGACTGCATATATTTTACCATACAGGCATATTGCACACGTGCCGCCGAAGGTTTGACGTTACCGGCACTTCATGCTTTTTTGCTCACTCGCCCAATTGCCACTTCAAATGCCGCTTTTTTCAAAGGAATTGCACGCGTTTTCGCACGTTCCCATATGTGTTGGAATGCCCGACCCATTTGCTCACCCAATCGACTATTCACATCTTCTTCGCTCCACACCTCAGCTTTAAGATTCTGCTGCCATTCAAAAAATGAAACAATGACACCCCCACTATTTGCCAGCACGTCAGGAATAATTGTCGTGCCTTTTTTGCTTAAGTACTGATAGGCCTCATCGCTTACTGGACCATTTGCCATTTCGATAATAAGCGGAGCGCGAATATTTTTCATATTTTGCTCAGTAATCACGCTCTCAAGGGCGCTTGGCACAAGCACATCAACTTCAAGCTCAAGCAATTGTTCATTGGTGATGATCTTTCCGGCATTTATGTCACACACACCACCTGCACAATAACAGCCAGCCAGCGTGCCCTGCTTTTTCTTGCAGTCCATCACAAGCGGCACATCTAATGCCGAGCCATCTCTATTCATGATCCCGCTTTTACTGTCGGAGACGGCAATGACCTTTGCACCAAGCTCCGAAGCTATTTTTGCAAAATAATAGCCAACGTTTCCAAATCCTTGTACGGCAATTGTCATGTCTTCAATTCGTCGACCTGTTTTTTCCAAATACGCAACCATAGCCATCACTCCTCCTCGACCGGTTGCTTCGGTTCGACCCAAGCTTCCACCAAGTTCAATTGGCTTGCCCGTAAACGAACCGCGCCACTTGCTCAATGTCTGCTCATCAAGCTCACCCGGCTGCATATTATTTTTCTTCAGCATGAGCTTCACATACTCATCCACCATCCAGCTCATAATCAGCCCATTGGTGTTGACGTCAGGGGCTGGGACATCTTGCTCATGTCCAACCACATCAAATAGCTCCCGTACATATCCTCGCGAGAGCCTTTCAAGCTCACCTTCAGAGAGCGTTTTTGGATCAACTACGATCCCACCTTTCCCACCGCCAAGCGGCAGTCCTGCCGCTGCACATTTGATCGTCATGAGAGTGGCTAAAGCTTGCACCTCGTCCTGATTTACACTGGCATGAAAACGTATTCCTCCCTTATATGGTCCAAGCGTGTTATCGTGCTGAACGCGAAAACCTCGAAATATTTCCGTGCGCCCATCATCCATGACGACGGGAATCTCAACAGAATGAATATCAAATGGATCGATCAAACGCTCAAGTGTTTGAGCGTCAATGTTCATGTCAACTGCCGCCTCACGCAACATCATTTGTGCGCTATCAAGCATCATTCTACCTGCGTTCATATGCGAGCTTTGTGCTGAGTTATGTTTCATATAGTACTTATGTAATGGTCAAAACAAGAATTATAACAAGCGCATGACAAGTCGGACCGACCAACATATTCCCAACCCATCACGCCAAGATCACCAGTATCTCACAGAGGAGTTCACACTTACTTGACAAATGAATGACACCAAGTGGAGGATTGTGCGACTTATGTCATCGACTCAAGATATCGCTGCGCATCAAGCGCCGCAGCAACACCCTGCCCGGCAGCAGTAGATGCCTGTCGATATACATGATCTACACAGTCACCTGCAGCAAAAACCCCTTCCTCAGAGGTTGCCGTATCGTAGTAGTCACTTTTTTTTGCAACTCTCTCCAAAACGTGCGGTTCAATTTTGACGTTCCCCTTTAAAAAATCACTGGCCCACGAAGCAAATGTATATACATACCCCTTTGCATCAAGTTGAATCTGATCTTTGATCAAGTCGGTGTCTGGTCGATGACCAATTGCAATAAAAAGGCCACCCAGTTCAAGCGAAGCGGGAACGCTCACTCCTTCTTTCGTCGCGGCAAGCTCGATACCCTCCACTTTTTGCTCACCATTTACTTTTGTGATTGCGGCATTCATGATAACTTCTATCTTCTCATGCTTTTTTACTCGCTCAAGCATGATTGGCGAGGCACGAAATTCTTCTCTGCGATGAATGAGATAGACTTTTGATGCAAAGTTTGTCAAGACAAGTGCTTCTTCCATTGCGGTATCGCCACCTCCAACCACGGCGACAACTTTATTCTTAAAGAAAAATCCGTCACATGTGGCGCATGCCGACACCCCTTTTCCACGCAACTTTGTTTCAGATTCAAGCCCAAGCCACAATGCCTTTGCGCCAAGCGCAATAATTACTGCCTTTGCCTGAACCTCACCTCCGTCATAGGTGATTTTATGTTCGTTTTTTGCAAAGCTTACTCCCAACACATTCTTATCAAGAATTTTTGTGCCAAACTCTTTCACCTGCGTTCTCATATTTTCAATGAGCTCTGGCCCCATTATGTGGGAGATTCCAGGAAAATTCTCCACTTCGGTGGTAAGCATCAGTTGACCACCATACGGCGAGCCGGCAAATACGAGCGGCTCAAGTCCCGCACGTGATGCATATAACGCAGCCGCCATCCCGGCAGGCCCACCGCCAATAATTACTATTTCTTCTTTTTTTACACTATCACTCATATTTTTTTACGAAATATATTAACAATAAACGTTGCAATTTGTTCGAACCAAGAATCAATTCTACATCATAGCCATGCTGTAATGCTCACAAATTTACCTATATCAAATAGCATCAAACTCTCTCCTATATGCGTAAGACTCGGGAGACAACTTGTTCAATTTTTTTACGTTCTTCTGGGGATTTTTTTGCACTCAGGCTGTCAATTACCAAATCTTTTGTTAGTGCGTCAATTGCCTTTTTGACAGCAGAAACTTGTTGCAATACATCACTGCACTCTCGGCCATTCTCAGCCATTTTTTGTATACCTCGTAGTTGACCGACAATTCTGTTGATGCGTGCGCTCATTTCCATACCTATACTCTATACTAGTATGGGGTATATGTCAATGTCATATCTTGCAAGATCGGAAGCTTGTGCCTATTGGGCACTTATACACATAAAAGTTGAAATAACTTTACCGAAACAATATATGGTCATTGTGGATAACTTGCGTTATTTGAGTGGATGAGTAAAGTTATCCACAAAAAACGAAAATGAGGCACAAATGAGTGAATGTGGATAGTTTTAATGAAGGCTAGGATTACGCAAGCAATTGCGCGACTCTCAGAATATTGGAGGATTTGTCTACCACGTGATGAAGAATGCCAAAGAGGCGCAGATATAGAAAATCAATATGACATATAAACCAGGCTCAGTTTATACCTTTAGATATAGATTATATCTACTATGATATGGTCTAAATACGCTCTTTTTTAGCTGGGATTGAGGGAGTTTAGGAACTCTTCGTTACTCTTTGTCTTTGACAGCTTATCAACGAGCAATGTGATTCGCTCCTCTTCATTAAGAAGCCCAAGCATACGACGCAAGGTCGTTATCTTTTTATTGACTTCAGGTGAGAAGAGTAGCTCTTCATGTCGAGTACCAGATCGCTCAACGTCAATTGAAGGATAAATACGCTTTTCAGCGAGCCTTCGATCAAGGTGAAGCTCCATATTACCTGTCCCCTTAAACTCTTCGTATATCAGGTTGTCCATACGTGATTCGGTATCAATAAGCGCTGTACCAATGATGGTCAAGCTGCCGCCTTCTTCACAGTTGCGCGCCGCGCCTAAGAATTTTTTGGCAGGAAACAATGCGGCTGGATCGATACCGCCTGACATACTTCGCCCAGTTCCTGCAACAGACATATTGAATGCTCGCGCAAGACGAGTGATAGAGTCAAGCAAAATAACCACATCCATACCCATTTCAACCAAGCGCTTCGCTCGATCAAGGGCTAAATTTGCGACTTTTACTTGCTGACGGGGTGATTCATCAAAGTTGGAGGCCGCTACCTCGCCGCGAATTGTGCGCTTGATATCAGTCACCTCTTCTGGACGCTCACCAATCAAAATTGCCATGAGATATGCATCAGGATGATTTTTACTAATTGCAGTCGCAATCTCCTTTAAGAAGGTGGTTTTGCCAGCCTTAGGTTGCGAAACAACAAGCGCACGCTGACCAAATCCAATTGGTGAAATAAGGTCTGTGATACGCATTGAGAGCACATCTGGCTCAGTTTCAAGCTTAATCATGCGCTCAGGGTGCAGCGAAGTAAGCTCATCAAAGTTGCTTCGATTCCGACTTTTCTCTTCAGTTGCATCAACTCCATTTACTTTCTTTATCAAAAGCAGACTGTGAAAACGCTCGCCTTCTTTTGGTGGTCGTGCCAATCCTTCAACCATGTCTCCACGGCGAAGCCAAAAACGGCGAATTTGGGAAGTAGATACATAAATGTCTTTTTGAGGGTTTATTGCGTAATCTTGTCGCAAAAAACCATAGCCACCAACCGTTACATCAAGTACGCCGGTTGCGTTATAGCTCAGTTTTAAGTCTTCTTTGAGACGATCTTCAAGAAATGCTTCTTCGTGACCGCCAGCTTGTTCGGTTGTCGCCTCTCGAGGAGCTCTCGGAGCTGGGGAACTTGAGACACGGGGAGCTTCGCTTTTGGAAGCGTCAGCAGGCATATCGGCGTCGATCATGCTACTAATATCGAGCACGTCGTCATGTTGGTTTGTCATAATGACTTTGGGAGAAAAAATAATAGAAACGGTGACCGTGATTGGCCACGAAAATACAAAGGTTAGATGGTTATTGCATCAGTCTGATTATACAATCAGCAAAAAGATATGAATAAAATGATCCTCCGCAAGTCGAGCAGGAAAATGAAAACAGTTCCTTTCAAAAAAGAAACGGGGGGGCGAAAAGTCATCAAGCGTTGAGGCTGATTTCTTATTCAAGCCTTATCATCACAGCTTTCACCGGACTTACCCTAAACGTTAGTATTAAAGAAAACGTTTTCAGCTGGCCTGATCTCGCTCAGGAGGATCATCACTAGTATACAAATCACCCTATCATTTGTCAAATATATGTGTGCCAATATTCTGTCGGTGCGCGGCAGACGAAAACGATTATAATATGACTTATGACACGACCCTCACGCGCCCCATGGATTGCATTAGCTGTCCTTGCAATCTTTGGCATGTTTTTTCTTGGCGTTCGCTACGGTCGCGAGGTTGAAAAAGCAAATAAGCTGTCAGCCGAAGTCCGCCGAATGCTCCCGACATACTTCCCAACACTTCAACCAACCCCCCGACAACAGCTGCGCACGTTTCGCACATTTGATGATCCAACACAGTGTGGCGTCAGCTTTACGGTCGATTCACAATGGAAAACAACAAGACTATCGAGCCAATCGGCCGCGCTTCAAGATGGAGACCAGACGGTGCTTGAATATAGCTGTGCCCCAGAGAACCCCTATAAAACTGGTAGGTCTCAGGCAACAGGGAGCGCAAAATTAGGCTCAGAATCAGTGAGACAGTATCAATCTGATATGAAAGATGTGATTGTCGTCGAAACACAAAATGTGCCCCGACGATATCTGCGCATACACCAAGCGATATATCCCCTCATCAACGACTCATGGATCACCGGTGCATCTACGTCTCAATAACGCTAAAATAGCTTTCACTGCGTAACTTGTGTATCATAATGTGGTATCTATGCGCACACCAAATTTAAGTCTGTGCCATTGACTTTTCTACACATCACACGAACTTATGACGACACTTGTTGCAAATACTCAGCAGATGGGTACGATAGTTGCCGTACGTGGTCAGGTAGTGGAAATTGCCTTTGATACCATGCGTCCGGCAATTCACGATATATTAGTGCTTCAGTCAGATCCAGGAATCCGTATGGAGGTGTTTGGCTCAACAAGTGCGCAGCATGTTCATTGTCTATTGCTTGACGATCAAGTGAATCTTGCACGTGGGGCAAAGGTGGTACATACGGCCGGATCACTTCGTATTCCGGTTGGTGAGAAACTTATGGGGCGGGTGTTTGATCTTTTTGGACGACCTCTCGATAACAACGGCCCAATTGAGACGAAAGATATGCGACCAATATTTGGTTCGGAAGTGCATTATGACCAAATTGTGGTTCCAGATGAAATCTTAGAAACCGGCATCAAGGCAATTGACTTCTTCTGCCCTATGTTGCGAGGCGGCCGCGTCGGGTTATTCGGAGGTCCAGGTGTTGGAAAAACAGTGGTTCTCACTGAGCTTATCCACAACGTTGTGGTGCTGAATAAGTCAGAAGCAAGCACTTCTATTTTTGCGGGAGTTGGTGAGCGTGCACGCGAAGGTCAGGAGCTCTATGAAGTATTGAAACAAAGTAACGTATTGGAAAATGTAGCGCTTACCTTTGGTCAGATGGGTGAAAATCCAGTTATTAGGTATCGAACAGCGTTTGCAGCCGTGACGATTGCCGAATACTTTCGCGACACTCTGCATAAAAATGTGCTTTTTTTCATTGATAATGTCTTTCGTTTTGCACAAGCAGGATATGAATTGGGCATGATGATGGGGACAACCCCAAGTGAAGATGGATACCAAACAACTCTTACTTCAGAGATGGCAACGCTCCAAGAGCGCCTTATCTCCACAACTTCCGGATCCTTAACGAGCGTTGAAGCAATTTATGTACCATCTGATGATCTTACCGATTATGCGGTGCAATCAATTTTCCCCTACCTCCATTCCAACCTTGTTCTGTCGCGCGATATTTACCAACAAGGTCGATTCCCCGCAGTTGATCTGCTTGGATCTATGTCTGTTGGCTTAAATGTGGCAATCTGTGGAGAGCGTCACTACAACGCATATATGCAAGCCCAACAGCTATTGAAAAAGGCAATGACCCTGGAGCGTGTTGTATCATTGATTGGTGAATCAGAACTTTCAGCAAGCGATCGTCAGCTGTATCGTCGAGCCGAAATCATGAAGTATTATATGACGCAAAACTTTTTTGTAACAAAAGGCCAAACAGGTAAAGAAGGTGCGTACGTATCGCGCGAAACCACAATTGCAGATGTTGAGACGATACTTTCTGGAAGATATGATGATGCACCTGCGCAGACTTTTGCGTATATTGGTTCACTGTCAGATGTGCTCAAGCCTAAAACCCAGATGCCAACGGCAGATGCTGCGCCTGCGACCGGGACTGCCACGCCAGTTGAAGCCGCCGCTGCGGCAAATCCTGCACCACCCGTGGCCGATGTCGCACCAGCTCAAACACAAGCAAGCACCCCATCGACTCAAAGCCCCCAGCCACAAGCTCCAACGCCCGCGACCACTGATGCCGTAAAAAAACCGTGACGTACGGCATTTTTTAAACCAAACATCTGGGCTCTACTTCTGCCGATCATATTGACGAATAGTGTATGAAGTTCCATTTTCACTATATGACCCTATTTCTGATACTATAAAATCCTCAATATTAAACGCTGGAAAGAATGCATCGGCAGCATTACTTGATTCATCAATGTGGGTCAGATACATCCGATCAACAGTGTTTAGGGCTTGAGAATAGACTGAAGCACCCCCTCCTATAAACACTTCATCAGACCCGTTGCAGTCATTGGCAATTTCAACCGCTTTTTCGTATGATGAGGCAAATAATATGCCATTTGGACTGCTGAGGGGAGGCTTTGAGGTGATTACAATTGTTGTACGATCAGGAAGTGGCTTGCCAAGATGCCCCAAAATGGATTCATGCGTCTTTCGTCCCATGATTATAGGATGTCCTTTAGTCTTTGTTCTGAAAAAACGCATGTCCCCTGGCAGCTGCCACAAAAGCTTATTTCCACTTCCAAGCTCACGATTTTTGCCAAGTGCTGCAATGATGCTAATCATAATTTAATGGTGTGCCTGACCACAATATGCGCAGATAAATGATCAGGCAGATTTTTTCGATTCCTGAACATAGCCTCCCACGACTGATAATTCAGCTTTGATAGGAGGATGCGGATCATACCCCTCAAGGATCAACTGCTCAGGCATGATTGCGTCAATGTTCTCTACCGCGCCTTCAATTTTGAGAGTTGGGAATGGGCGAGGGGCGCGGGACAATTGTTCATTTACCTGATCACGATGATTCTCATAAATATGAACATCGCCAAATGTATGAACAAACTCTCCTGGCTCAACTCCCAGAATTTTTGCAATAATTACCGTTAACAGTGCGTAGCTTGCTATGTTAAAGGGGACGCCCAAAAAGATATCTGCGCTTCGTTGATAGAGCTGCAGACACAGTTTTCCATGCTTCATATTGAGCTGATACATGTTGTGACAGATCGGAAAACGCACTCCCGAATTGTTTGGTGCCATTGAGTACAAATACGAAGGATTCCATGAATTGACAATAGTATTATGCGCGCAAGGATCTTTCTTTAACTCATCAATTGCCCATTGAAGCTGGTCGATACGTGACCCATCGTATGCGGTCCATGAGCGCCATAGTTCACCATAAATATGCTCAAGTTCTCCATGCTTGGCGGCAAATGCCTCATCGTTTTTAATGTTCTCGATAAACTCATCCTTGGTAAGCTCGGGTAGGCCCGCGACACCCGCTTTGAGCTGTTCGTTATACAAGCGAAATGGATAATCGTCCCAAATATGGACATTATGATCGACCAAATATTTGATGTTCGTCATCCCCTTCATAAACCACATCAACTCATACAAAACACCCTTCCAGTAGACTTTTTTCGTGGTCAACAAGGGGAAGCCATCCGCCAAATCGAAACGGATCTGGCGCCCAAACACACTATACGTCTTCACTCCCTCTCCGTAGTCAATCTGCTCTTCCCCGTTTTCAAGGATATCTTTGAGAAGATCGAGGTATTGTTGCTCGGGATGGATTTTTGCTGATGTCATAGGTATTTTTTTATAAAAAATTATACTTGCACTTCTTTTTCAGTAGTCGTGACGCGCCCACCTTGCCATTGTCCACGGTACATATTTCCGCCTCCTGCCACTTCTGAAAATTGAATATGTACGAAACGACTCCCCAACTCAATTGTCACCTCAACGGGCCCGGCATTATGTAAGCCAAATGTGAGCCCCCCGCAGTAACCTGGGGGAACATTGCCTGTTCGAAGCAGAAGCCCTGATCGATATGTGGTTGATCGAGGAGTAATTGAGGCCGTCAGATATTCTGGCATATTCACATCTTCAATTGTTTTTGTAAGCACGAAGTCACCGGGCTTGAGAGTAATGCTACTTGCTTTTTTCTCATCGTATTTTCCAATCAATGTGACTTGGGCGGTGTGTCGCTCGGTCACACCTAAAAATGCATTTCCAGCAATCGTATACACTTCGCCAAGGCGCAGATCAAATCCCGCACCTTCCGGATTGGTTAGCTCACGTTCGCTGAGATTTGTGACAAGCTGTATCTTTGAAACAAGCTCAAGTAAGTGGGTTGGTCCAAGAATCATATGGTGTCGGGAAAAAATACTAATACACGATCAGGATTGATTGTACCGCAGTCGCCAAGCTGCGGTCAACTGCCGGTTGAGCCAAATCCGCCACGACTCGAGTCGCCAGACATATCTGACTCAACAAATTCATCTATTTTGGCAATTGAGACAAGCATGGCTTGTGCAATTCGCTCGCCCCGCGCAACCGCCACATCGTGTTTGGAAAAATTAATAAGTTCAATGCCAATCTCGTCCTCTGGCCCATGGTAATCCTGATCAATCACTCCAACACTATTTGCAACCATCAACTTCTTCTTAATTGGCAGAGAACTTCTTGACTGAAGCAGTAGCACATATCCTTTTGGCACCTCAACAATCAAGTTTGTTGGAGCAATTACCACTTCAAAAGGGGGAATGATTAAGTCGATGCGCGAGTAAAGGTCAAACGCCACGGCCCCCGCGCTATGATAGGTAGGAAGCGGGAGTGAGCTATCAACACGCGCCATGCATAGTTTCATGATGCTCCCCCCACAAACCCCTCAATCTCGCCGCGAGATTCAACTGCAAAAGATCCGTCATCGTGCATGGTGACATAATAAAGCGGGAGCCGCACTGCAAGGTAGGCTAGTGTTGCCGTCAAATGTTCATCATATACACTACTTAAATATTCATACAGTGTTTCGGGTTCAAACATTACAACTGGCTTCTGGACATACACCGCGTTTTTTGCAATAAGCATGCCGCTGAGGATTTTGTGTCGCGCATCAACAAGCGCCTTGTGTGCAACAAACGCGCTAAGCGCCCCATCTTGCGAGTAAACGCTCCACTGCGATG
>CAYUJW010000033.1:0-1939 GCA_964445135.1 uncultured Gammaproteobacteria bacterium
TATAATGAATGGGCATGGATTTTAAGCTTCCAATTCTTGAAAGACAGCGCGCCCGAGGCGGCGATTTTCGCTCCAAAGATACGGGAGGACGAGGGCGCGAAATTTCTATTCTCTCACTCATTTTTTTGGGTCTACTTCTTGTGGTGTTTGTCCGCCTATTTCAGGTGACTGTAGTTCAAGGTGCATATTATGCTCGGCTTTCTGAGGATAATCGTATTCGTGAAATGACCATTGAGGCCAGGCGCGGAACAATCACCGACCGACAAGGCAGGCCGTTGGCATATAACGACGATGCGGAATTGGCAAGCACCTCTGCACGTCTTGGATCAGTGCGCCGCTATGTTGACGGTCTTATGATGGGACACATCATCGGCTATCGACAGCAAGCAGATGCGCAGGACTTGGACAACGATCCGTGTATTGGCAAACTCGCCTTGGGAGATAAGACGGGGAAAAAGGGCGTTGAAAAAGTGTTTGAATGCGAGCTTCGCGGACGTCATGGGAAAAAAATGGTTGAATATGATGCCCATGGAACAGCCCAAGAAACGCTCGCTGTCACCGAGCCTGTGGCCGGACAAGATGTGAGATTGGCAATTGACTCCGGATTGCAGAAGGCAGCATATGATGCAATCGCCACAACGAGCGCAAAATTGGTGGCCGAATCGAAAAAACCAATTCGCAAATCAGGCATCATCGCAACTGACCCAAATACGGGCGAGCTCCTGGCCTTTCTCTCAACACCAAGCTTTAATCCGCAAGATTTTGAAGACCAAACTGAGGAAGTGTCGCGACTGCTGAAAAATCCGGATCAACCGTTGTTTAGCCGTGTTGCAGAAGCCGCATATCCGCCTGGTTCGATCTTCAAAATTATTGTCGCAGCAGGTGCGCTTGAGGAAAAAGCGGTGACACCTCAGACACTGATTCAGGACAATGGATTTATAAAAGCGGGTCCCAGCATTTTTCACAATTGGTACTACACCGAGTATGGACGTACTGATGGTCAGGTCGATGTGTATAAAGCGCTGCAGCGTTCAAATGATATTTACTTTTATAAGACAGGTGAAAAAATGGGTGAACTTGCGATTAAAAAATGGAGCGAGCGTTTTGGTTTGGGAAACAAAACAAGCCTTCCATTGGAGCAGACGGCAGGCGTATTACCATCACCATTTTGGAAAGAAGAGACGCTTGGGGAGGATTGGTATTTGGGAGATACTTATAACTATTCAATCGGGCAAGGATACCTACTCACATCCCCCTTACAAATTCACCAAGCTGAGACGGTAATCTCATCAATGGGTGCTCAAATCTGTGACCCGCAGCTATTGGCCAACCCCACCCCTCATTGTCGACGTATCAAAATCGCTCCCACAACTGTTGAGGTGGTAAAGCACGGCATGAAACTGGCTTGCGAATCAGGCGGCACTGGCTGGCCACTTTTTAATTTTGCAGTCAAAGGTCATCGGATCGAAGTTGGGTGTAAAACGGGAACGGCTGAAGCACATGGAAACAACGATCCAGAGCCTCATGCATGGTTTACCGTATTTGCACCATATGAAAGTCCTGCCATACACATCACCGTACTTATTGAAAATGGTGGTCAAGGTTCGGATGCCGCGGCCCCCATTGCCAAGGCAATGTTGGAGCAATATTTCACACAGTCTGATCGCTACAAACAGTTCCCCAATGTTGAACCAGTTGCAACAGACGCTCCTATTATTGAAATACGCGAATGACAAGGCTCTTCGGGGAAGGCTATAGCACCCATAAATGAGTGACCTATTGATATAATAGTCTTTTGGTAATGTGCACACAGAGCGTAAGCCTGCCCGAACATGTTGGAGTGGTATAACACCCCGCCTGTGGCGGGGAGACAGGGCGGGTTCGAATGAAAAGTTGGGTTGTGCGATTATATGTGGAGTTAAAATTAGGTTTGCCCGAA
>CAYUJW010000033.1:2039-10265 GCA_964445135.1 uncultured Gammaproteobacteria bacterium
GAGCACCTTAAACTGGCCGGAGAAATAGCGAGTCACTGGGGAAATGAATCGTTTCACAAACCCACAATTGACCACGAAGCATTTGTGCATGGAGTGACCTATCATGATCGGGCCTTTGGGACAATGGATGCCCTTTCGATAACAGGCATGACTCCTGAGGCGCGACATACCATCCTCACCCAACTTGTTGCGCAGGATTTGGGCAATCCGGTTTCAAATATTGTGGCACTTATGCACGTGCTGCGCCTCATCGGTGTTGACCCGAAACGGACAGAGCTAAAAAATCAATGCCTCAATCGGATAGACCGGGAGATCGAAAAGACCCCCTATCTCCACCACGACTTTGCCTGGGCAGACCCTATCACGGAGCTTTGTGACAATATAAGCTTTGACTTGTGTCTCGAGGAACCAACGCCAGCAGTGGGTCACGTATACCAACTACGAAACGATAAGGAACAGACACCAATCACCTACACCATACGGGCAGCAATTATCACCCTTGATCCTTGGCCACTTGATGTGGCGCTTGTTGAAGGTTGGCTCATTGGATATGAGCAGGTCGGATATCCCAAAAGCCCACCTCACAAGATTCCTTATCACATCAAGCCCGCGTCTTCGGCATAGTCGATGTAGGTGTGGCGACGTCCATCATGAAGTGTCACTTCGTACTCGCCTTTTTTTACTTGAACAAACATGTCGACGGGATACTTTCCATATCCACCCGGAAGATCAATCACATACAGCGGAACGGCAATCCCGCTTACACTTGCTCGAAGCCCAGCATACAGCGCGCGCCCAGCACTCAGAGATATTCGAAAGTGATGTGTGCCTGCTGCCGCATCAAGGTGGTGAAGATAATATGGCTTTACGCCACACTCAACAAGCCCCCTCATAAGCGCCGACAATGCTTCAACTGAATCATTCACACCCTTCATAAGTACGGTCTGACTCAATAGCATGATCCCCGCTTTTTTCATGGCATACACGCTCCTTATAAACTCTGGTGTGATCTCTCGCACATGATTTATATGAAGCACCACGGTGGTTGGCGCGGGCCCAACAAGCGCCTCCAGAAAAGATTCAGTCACTCGTGCGGGATACACCACTGGTGTTCGAGTATGAAAGCGGATCATTCGAACATGCTCCACAGCGCCCAGCTTTGTGACAACCGACTTCATAAACGCATCGGGAAAAGTGAATGGGTCGCCGCCTGAAAGTATGACTTCCTCGATTGAGTTCGTTGCCTTGATGTAATCCATGGCGGCATGCATATCTGCTCGATTGTCATTCAACATATTTTTGCGAAAACAAAACCTGCAGTGCACGGCACACACATTTGTCAACATAAGTAGGCAACGGTTTTTATGTCGATGTATCACGCCTGGTACCGGACTGTGAGGCTTGTCACCGATTGGGTCTTCGACTTCATATGGCCGCACATCTTGCTCAAGATTTGAAGTCAAAACCATCTTCATCAGCGCATCATTTGGATCCTGCCAATTGATGAGATCAACGTAATACGTGGGAATAAGCAGTCGAAATGGGTGTTCCTCGCTCAACAAGCCCGGCGCAATTGGTATGTTTTTTAAACGCAGATATGCACGCAATTGTGCCACTGAAAATACAAAGTCTTCACGTTTCATAGAGCCTTATTATAACCCAAACATATATGCGTTGCCCCCCGTTGTAATTCCTGGGAAAACCAGCCCTTGGTTTGGGCACACCTGAAAAAGTACGATACAATAGGTGGTGTATGAAACGCACGACTCAATGTCTTGTGACCCTTGCAGTCCTACTGTTTTTTGTGGGTGCGCGCCCCGCTTCAATAGGCGCCCAATCTGATCAGACACCTGGCGTACGCGACGAGATAGTTGTCGGGCGAGTTGTTGAAGTCGTTGACACCAGACGCGCGGTGCTTGAAACCAACCGGCACTACATTCAAACGCTGAAGGTTAAAGTCTCGCTCAAGAGCGGGCTCAAAAAAACCATTCAGATATCAAGCGGCTATATTCCTTATGCGCAAGAAGCGCTGTACGGGCCGGGCGATGAAGTTCTGCTTGGATATCAGTCCAAAGGATTGGTTGAAGAATATTGGTATATGATTGGGCATCGACGTACAACGTTATTGTGGTTTGTCGGTGCGGTTTTTGTTGCGCTCACCCTCATTGTTGCGCGCGCCAAAGGCGCGCGCTCACTGCTTGCCATGGTTATAACCGGGGCCGTTATGATCTACGGTGTACTTCCTCAGCTATATGCGGGCACCAATCCTCAACTCGTGCTATGCGGCGCAATCATCGTGCTCCTCCCGCTTTCCTTCTACCTCTCGCATGGGATTTCAACCAAGACAAACGTTGCCATTTTTACCTGTGCCATCATATTGGGGCTGGCCGTGGGTATCACTCAACTGCTGGTGCAGCACCTCCATCTTACCGGACTCACATCTGATGAGCTTCTCGCCCTCTTATCGGTACGTGAAGATCGCCTCCAACTGGGAAGTATGGTGGCTGCCGGCATAGTGCTTGGTGTACTTGGCGTACTGGATGATGTATCCATCACACAAGCCTCAATCGTTCACGAGCTTCACGATTCCAATCCAAAAATCGCCCCACTCGCACTTTTTTCACGCGCCATGAACGTGGGGCAAGATCACATCGCCTCAGTCGTGAATACGCTCATTTTGGTCTATGCAGGTTCATCCCTTTCAACGCTGCTTTTGATTACCCAGTTTCCCCGCCCCCTCACCGTGCTTCTTAATAGCGAGGTTGTGGCGACTCAACTTCTTATCACGCTTGTGGGAAGTATTTGTCTCATCGTCGCCATTCCGGCAACCACGGCAGCTGCGGTATTTGTGTATTCTCGCCGTTCAAATACGAAGCGATAAAAATAACCCGACCCATTTCTGAGTCGGGCTGTATTGCGATTCGGAAGGCAAGTGCAAAGCAAAAATTGACAAATACCCCCGGCCGAGTAGGCACTTGGACCTATACTAATGCGCCGTCATAGTCAGCGCGGCTGACAAATTTGGTCAAGTTGCGTCCATCTTCCGTTTGTGCGGTCAATGCATAGCGCGTTGATCCTTTCACATCAAACGTTTTCTTACCTGTCACTTTCGCCTCCACTTTTTGTTTGAGCTTTACATCATAAAATGTTGATTTCATATTTATTGAATATTCACCTCCTTTTGTCGTGCGATGTACTGTCGCATTTCCTATATCCTAATGCAACTATATTGCATTTGTCAAATGACATGCTATACTGGTGTTGCAACTTGTTTGCATTTATTATCAGATTAACCAAAACAATTATGTCTCGTGAACGATTCCAGCTCGATCAAGAAATAGCCGCGGGTGTTACCAATGATTCCCTCGCAGCTGCCGATCACCTTGTAGCTCCGCGCGATGCGTTGCATGTTGTAGAACACCATGTTGACCCAGCCATTGAAAACGCCCTGCCATTGCCAGACGGCACCTTTTTACTATCAATGACCGACCCCGTCCAACGCGCGCAAATTGCCGCACTTCCTGTTGGAACCGTGATAGATCACATCGGTGCATTACCCGAAAAGGCAGATTCTCCACTAAAAAAACAGCTTGTAACCGAGGCGCTTTCTACGTTGTGTATGGTGGTTGGGAGCCATCTTGATGAAACCAAGACGCTTGTTGTAGATGTCGTTACTGCTTCACGATTTGACAAAGACGGCAAGCGCACGCCGTGGAACAAAAAAGGTGACATCATGGACGTACGTGCAGATGCGCTTGGCGTACTCGGCACGTACTTTGCGCCGGGTCAAGGTGCTGAGACAACGCAAATGTTGGGCGCGCTCTTTCAGGCGACTCCACATCAAGCAGAGAATAAGACGGTTCTATCTTCCATAGGGCACGTGAGCCATGAGGACCCAATTGCGGCGTTTGGTGAAAATTTACTCCCACGAGTGGCAGGCGTCACATTTGCACGTGGCCGCATCGCCTTGAGTAATCAGCCAGACAGTCAAGCCGCCGGATATGTCAGATGTGCGGCAGATAGACAAACCGGGGAAATTTCAGGACTTACTTATCCAACTAGTTCAAACGAGCGGGTATTCCAGGTTGCCTTTGCTACAACCGCACACATTGTTTCACTACAAAACCCCAGTGGATTTGGTGCGGGGACTGCGCCAGAACAAGTGTTTGATGCAATGCAGGCCACGACACAAGCATTACCTGAGCTCGTTCAAAATGGCGCGTCTTTGGGGCATGCGACCCGACTCTTTCAGCGAGGGATGGGCAATCGTTCTTTGTAAGCTATGATTCAATTTGATATTTTATGATGCTTGAAACACAAACATACAATCCCATACGCCCCGATCAGTTGTCCCCCGTGGAGTTTGATACGTCGGATTTTGATCTTGATGAATTGTTGAACGAGACTGCCGCGCTCGTTGAAGAGATAGGCAGTACGAGCATTGTCCTTGATATCAAGCGCCCACTAAGCGGTGAGGCTGAGAAAAAGAATAAGCCCGCGGGACAACCGTCACTTTGGATTGACATGCATTCTATTGAACAGCTCATCCGCACCAAACAAGCAGGGTTTGATAGCATGGTTGTTGATGCCCAGCGCGCGCAGGAGTATATGCGTGCAGCACACATGCATGGCGCAGGATGTGCAGACGAGGCAGGAAGCAAGATCAACTCAATGACACAAACTTATGGGAGTGCCCCGACCGTCTCTCAGTTGCCCACCCTTCAACCCACATCTTCGGTGCCCGTAGGCGGCAGTTTTCAGGTGTCAGGCGGCGCCCATTCACACGAATCACACGAACACGATCATTGGACATGCTGTGATCAAGAAGTGCACGGCACTATCTGCCCAAAATGTCGCAAACGAAAGGCGTGACGCAGAAGCTTTGGAAATACATAAAAAGTCAGGGCATGACTCCCCGTAATTTGGCAGGTCGGATCAATCAAGGGGGATGAGGGTGATATAATAAAACTGCCATGAATACTCCTGTGCCATCACTTCAAACAGTTGGGTTAAAAAGCACACCCGTGCGCCGCGACGTTCTTGGCGTATTGCGCGAAGCAACCACCCCTTTAAGTGTTGACGAAATTCTAGAAATGCTCCAAAGCATGCGGGGGAAAACCGATCGCGTCACGGTATATCGCACCATAAACACTCTTTGTGAGACGCAATTACTGCGAAAAGTTGAGTTTGGTCAAGGACGAGCTAGATACGAATTGGCCGCGCTCCCTCACCACCATCATCTTATTTGTCAGCAATGTGGACTGGTTGAAGATACCGACGTATGCCTTGGTAGCTCAAAACTCAAACAAGTTGAACAAAACTCCGCCTTTGTCCTTCACCATCATGCGATAGATTTTTATGGCCTCTGTGGCAACTGCCAATTGAAGTAACTCATTTGATTTTGCAAATGGGGTGTTGCATACTGACTACTGTATGGATCCGATATCTTACGATGCCAACGCTTCCTCAAATAGCCCAAAACCAGCTCGGAAAATTCTTGTGGCGATTATTGCGGCATTCTTTTTTATTCTCGCACTTTACTTTCAGTCCCGCTCCACCCGTCCAAATGATGCGGTGACTTCACAACAACAAGCAGCGCCAAATACGCCAGTTGAGAGCGGTTGTGGACAGATTAAAATACTTCAAAATGAAACGACATTAACTACTGCCGAAGGGCCTTCTTTTACCTGTCTTCAGGAAGCGGCCTCATCATGCCGACCAACCACTGCAATCGTTGAACACACAATCCAAAGCGACACATTTGTTCGCACATTCTCATCGGTGATTACTCTTGCCAAAAGTGCCAGTGGATGCGAGATGAGACTTGAGCGTGGAGCGCTTATCGTGCGCAGCTACGGGGATGATGAAATGAATGCATCGATTGAAAAAGCTTTCAATGACGCCTATGAACACAGAACTGGCGTATGTAAATATTCCAAAAATGAAGACCTTGTACGCACCTTCGAATTGTGGGATATGGGAGCACTTCCACAGGCTGGATCAGGCGCCGATTATGGGACGGCAGATTGTGAAGGTGAGTATTTTGAACCGGTCATTCTCAAGCCGCCTGCCCTACCTGCCAAATGACGTACAATGCATTTTGCGCCCTACGGTTTGATAAACATGGGGTATTGATCGGGACCCAGTTGTTTTGAAAATCCTCGTCGTTCAAAAAATGACACTTGGTCAGTCACACACAAAACTTCATATATTTTTTTGTGCTTTGCTTCGCGAAGACATGCGGCAACCAAAAGCGACCCAATGCGCTGATTTTGATGATTCGTATGTACGGCGAGCGAGCGAATTTCTGCAAGCTTTCGACTATATACTTCCAGCGCGCAGCAGCCAACGACCACACCATTTACCTCATAAAGATAGAAATGATGAATAACTTTCTCGATATCACGACGACTGCGAGGCAAGAGTTTGCCAAGGGTTGCCATTTCATCAATGAGTTCTTTGACAGCAGTAATATCTCGTTTTTTAGCGCGACGGAGCATAAAATAGGAATGAAGTCACAACATAAGTGAGCACTCAGGGCCAACGCACTCGACATGATCATGCCCTTGGGCGCTCAGCGTTTCTTCGTATATTTCAAGTGCGCGAATTGCCTCATCAGGTGATGTTACGATTTTATATGCCCGCAACTCGTCTGGGCGCACGCGCATGCCTGTAGCTAATGCCTCCATAATCGGATACCAAAAACCTCCAAACAACAAAAGCGGCTTGTGATGATCGATATACAATCTGGCAATACCCCAGGCCATGGCAAACTCACTCAGCGTGCCGGTTCCGCCATTAAAGACGATGCTTGCATCGCTCATTTGTAATAAACGTTGGGTGCGATCAATATAGTTTGCCTCTTCAAAAGTCTCATCTCCCACATTCATCGCCACTTCACCCATGAAATTTGTCGCAAGCTCTGGACGATAATAGACAACCGCAACCTTTCCACCGGCCGCACGCGCACCATCGGTTGCCGCCTGCATGATTCCCGGACCACCACCATTTACCACCCATCGGTCAGATTCGGCAATTTTTTTGGCCACGGCAAACGCGTCGCGGTATTCCCCCGACTCAAATGGAGCGGCTGCCCCACCAAAAAATCCAACACGTTTAATTCTCATATTCTGTACGGGGATTATACCTAATTGCGAAGATGAATGAAATGCACGACGGGCCGGGATTATGCAGCTTCTGAGGGATGGGTCTTTTCGTAAAATGTGATGAGCGTCTTTTTCAGCTCTTCAAGCGAATCGTAGTCGTGGATGGAGATCGGATATATTGGCAGTCCAAACGGTGCAAGCAGTGCGCGCTTTTGTTCAACGATTTCAGGAGTAACTTCATCAACTGCGGTCAACAGAATGATCTCGGGCTTTGCCGCAACTGCCGGATTATATGCTTCAAGCTCCCGCTTGACCGTTTCATAATCTTCAACAACAGTCAGGGACGCTGCTCGAATACAGTGAACAAGTAGGCTCACTTTTTCAATATGTTTGAGAAATTTAATCCCTAATCCTCGTCCTTCATGCGCCCCTTCAATGAGTCCTGGAATATCTGCCAATACACGACCCTCAACAACTCCCAAGTTTGGCTCAAGTGTGGTGAATTGATAGTTTGCAGTCTTGACCGATGCGTTGGTCAGCTCATTCAACAGACTACTTTTCCCAACATTTGGATATCCAATAAGCCCAAAATCCGCAATGAGCTTTTGGATGACGCGAAACTTCAGCATATCACCGGCCGTTCCTAATTCTCGCTTACGTGGCACCTGGTGTGTCGCATCTTTAAATGCGTCATTTCCTCGCCCACCAACACCTCCACGAACCAAGAGGATGCGATGTCCGGGGCGGATCAATTCGCGTTGTCGACCTGATTCGGTATCAATAAAAGTGGTTCCAATTGGAACTCGCATGTCGCGCTCTTCCCCATCTGCACCATGACGTTTATTCTGCCCACCTTGTCCTCCAGGATTTCCTGAGAACAGGTGAAGCCCGGCGTAGGCATTGAGTGTTGAGACGCGTGGATCAGCTATGGCATACACATCGCCGCCATGCCCTCCATCGCCGCCGCTTGGGCCGCCTTTTCCGGGAAAAAATGAGATGTGTCCATCGCCGCCGCGACCTCCTTGGACTGCAATTTGTATTTCGTCAATTAACATATATGAATACCTGTATTGTACCAAGTTTGGAGGCGTTTTGTCGCATCAGAAAAAGAAAATCAAGT
>CAYUJW010000033.1:10365-11629 GCA_964445135.1 uncultured Gammaproteobacteria bacterium
CGATTCAATCTGCGACGCTTTATTTGACACATCAGAATGTATTCGATCAGATAGAGAGTCGAGTGGTTGACGCTTTGTGCGATAGTCAACAACCGCCACATCTACTTTCATTTTAACGCTCTCTAAGGCCTTAAATACAATATCTCCAATTGCAATAATCTGTGCATATTCTGTGCTTTGAATGTGCGCTTTGCACTTGTTGGCCGCCTGAGAAATATCATGTTCTGGGCCTTCAAATAACTGCCCCATCGGTTGCTGCAATGCGGCTCGAAGACTCGGCGGCAACGTTTTGGTTGATTCAAAGTGATTGATGTATACGGCGCCTTCTCGATCAATCTCGCCTGCGCGAATTCGCGTTGAGCTGATAAGAACCCCATCTTCTGCCAATATTTCCTCAGCTAGTAGTATTTTCAGTTCGCCCACATTATTTTCTTGCCTTTTCTCATTCACTCGCTTTGCATTTTCGTAGGTGGTTTTTGTTGCAACAAGCACATCGAAGCTTTCCTCATGACCTGCCGGACCATAAATATCGTCAATCATGACGATCGTCGCACTGACTTTGGGAAAATGGGTGGCAAATACTTGAATCAATTCACGCCGCCGCACATCAAATGGCTGCATCGCAACACTTGCCACCTTTTTATGTGCCATAGCGTCTGATGTGAGCCCAACTGTCAGCTTCGGCGCAATGCTACTAGCCAGTTTTAGCTCTGACATATGTCCCCGGTGGAGATGATCAAACGTTCCTCCGATCACCGCATGTTTGTACTCCATAGTTTGTATAGTACTAAATAATATGGTTTTTAGGACAGGCAAAAGGCCTCAACTAAGCATGAATTTGAGCCGTCGTCATGGTACAATAGTGTCAATGGTGGCTGTAGCCCCGCCTGCAGACGCTTTGCGTCAAGCAATGCGGGCAGGTCAGCTGGATGTAATAACACATGTACTACACTTACGTATTACGGAGTGAAATGGATGGAAAATTGTATGTGGGTTGGTCCAAAGATCTAAAGAATAGATTGCGCGAGCATAATGACGGGCGTGTCTTTGCCACGAAAGCTCGAAGACCATTTGTGCTCGTATATTACGAGGCATGTTTGAATGAGGAAAGTGCCGTAGCAAGAGAGAAACAATTAAAGACAGGATACGGGAGAAGATATTTGAAATCGAGATTATAATATGTATATTGGTGGCTGTAGCTCAGCTGGTTAGAGCATCAGTTTGTGGAACTGAATGTCGCGGGTTCGAATCCCGTCAGTCACCC
>CAYUJW010000034.1:0-3024 GCA_964445135.1 uncultured Gammaproteobacteria bacterium
ATAGTTGATAGTTGATAGTTGATAGTTGATAGTTGATAGTTGATAGTTGATAGTTGATAGTTGATAGTTGATAGTTTGGTGGTTGGAAGGTTTGGAAGTTGTAAAGTTGGAGAGGTTTGCCAATTGCTTACTATTTACAATTTTACTCATCACCATGATGCTTGCTTAGTAGTTGCAGGAATTCGGGGGTTGTGTCATATGGCAGATATAAAAACAATTCAAGATATATTGCTCAGGTTTGATCCGCTTGAGGACAAATATGTCTCTCACGAGTACCAATCGTTTGGGGTGCATTTGGCTCAAAAGTTAGGGGATGAACGACGCAAGGCATTGTATATCAAGCTAGCCAAAACCCTTCCACGCCCAGTGCTTGAGGCGGCATATCGCTTTGTGATTGACAGTCACGCAAAAAATATGGGTGCCTTATTTATGTGGAAGTTGAAGGAGATGGGTGCATTTGAGAAGAAAGATGCCGAAGCGGCAGCAAAAAAAGAAGCGAAAAAAAAGGAAAAAGAACTTCTTGAGCCTCTTATTTAAACTTTCGGAAAGTCGGGAACGACGGGAGGCGCTGGCGCCACAGGTGCAGCAGCAACAGGTGTCACAGGCATTACAGGGGGCGCGGGTTGTGGTGGCATGGCGCTGCTTGGGGCAGCAGGCATTTGTTGCGTGGCAACAGGCGCAGGCGGTGTGCCCGCAGCTGGCGCATCGCCCAACTGAGTTTGCAAATCTTTCAATATATTATCAAGCGGGTTTGGTGCTGTTGATGGGGTGCTTTCAGTCTGCATAACAGTCACAGGTGTCGTAACAGCTGCCGCGTTTGCGGGGGCGGCAACTGGTGGCTGGTTGAGGTCGGGGAGTGATTCAGGGGCGGCAGCTGGGGCTGGGGCCGGTGTCATGGTTGGGTCGGTGGGAGTTGTGGCAGCTGGTGTTTGGGTTGGGTCAACTGCGACCTCAGGGGCGGCTGGCGCGGCATCAGGTGTGGCCGTTGCGGCAGCAGCAACTCGTGCGGCTTCTGGCTTCTTAAACCCAAGGGCCTCATCAAACTCTTCAGCAGTAAATCCTTTCAAAATGAGTTCTTGTTCGTCGTCTTTTGTCACCTGAGTCACCGGAGTTCCGGCAAAATTATTACCAACCTTTAACATTGTCTCCAAGGCTGCATGATCTTTCTCTACGTCATGTTCCTCAAAAGGAAGAGAATGTGATTGAAGATAGGTTTTTTCCTCGGCGCTGTATTTACAATCAGCAACGGTATATATGACAATTTTCATAAGAGTGGTTACAAATCATTATGAAGAACCGGCCATAACTTGTCAACCCGTAATGTCACCCTGTGGAAGTTACAAGGTTTTTGTATAGAGAAATGTAGTTCTCAACCATTGTATGAAGACTGAATTTTGACTCAACATGCTGTCTGCAGGTTTGGCGCATATGGGCATATTGTTCGTTTGTAAGTTCATATATATGATCAACTGCCTGCACAAGTCCATCAATTCCAGATTTTTCACATACATAAGACATAGGTGTCGTATTATCAGGGTGATTTATGAGATAGCCGGTTTTCCCGTCGCTTACTATTTCAGTAGTTGAACCTTTATCATATGCAATAACTGGCGTTCCGCACGACATTGCTTCTGTCATGACTAAGCCAAAAGGTTCATTCCAATTGATCGTCATCAAATATACTTTTGCCCGCTGCATAAGTTTTATAACTTGCAAACGAGAGAGGGGATGCTCTGCAGAAACATCACCGATCCACTGAATCTTTTCGTTGAGATGTGATCGCACTTGTTGATCAAAAAACTGCATGTCCTCAACGTTCCCCGATAGTAAGAGTTTTCTTCCACTTTTTTGTGCTAGTTGAATTGCCCACTGTATGCCTTTTGGATCTTGAAAGCTTCCATCTGAATGCTTGGCTTTTGACAGTCGACCAAGCCACAGCATATAGTCTTCAGACTCTGCAGAAAATGCATATTGGTTTGTATCAATACCATTATAAATGACATGCTCAATTGCTGTTTTTTTAAACATGTTTTTATGTGAGTTGGATATTGATACAAACGTATGTTGAGGAAACAAGCTGAGCGCCTCATCTTGTGGTTGGCTCATTTGGGCATGAATTGTGGTGAGAAACGGAGTTTTTATCTGATCGCTAATGAGTAAATTGATATGTTCAGGATATGTATGATTGTGAATTATGTCATAGTCATGCGCAATACTCTGAACCATCTTTGCCATTTTTACAAGATAGGCAGTTTCTGCATAAAACTCATTTTCAAATACTGGCATTGATATCATTTCCTGCTCAACAACCGGAATAATAGTTGCCCTCGCAATCTGACTGTCACCCGTTGCAAGAACGTGCACTTCGTGCCCCTGTTGAATAAGAGAGGTCGCGATATCATATATAACACGCGGTCTTGAGGCGGTTGTTTTTGGAGTAATTGCGCGTTTGAGCAGCGACACAAGAAGTATTTTCATAAGTTACCCAATAATATCTTATTTTGTGCGAATTCGCTTCAAATATTCCTTGGTTGAAGATTTGTGTTTGGCGTAGATGTCTTCAAATTGAAGAGTGATTTTGTCCCAGGTAAATTTGTCCTTTACCGTCTGAAGTGCCTGTTTTCCAAGCGTCTCACACAGCTTGGGGTCATCGAGCAATTTATTGACGGCAGCGGCAATTGCTGTCGCATTTCGAGCGGGGACAAATATGCCATTTTTCCCGTCTTTGATGATAGAAACAATGCCGCCTGATTTTGTAGTAACAACCGGTTTGGCACATGCCATGGCCTCAAGTAAGACTAATCCAAATGGTTCATTCCATACAGATGGCGCAACAAACACATCTGCGCGTTTATAAAATGCATGAAAATCAATGTGGTCTTTTGCATTGATCCAGCCGAGTATGCGCGCATTTTTAATCCCGTTACTATCGATTATTGACTGAAGATGCGGGCGATCTGGTCCGTCGCCAAGTATGAGAATTTCCGCATTGATTGAGCGCGCTGCTTTGATGAGAAATTCTGC
>CAYUJW010000034.1:3124-6439 GCA_964445135.1 uncultured Gammaproteobacteria bacterium
GGTTCAAACTCTTTAATTGCGTGAAGAGTTTCGTCAACATATGCGGTCATGATTTCGCCTAATTCTTGGCCAGTCATGTCTTCATATTTTTTGGCCCCAAATAGTTCGGGATTCCCAACAAACACACCCATCTGTGGAGGTTTGCATACATAGTGGGTGATACCTGGAAGCTTTCGATTTTCTGGCGCCAGAATCGCAACATCATGTCCGCTCATGGCAAGTTGCGAGGCAAGGTTTCGCAACCAGTTTCCGCTGCCATTTCCCCACAATGGGAACATGTGTAAAAAAAGTATCCTCATACAAATTTGAGGCTCTACAATGATGATAGAGCCTGGTGAATTATACCAAACACATCGAGCAATATCGAATGCTCCGGAGGTGTCATTTGGCTAAGTACATATTGCTCGCCAGAACCATGAGCTGGCGGGCGATTGTTAGTGGTTGATGGTTGAGGAGTATTGCCATCCGTCATGTCTGAAATGTGGTTATCGCGGTTGTCAACGCCGATGCGAATTCGCCAAAAATCAGAAGTTCCCAAAGCATCTTCAATGGAGAGAATTCCGTTGTGAATCTTGGGACCCTTTGCATAGGATATCTTGTATTTCCCAAGTGGAATATCCAGATCGTCATGCGCGACATATAAGTTTTCAGTTTTTAGTTTTTGGTTTTGAGAGAGAATATTTTTGACAAATGTTCCTGAAGTGTTCATGAAGCAATCGGTCTGGAGTAGTTGATAGTTTCGAGTTGGGAGTGGGTGGGCGCGTAGATATTCAATAAGCATGTGTCCCGCATTGTGTCGGGTAAGCGCGTACTTTGCGCCCGGATTTCCCAAGCCAATAATAATTTTTGCGTCAGACATCGCTATAGTATAACGCACACGTAAAGTAGGAGGGGTAAGATTGATATTTTTTACTCCACGATGTAGCATGTGAACTATATGGCAAAGTATGTACCTGATAGTTCTTCACGACGGTGGGTGATTGTGTCTCAAGGCAGAGTAGCCAGACCATCTGGGGAAGTGGCGCACGCAGAAAAATCACCAGTCGACCCATTTGCCAAAGGTCACGAATCAACAACGCCTGAGGAGGTATTTAGAGTGGGAAAAGGAATGGCAAATGAGCCGGGATGGCAAACGCGTGTTGTGACGAATAAATATCCAATTACGGATTTTCACGAAGTGGTTGTGCACTCACCGGACCCAAAACGTGATATTTCTCAAATGAGCGACGATGAAGTGGTACCGATATTTCAGGCATATCGAGCGAGGTTTAACGCATATCGTGAGCGGGGAAGTGTGATGATTTTTTGCAACTTTGGCCAAACGGCTGGTGCCTCGCTCGAACATCCTCATTCTCAGATTGTACTTTTGCCGCCACAAATCAACATGGACTCACTGGCTCGCGAGCCCGTTTCAAATATTGTGCATGAAAACGACATGTTCCAAGCATATTGTCCTGATTTTTCCCAGTGGCCGTATGAGCTGTGGATTGCGCCACAGCGCGAAGGTGTGCAGTTTGGTGACACCACTGATGAAGAGATTGAAAACCTCGCACACATAATGAAGGTGATGCTTTCCAGATTGCGCATGATTCATGAGCGCGAAAACATCGTAATGCCGTTTGCCTATAATTACTACATAAGTCCGCAAAAAAACTGGTATCTGCGTATTATTCCTCGCTTTGTAACTCGTGCAGGATTTGAGTTGGGGACCGGGCTCTCTGTCAATATTGTCGACCCATTTGATGCAGCATGTGCATATCAGCAGATTGATCCGCATACCGATGAGCTCGTTGTTGAATTACAAAATCATGCACGTGACCCGTTGAAATAATCTTCGTATGCTCTGTCCAATCTGTAGCGCACCACTTCATGAACTTGAGATAGACATGCAGCATGTGCATCATTGTGTGAAGTGTGGATCGACGCTTTTTGAAGAAGGTGGTATCAATCGTATAACGGGCACTTCAGCCACATACTTGGGAGATAACATAACCGATGCAGTTTCATTCACGGAGCCTGCGGTAAAGAGTTGTCCGCGTGATCAGGAAGTGCTGGTTGCGCTTGTCAATCAAGAAGCAATTCCCAGTCATGTGCAGCTTTTGACATGTCTGAAGTGCCACCTTGTGTTGGCCAAAGCTCAAGACCTTATTGATTTTATTGATTTTAAGAAAGCACAAGACGCGAAGATTAACTACATCAAGTCTTGGCGATTTCCAATGGGTTCTTTGCGCAGCGTATTTGCGGTGTTGGCCATGGCCCTAATGAGTGTGTTTGGCTATCTCAGTTTTTCAGCCATCAATCGTGAAGCGTCATTGCAGACACAGGCCGCGCGCGTGGTGATTAATGCGCAAGTTGTGGCGACTGGTCGCTTGGTCATTGTGAGTTTTCGAACAGAAGATGCGGTGCTTTCAGAGCTTATCATCACCGATCCAGCCGGCATGGCTCCAATTGCTGTCTCGCAAAAACCATCAACTATTCACACTGCGTCATTTTCCCGACCATCTCATGCATCTGTCATCCGCTATCGCATTCGGCTTACCAATCAGCAAGGTGATGTGGCAATGAGCGATGAAGTCACCGCCTCTGTTAAGAAGAATTAACAGCATGTTGCAAGCTGCAGCTTGCAATTTATGCGGCTTCAGTCCAAAATGAATACATGGACCATTCGCATGTATTTTCCCGCTCTGCTGAAGAAATTGACACATACTTAAAAAATCTGCTTCAGAAAGCTGATATCACTCCTGATTCCCCAGAAATCGAGAGTATGTTGGTTGATGAGTTGCGTGAGGTGCTGAATGAGTATCTGCTCGATGTCGTACTTGAAAAACTGCCTCCCTCAGCAATTGATGAGCTTTCGACGATAACAGCTCCCACTGCGGCACAGCTCAATGAGTTTTTAGATCGCCACATTGAGGACGCACATCAAGTGATGGGAGACGCACTTGGCGTATTTGAATCAATCTACCTCAAAGGAGCTTCGCAAAAACAGGCAAGCACCCACCGAGCGCAAGGTTAATACTCTGCAATTTGTATGTCAGAAACAGTAACGACTTCCAAGCCTTCACAAATTGATACTCCGTCGCGTGTAGATGTGACCCTTATCAGGCCATCAGAATTCGTGAAATCTGAGGCTTTGGGACAATCTCAACGTGAATATTTAGAAAGACAAGCAGCGCTTGGTGGGGGATTTCCCAAACCATGGGAAGTGCGCCGGAACATCAAAAAGGCAGCGCTTGCTGCTGGCCGCGACATAATAATCGCCAGACGAGCACGCCAAATCATCAGCTCAGGAGAGAATGTGGTGACTGCGGCCAG
>CAYUJW010000034.1:6539-9900 GCA_964445135.1 uncultured Gammaproteobacteria bacterium
CCAGACGAGCACGCCAAATCATCAGCTCAGGAGAGAATGTGGTGACTGCGGCCAGACGCTCAAGCGAGACGGTTCTAGCAAGTCTTGGCGAGTCTGGACTGGTGGTTGGAGCGGGTGTCAAAGATAATATGATGCAAGCCATGCAGGATGGACCCGAGGCAATTGCGGGCTTTCTCAAGGCAAATCGCACAAACTCACATCTAGTTGAACTATTTGGAAGGAACAAAAAACTTTCCTCAAAAGACATTGCGTTTGCATCCCTCCAGTTGGCACAGATTGGCCAGCAAATTGGTGCGCATGCTGCGGGAATTGATGAAATACAGTTGCGAATACACAAGATGGAAAGCGACAAAACACGTGCATATAAGGCGAGTGGACGAATGAAGGCGCTCGGGGCAACAAGCGTGACACTTGCGGTGTTAAAAACAGCTGGAATTCGCGCACCACTGTCTGTTGTTCGTCGTATCCCCGGAGTTGGTGGGGCAGTGGCTGGTGCGGCATATGGCGCATATCGAGCCAATATCACAGCGGGCATGCGGCAAGTGCATGAACAACGATCGTCTTTTACTGATTCAGTCACACTTGATGACAGTATTGGGGCAATTGCATCCGGGCTTGAGCATGAAAGTATGAGCTCAAATGAAGCTCGGCACAAACTTCGCATACTACTTCCTCGATTGCAGATGGAGCGAAAATCGGGCGTTGCGCTTTTTACCCGCCAGGCGGATAAATTGTACACATCTTCAATTACACCACATGGCAGCACGAGTCAGGTGGAGTCCACGTATACGCAGGAGGAATATTTTGAAGTGTTAATGAGTCGTTTGATACAGACTGCGAACATTGGATCAATGTCGCCTGACGAAAAAAACAATTTTAGAACTTTGCTGTCGCAGGAACGGGAAATGTATGAGGAATATGTCCAAGAAAAGCAGCGCAAGATGAAGAAAGAGCGGGCGCGCGCTACCGTCAAAGGAGCGACGATTGGAGCAGTGGCCGGATTTGTTGGCTCACAAGCAATTCACCATGCACCGGCCATGTTCTCTGGTGTACGCGAGCGACTAGGCGCGGGCGCGACTCACGTTGAAGATGAATATAAAGCCCCAAATGCAACAACCTCTTCGCAACCGCTGGCTGAGAAAACTACCGCTGGAACGAGACCTGCTCAACCGCCAACCACCAGAACATCAGCGCCTGGCGAATCAACAGAAACTCACACACAAACAGGCACCACCGAACCTGCCCAGACACCAAGTCGTGCTCCTGAGTCAGCGGTCGAGGTACAACCTACACCAACTGCACCAGCGCCTGAGACGGGCGAACTGGTATTGTCACCTGAGCGCGCAGCCATTATTCATGGCCTCGCTCAGTATGAGGTTCAATCGGGGGACAATATTTGGTGGATTGTCAAAGACCACATGCTGAAAGGTCATCCAGAGCTTACTTATGCAGATTTGGATCAGCCAGAGTACGCTTTCCGCATTCAAAGCGCAATTAGCCAGTTGGCAGCAGAAAAGGGCGTGACTGTTGAATCGCTCAATGAGATTCATCCTGGAGAAAACCCGTTTGTTGGGGTAGACACGCAGAAAGTATTTGGTGAGGCATTTGGTTGGTTTGAGCAGCAACATCCACAGCTTGCGCCACAAGAGGCAGCTCAGGCAATTGTGGCGCGCAATCCAAACCATGTTGTTGTAAATATCCCCGTTGAAGGAGTTGACGCACAAAATATGCAGGAAGTGGTCGGGCACAGCTTTGAGAAACATCTGCAATCAACGTGGGGAATGAACGCACTGCAAGCTCACGAAACGGCCCAAGAGCTGATGTCACCAAAAAGTGATGGATACATTCCAGAAGGGAGCTTGCTTGATTTTGTAAACCGCGGAGCAATCGCTGGTCAACTGCTCATTCACTATAATCCGGACGTTGTGCTTGGGGAGGTGACGAATTGGAAGGTGCGTGAATATTCACTGCCAAGCACGATTCGACTTGAGCAAGCCCAGCACCAATCGGAGGCGTATGCATGGATCAAAACGCAATTAGGTATGTATAGAGGATTACGTGGACTCAAGGCGGACGCCATCGATGAAACAGATTTGCAATTCATCTATGCGTATATGCAAGAGCACAATAAACGCTCGCTCACGATTGAAGAATTGGACGGATTATATGAAGACATGGAAAGTGTGAAAGATGGGGCTCAAGAACAGCCTAATATCGATGTGCCAGATGTGGTTGACGCTGCCCCTGTTGTGCCACCCCCTCCGTCCGTACCTACACCTAGTGAAAAAATTCAAGAGGTGATTGATGAAAGTAGAGACAGTCAGGTGTCGGAGCGTGGAAGGCATATATGGAATCAGTGGGGGTGGAAGGCAGCGGCTGGTATGGGCGGCGGTGTAGCAATTGCAGGAATAGGTTTTGGTGCAAGAAAGTATATGCGTAGCAGGAGGTTGGCGGATTCTTCGATTCAGGCACCTGCGGCGCCCACAGTGACAGTATCACCCGTTGCGCCGCCTTCTGCGCCACGTGTTGCAGCACCATCACCGGCGCACATTTCTGACGCAGGCAGCGCGCCACCTGAGGCTGCCCTCGCTACACCCGTTGCACCCGAGCCTGAGGTGCCTAAGCCTATTGCTCGTCCTGTGCGGCTACTTCCTCACACGCCCCGCGGACCAGGTGAAGATGATGTCGATACGGATTCAGTTGTTGCAGGTCTGCCCCCGGCCGATCTTGAACCCCTTGATCTGGAGGCGGTCGGGCAACCAGAGGTTGAAAACTCCCCCCAATCCCTAACCTTTGAACCACCGGCCAAGGGTGCAGATGGCGATGCGTATGAAGATTGGGTTAAACAAATGGTGCAAGAGGTGCAGGATGTAGGTGGGGCACAAGGACTCGTTGGACTGTCATGGAAAGCGGGAAATGATGCTCACTTTGAAGTTATTACACACAGTGGAGATAGAGTGACAATTCACCAAACGAATAAGCAGGGAGAGGTGGTTGAAGTAATGGGGGAGTCGCTCACACTTTTTGTTGATCGGATGGCAAATGAGCTGGCAGCTGGCACAAAGTACGAATCATTCAAGTATGTCCCCACACAGACTGAGAGTGAGAGCGCTGTCTTGGAGTCTGTACAAGGCGATACATCAGACGTGCCAGAAGGAGAGCCTGCGGCACCTGATCTGAGTGTGCCGGCAACCTTGGTGGGTCAGACGATCTATCTGAATGGCGCACCTATCACCGTCGAAGATGTATTTAGAGAAAGCAACAGTATTGGGTATCGTGACGTTGACGGAAAATACTATGTACGAGATATAGACTGGTACTTAGATCGGTTAAGTGATGAAACGCTCACCCTCGATGCGCC
>CAYUJW010000034.1:10000-11463 GCA_964445135.1 uncultured Gammaproteobacteria bacterium
GAGACAAATGAAAGAATCGAAAAAATGAGAGGATTATTGGCACGAGGCGACATTAACGCAATACTTACGGCGTCTCATGAGGGTAATACCTTCATCTAATGTGTTACGACTTTTGGGCACCTGAGGTAATCGAATGGGGGAAGCAATGAGCGATTATTCCTCGTGATCCATGCCAAGCAGGCGAGTAACCACCTCTTTTTTATAGCGGCGATCTCCACGTGAGTTAATGCGAATAGCAGGCAATTTTCCTTTTTTACCCCAGCGTTTCACGGTAAGGGGGGAGACGCGCAACAAGTCAGCAACTTCACGGATTGTCATTAGATCTGGTAAGTCATTTATTGATACTCTCTGACTTGGTTTGGTAGATGTCATAGGAAACAATTATAGGCAGTTGGGGCGCTCTTGTCAATAGATTATGCTCATTTTTGATGATGATGGGAAAATGGGGTGAAAAAGCCGTGAAAATGGGGGTAAACTCAGTCGTTGTCGCGCGCTGCATTATGGTATGATTCATTGACAACTCGTGTGTTTTATATTACCTTAATGTAATCTATGTCCCAAGAACGATCCTACTCCGTATTCGAGTCATATCTGAAGATAATTTTTGTAGTCGGGGGGATTGTAGTTGCTTCATTCTTCTTCTTTTCCTATATTCTCAACAATCCACTTCGATCAAAGGCAGCGGTTGGGCCAAACGGAGTGAATATTACCTTAGCTGACATTGCAACAGGGTCAACTGAGACGGTCAAAAAAGTGGGGGTTACCATTCAGCCAGTTACCGCAACAAATAAAATTACCGCGTTTGATTTGAGAATCAATGTGACAGGTGCAAAAATTGCTTCAATTGTTAAGCCAGCTGGGTTTTCTGATGAACTGTTCAATAAGCCCGCTGACACCCCTGCCCGATTCGCATATACTGTTGGCTCAACTGGTGAGGCGCAAAACCTCGTTTACATGGAGCTGATGATAGAAAAAACGACCGCAGAGACGGCAACGGTGAGCGTCGCAACCGGAGCTTCAGAAGTCGTTGGTACTTTGTCCCAGATAGCTTTCGACCTTGATACAGCGCCGGTGACACATACGGTGACTTTTGGCCCAGTGATCGAACAAACCCCATACCCAACGCCTTTGGTGACCGGTGGCCCAACGGGGACTGTTGCTCCAACGTTGCCTCCCGGCGGCTTGTCTGCGATGAAATTACAATTGGCAGTGCGCTTGCAAGGGATCTTGTCTAAGCCCGTTACGTCCGGTGCGGAAGTGTTTGTTCTTCGACTGCGCGGGCCAACCGATTTAGACACCAAAATTACCCTTACCCCGGATGATCGCGGAGTTTATCGCGGATCAGTCGATATACAAGCTAAGCCAGGAAATACATACAGAATGTATATTAAAGGACCAAGACATCTTCAGACAAAGCTCTGTGTGAACGCTCCAACTGAGTCTGCAATTGGGTCATATCGATG
>CAYUJW010000035.1:0-3258 GCA_964445135.1 uncultured Gammaproteobacteria bacterium
TCCATATGTGATATATAGTATACCATACAGGGGCTCAATACTCCCTGTCAAGCCCTGCCTAAGTGGCACATTTGTGCCGCGCAAACTGATGTCAACTCGCACGTTTAATTTTGGATGATTGAAGACGTGCCATGATACGGCTTGTGATTGAAGTTGGGAATATTCGCGAGGCGGCAGCGAGAAGTTGATTGCTTGCCCCAACGACGACCACTCCTGCCCCATTCATCATTCCATCAAATCCAATGCGTGCCACTGTTTTTGCCTCGGCCATGTTTTGGTCTTTAAAAATTTCCAAATCTTGCACGCTTGCTGTTTTGGCAAACCCGGTATTTGTTGGCCCTGGGCACAACGTGGTGACTGTCACGCCTGATGATTTTAACTCTTCGCGCAAACCTTCCGAGAATGAGAGTACATACGCTTTACTCGCATAGTAGGTTGCCATGAAAGGCCCCGGATGAAATGCGGCAGTTGATGCGATATTTAAAATCTTCCCCCGTCCACGCTCTTTCATATCGCTCAAGAAGAAGTGAGTAAGTTGAGTGAGGGCGACTATGTTGAGTCGCAGCAGCTGCATGTGTGAGTCCATTGAGATTTCTTCAAAACGACCAGCAGTTCCAACTCCGGCATTATTTACCAAGCAGTCGACAGTGAGCCCCAATTTCTCAACCGATTTAAAGACGAAGAGCGGACCTTGTTGATCGCTTAAATCGACAGCAATTGGGTGAACTTGTGCATTTTTAGCTACAGATCGAAGCGTATCTACTGCGTCGCTGAGCCTCTTTTCATTTCGTGAAACTGCAATAACGGTGTGGCCTTTGGCCGCGGCCAGCTTGGCAATTTCAAATCCGATACCGTTTGAAGCACCGGTTACAAGAATATTCATATGTGATATGTGGTAAATGATAAAAAGGTAAGGAGTGAATGGCAAAATGGTAAATAGTAAATGGTTGTGCAATTGTCGCATTTGCCGACTATTTCCCAATAACTATTTACTGCTTACTTCTCTCTGCTTATGCTGTTTGCATGACGCAAAACGCATTGCCTTCTGTGTCTTGTGCATATGCAATCAATCCGCCTGCGGTCTGAATGCTGTCGGTTGTGACTTGGCCACCATACTCTTTGATGTGCGCTAATGTCTGGTGCATATTAGCAACATGCATGGTGCAAACGAATGCATTAATGGGGGCATGCTGCGGCGGTCGGTCGCCACCACGCTTGGACAATCCCCCATTGATCGTCTTTTCATTATGCCCGGTATAGATGATCCAATAATCTGGTGACGGTACCCCTTTGCTCTCTGCTTGAGGATCGGACCATTTCACGATATGCCATCCAAAAACTCCAACGTAAAACCCAACTGCTCGTTCAGGCTCGTCGGCCAATATTTCAAAGTGAACTAATGGTGAAGGCTCGGTCATGACAGTAACAGTATCCCAAAATTAGCCATTTTTAGCAAGGCTGCTTGCCGCAAGCGCTTCTTTGATAAGCGCGTGGATTTCTTGAGGGGTTTTTAGTTCGCCCTCATCGCGATGGCATTCTATGATGTGCCAATGATCGGATGATGTGGCAAGCTGAAGGTAGAGTGCGTATGTGGCTTGTTGATGAAGCAAATCTTGCTCGAGCATATCTTGTTCCCCGCCTCGTGCGGCACGCAGTTTTGTGGCTGTTTGAGGCGTGGTGTCCAAAAGAAGCACTATTGATTCACGAGCCACCGCTAATTGTTCATATTCCAATTCTTCATTCCAGGCAATAAATTGTGTTTGTTCAGCAGGTGTGCGAAAGCGCCCGCCTTGGTGGGCAAGGTTTGATGATACATAGCGATCAGTCACCATGATTGTTCCCGCCTCACGCGCTTTTTGAATGTCGCGCGCCGCATGCATTCGATCAAGCGCATAGGTGATGGAGCAAAGATATGGTGAGGTGTTCTCCATATCACCAAATTCCCCCGCCAAAAACCGCGCAATTGTACGGCCAAAAAACGTATCATATCGGGGAAAATGCAGATATGCCGCCTGCGTGTTTGGAAGCGACTGAAAATGGTCAACCAATAGCTTCGCTTGTGTCGTTTTTCCCGCCCCATCTATCCCATCAATGACAATAAGTGGTGCCGAGTGTTTATTATTGTGCATAGGTATTTTTTGCTTCTCGCGCTGCATTCATCCAATCCTCCCCCATCTGAGGCGAGCCAATATTGATAAACGATGAGTCATCAGTATAGAGCCAAACGTATTTGTCCGCTTGGCGAAGTGCATGAGTTAGAGTGGTCTGATAAATTGCGGGACTCATGGTCCCACCGCGTGGATCTCCTTTGTTATAAATGCCGTATGAAACACTGATGTCACGCTTCCAAATAGGACGAAGCGCCGCTGGAATAAATGCCGAGTTTGTCTCATCCGATGCAATTCCGTTTCTTTGCCAATTGTAGGCGATCGAAAAGTCAGAGGCAGACCGCAATCCATACATTTCACCTCCATCAATGACCGTCGCGGTTGAGCCTTTTCCTTCCATAAGTCCGGCAAAAAATGGCCCTTTCAGTTCGTTGCTGCTGGACACAAAGTTGTATGTCGGATCAGGGGATGCGGGTTCAGATATGTATGGTCCGTGCAGTACGATGAAGTCGACAGTGGGAAACTCAGAAGCAACTGCTTCCATTACCTGACGACCACGTAGGCGCGTCTGGTCTTGGTACTGTTTGAGCGTTTTGTCCTTGTATGTTGATTGCTCTGGCCAGTTTCCCCAATATTCAAAGTATTCTTCATTGTCAAACATGATGCCTGTTAATCCGGTGTCGCGGGCAGCGCGCGCTAAGTTCTTCCAATTTTGAATAGCTCCTGTCCAATCATCAAACACATCAGCCGGTCGATTATTAAACACGAGCGCGAAATTATACTTGATGTTAGTTGTGGGGAGGTTTTTCACGGGCGACAACGCGTTTAAATATGCATCGTATGAAGTGACATTATTTTTCATCACTTGTGCGGAGCCAGGGAAAATCACGGCTACTCCATCAAGAAATTCACGATTGCTACTGAGCCATGCAATATTATCCCGCACATAAGCTGGGCTCATGGCTGCGCCGCCTGGCCAGTTGTGCAGTATCAATCGTTTTGCCGCCGCTGGTTGTTGTGTGGGCATGGCCGATGGGGCGCCTGCTGTTGGAACTGGCGTTGGCTGTGATTGTGTATATACCTGTCTCCATACCTCAAAATCTGCAAGGCTTACTTGACCATCACCATTTGCATCGCCTAATTTAAATGT
>CAYUJW010000035.1:3358-11366 GCA_964445135.1 uncultured Gammaproteobacteria bacterium
CCGTATGGGTTGTCACGTATGGCGCTTGTCAGGAGTCCTGGCTGGTTGCTCTCTGCCTCGCCAATTAAATGTGCGATATCTTGCTTTGTCTGAAATGCAGACATGTCAAAGCGGATCATTGCTTTTTCGCTTTGAAAAAAAAGTTCGGCCAATGCTTTTGCTGTTTCGGTTTTCCCCGTACCTGTTGGACCTAAAAAGAGAAATGAAGCGAGGGGTTTTTTGCGCCTCCCAAGTTGCACATATGAGCTGCGAAGCACCGCTGCCAACTGGTGGATAGCGTCATTTTGTGCAATGATGCGCGTTGCTAATGAAGCTTCAATATTCATCAGTTTTGACTTGAGGTTGCTGTCCAATGTTGTCGGAGCATGCGTCTTTTCGGTGACGACCAAATCAACAATCTCGGGTGTCGCAACCGTATGGGCGTTCTCAACAGTGTATGCGCAGACTGAATCCAGCAATTGAATGGCTTTTTCTGGAAACGGTACATTTGCAATATAAAACTCACTTCGTTCTATGATCATTTTGAGAGTTTCATATGGAATGGCGATTTTGTAGCGCGACTCAAATACGGGGGTTGTGGATTCCAACACTTCCAACGACTCTTCATTCGTCAGCTCTTTAACATCGATGCGGGTAAACATACTGTTGAGTCGTTCATTTGGATAAATAAACTGTTCATAGAGATATGGTGAGGTTGTTCCGATAATCTGCAATGTTGTCCTATCTGCGTATTTTTCCAGAGGAAGCGTAAGGTCGATGGTATTGCTGCTTGTGTGCACATATCGGTCAAAATTCTCAATAACCAAGATGACGCTTTTTGCTCGATGGGCTTCGATAAGCAGCTCTTCAAAAAATTCCTCGCGCTGTTTTTGTTCGCTAAATTCAGATGCAATGCGCTCCATGTTTACTTTCATGACGCGTTTGTAGTTGAGCAGTGAGTTTGTGTGACCTTCATACACGCGCCTTGCAAATGCGTCAATAATCGCATCCTTTCCAACTCCTGCTTCTGCGACCAAAATTGCGTTTGCCTCTTCGCTGCGCGAGAGGAGCGTTTGAAGTTGTTTAAGTTCTGCTTTCCTCCCCACAATATCACGATGACTATAGAGATATGATGGATTGCTTAATATCTCACCGTACTTATCTAATATCGGGGTGTATCCCATCGTCCAGTCTCGCGCTAGGGGTGGAACGGCAAGTAGTGATCGGAGTTTCCACCATTTTGGTCGATACACATATTCTGTATAGACTCGCTCAAACCACGCCGCAACATGCTCTTGGTTTTGGGGGTTTAGCATGTGCGACTGAATAAAGTGTGCACGAAGTCGCGCTTTTTTCTCTATCTCAGGTTCGCGCATTGCTTGCAAGGTGAGCCATAATGGAAATGTAAGTAAAAATCCAAGTGTTAAGAATGTGGCGGCAGGAAGATATAAAAGCATCACGATGGCAAACGTCATAAGAATGCTTGATCGAAGGAAAAACCCAATAAATCGAGATATCAGATTAAACAACGCATGATTAAACCATACATCAAGTGAAAAGCCGGCTGAATGCGCATCGTCTGATATATTTTTCCAAGGCGAAAATAATGACCGTAGGAGTGGGATTACCGAGAAATAGTGGGGTAAAAATACCAACACGTTAAATACCGCTTCAAAGTAGTTGGCCATGACATTACCCATACTTTGATTATAGCGGGCAATCTCAAAAATATGCGCTCAAGATTGAAGCATTTCGTGGAGTGTGCAAAGCGGTAGTCCCATCACATTGTAATAGTCCCCTTCTATCTTTTTTACAAACACAGCGGCGGGCCCCTGTATGCCGTATGCGCCCGCTTTGTCATAGGGCTTCTCGCACTCAATATACGTGTCAATCTCTTTCTCACTCATCGCTCGAAACCACACATACGTTGTGACTACTTCGGTTTTTGTTTCTTCACCGATTATGACTGTGACACCGGTATGCACAATATGACGTTGGCCAGCCAAGGTTTGAAGCATGTGGAGAGCATCTCTTTTATCTTTTGGCTTTCCAAAGACTTGCGCAGTTGCGGCCACAACAACACTGTCTGCAGCAATAATTGTGCGCCCAGGATGTAGCGCACTGACTGCTTGTGCTTTTTCCAAACTCATGCGAGCCGCAAATGCCTCTGGCTCTTCTTTTGGGTTCATCACCTCATTAATATTTGCAGGAATCACCTCGTGTGCTAATCCGATCATATGAAGCAAATGTGTCCGTGTGGGACTTTGTGAAGCGAGAATGATCGGCTGCTGCATGTGTCTATGGCGTTTGATTGAATGGGATGAAGTGTGTGGCTTACGGTGTGGGCATGTCGTTCCGGTTTATCTATTGGACTTGCCCAATGTATGCCTTGTGGCCGAATCAGGGACTCGAACTCGCCTGAGCTGTCGGACCCGCCTGCTGCGCTGGTGGTCGTAACAGGACTCGAACCTGTGACCTTCCGGATGTAAACCGGGCGCTCTACCAACTGAGCTATACGACCTTCTCCGACCGCACTGCGGGCAGGTGTAAACCGAATGCTCTACCAACTGAGCTAAGCGGCCGATGGTGATGATTCTTCAACTCCAGCGCAGATCTCGTGCTTATTGGTGCCGCGCCCTGCGACGAGAAGTTGAATTTGGACTATTCTTGACGCGTAAAGTACCGATTCGCCACGCGGGGCATATATGGTGGGTCAGGATGGAATCGAACCATCGACCCTCGTCTTATCAGGACGATGCTCTACCACTGAGCCACTGACCCTACCCATATTTCCTGCACTCATTATACCCGACTGCTTGCGAAAAACCAATGTGAAACCACGCCTACCGTCTTTTAGACTTTTATCATCATTGCAAATTTAGCGCCTCAGTGAGTACTATATAGGAGTAGAATACACACATGTTATACGCACGAGGCGATGCGCCATGAGCGTCCCCGGGTGTTTTACATCCTATGTCACATGATTTACTTTTCAGAAATAAAAAGCCGTAAGGTATATACCGAAGATAATATTTACGTCGGGCGTTTGAATGACGTGATATTTCGTGCCGGCGACTCCCCAATTATTACCAAAATAATGCTTCGGGCGCGAGGCGGCAATCAAATTGTTCCCATTACCCACGTAAAGCGAATGGACGCAAATGTAGTGGTATTGGAAAAAAACTATGAGGTTGCACAGCTTGGTGAGAACGAACTTTATGTGCGGGCAAACTTGCTTGACAGTCAAATTATCGATATCACGGGTGACAAGATGGTGAGAGTAAATGACGTTGCAATTCAACAGCGGCCAACGCTTACTATTGCTGGTGTTGATACAAGTGTGCTTGGCATTATGCGCTGGTTTTATTTGGAGGATGTGTTTAATACCGTTTTGTCATGGCTTCCCATACGCTACACTCCCCGACTTCTTTCATGGGCCGACATCCAGACCATCGAACTCATGCGTGGTCAGGTGAAGGTAAAAACCGAGCAAACCAAGTTGCATAAAATACGCCCTGAAGATTTGGCAGATTATCTTGAGCAAACAAATGTTGAGAATATTCGGGTCGTACTGAAAACGCTTGATATTGAGCGTGCGGCAGATGTCGTAAACAATCTTAATTTAAATTATCAAATCGAATTGTTTAAACACGAAGACCCCGTTGAAGCGGGGCGCATTATGAGTCATATGGATTCTGAAGAGGTAGCCGACATCTTGCTTGCGATGCCACGAAAGAAGAAGCAACGGATGATTGAGGCAATTGATCGCGACGTTCGTGAGGAGATTACCTACTTACTTCAAATGTCCACCTCACCAGTTGGCGACATCCTCAGTGTTGATTATTTGACGGTTGATTCTTCAATGAGTGCGCGTGAGGTGTTGGCACACGTAAAGCGAGTCGCTCACGACTATGATGAGCTCATCTATTTATATGTACTCAATGATCAGCAGCAAATGGTTGGGGTATTTAGTTTGCGTGCGCTTCTGATTCAGCATCCCCAGACACCAGTGTATAAGTTTATGCGCCCGCAAGTTGAGACGGTGTTTTTATCAACACCGGTGAGTGTTGTGTGGAGAAAATTACTCAAATATAAATATTATGTGCTGCCGGTCGTTGACATGGATCGGCACATGTTGGGGCTTGTTAAAATTGACGATGTAAGCGAAATCATGGTTGGTCAAGATTCATGAAGCCACGTAAGTTGGTAAATCAAAAATATCACTATATGAAGCATATCAAACCATTTTTGTATCGTTGGCGTAGGCGCCTACTTCTCTTTGTTGCAATTCTCGGGCCAGGCATAATTACTGCAATTGCGGACAATGACGCAGGAGGCGTGGCAACATATACTGTTGCTGCTTCGCAGTTTGGGGTCGCCTCGCAGTTTCTCATTATTCCAACAACCTTACTTCTTGGACTCTCACAAGAGATTGGTGCGCGTATTGCGGTGGTTACTCGAAAGGGATTGGGAGACTTAATACGAGAGCAATATGGGATACGGGTCACGATGCTTATCTTTCTTCTTTATTTTGTGATAAATCAAGGCGTGGTATTGCAAAACATATCAGGACTCAAAGCGTCATATATCTTGCTTCAATTGGGAGCCCCCTGGCAACTATTGTTGATTGCGACATGTGCCATATTGGTCCTATTTGTCGTCAAATTTAGCTACGCTCGCATACAGCGAATATTTCTTTTGCTTATTGTGTTTTATGTATGCTACGTCATTGTTGCAATTATCGTGAAGCCGGATTGGAAAGCTTTGGTCTCAGAGACTTTGTATCCGCGGCGTATCAATATGAATTTGACCTATTGGTTTTCTATTATTGCCGTTTTGGGGACAACTATTACCGCATGGGGACAATTTTTTGTATCAAGTTTTATTAATGATAAAAAACTTTCGATTGACGATTTGAAATACGAACGGTTAGAGATCTGGGCAGGAGCAATTTTGACGAATACGCTGTCGTTTATGATTGCGGTGGCAGTTGCGCAAACATTGTTTGCGCGCGGCATTCGCGTTGAGGGTGCGGCAGATGCCGCGCGCTCGCTGGAGCCCTTGGCTGGCCAAATGGCCTCAATCTTATTTGCATCAGGCCTATTTGGCGCTTCACTTTTGGGGCTTATGGTGGTGCCATTGGCCACGGCATATGTGTTTGCCGAATTCTTTGGCTATGAAGGGAGTCTGGACGCTGATTATAAAAAAGGGCGTCTGTTCTACATATTTTTTGCAGTTCAAATTATCTTGGGACTTGTTGCAACGCTTGCTCCACAGGTCAATCTGTTTGCACTCACGCTCTATGTAGACTTTCTCAACGGTGCCATGCTTCCTGTCATCTTTTTCTTCTTGATTCGTTTTAGTGAAGATCCAAGCATAATGGGGACGTATGTCTTGTCCGGGTTCACCTCGTGGTTTTTGCGCGCCGCAGCAGTTCTTATCACGATTGCAGTTCTCGTTTCGATGTATGGCCAGGTGATTGGAGTTATCTAAGACCCGTTTGATATTGAGTTTGTCGGGTGCACATTTCAATATTGCATATATTCTTACTATTGATTCTTGTATAATCTACTTTTAACAGTTCATCCGACGAAACATATCTCATGTTTGTAACCATCATCAATGACTGCTGCGATGCCAATGAGGCAGGCAGACAATCAACACGTGCTTCTTTGTTATTTCCTGGCTCAAACGTTACGTTCATGGGCCTTTCCAACTACAGCGAGCTTGAAGCTGCCGGCCATTTGGTCGATGTGCTTGATGCAGCAGCCGGTCAGGAGGGTGTTGTTCTTGTGAACTCCGCACCACGTCATGGGACGGGTAAAAAGTGGGAGAACGGAACGCCGTTTGGATGGTTTTGGTACGGAAAGACATTGGTTGCGGCGACCGTTGCCGGACAAACACTTTCGATGGTTAAGAAGCTTGGTATTATGAAAGAATTTCAAGTCACCGATATTCCAACTGTCTTGGATGTGATGATTAAGAATGGAAAGTTTGAAGCAGAAAATCGCGATCGCGTGGTCAAAAGCCAGTTTCGTAGCTATGAATATCTCCCCTTCTTGGCAGCATGGGTCAAAGCAGGCGAGCAGATCCCATCTGAAAAACTCGATATGAACGATGTGCCCGATGTTCCTCAAGCTGTATGGTTTGTTGACAGTTTTGGCAATTGCAAAACGACCCTGCTTCCTGATGAGGTGGGATTTGTTGCAGGTGAAAAAATGAAAACAAAGGTTGGCGAATTTACCTGCTTTAATCGACTCAAAGATGTCCCATCTGGCGAAGCCGGAATGACTATCGGAAGCTCAGGATTTGGCAATACTCGCTTGATTGAAGTAACTATCAATGGACGACGAGCAAGCGATGAGTTTGGGCTCAAATCAGGAACAGAACTGCGATAAGTGAGTGAGCGGAAAACGAATTACCAGTCGCAAAAAATAAAGCATACATTTCAGTTGCCGCTTCGCGCTATTGTGTATCGTTTATTCAAAATTCAAGTATCATTGAGTATATGAAAAAGCTTATCGTGGTGGCCGACTGGGCAAGTGACCCTTTATACTTCACGCAGTTTCAAACAGCAATTGAAGGACATGTGAAAGATCTTTCGGCTCCCCTTCTCATGCGCCGAGTGCCTGTTACTCCTTCGACTATTCATGCTTCATACATTGTTCGACAACTGATTGAGACGGAAAGCCGCATGGGACGCCCTGAAGAAACGGTGATATATGTTCAAACTGATGCGAGATCAGAATCGGCTGATGTGAGAGAATCTCCAAAAGGTGCGCCGCTTTATATTAATCGCTTATCAAATGGGATATTTGTCGTGGGGACAAATGCTGGATACACGTTCTCACTCATCAAGGATCAGATTGCCGAGGTGTTTACCTACGGCATGCAAAGCAATGCAACGCAGTTTAGTGCGCGCGATGTGTATGCGCGGACCTGTGCGTACCTAATGGACTACATGGAGGATGAGCTTGAGTTTGATGAAGCTCACTCAAGTACGATGCTTGAATTACCCAATCACCGAGTAGGTCACGTAGATGTGTTTGGGAATATTCAAACAACAATTACCGTCGAGGATGTGCGAGGACATGTCGAGCTTCATCAGCAAACTGAGGTAAATGTAAATGGACATGTGTTACACGCCACCTACCTTCCTCATCGGTATGCGCATGCGCCAGGCTCGCTGGTTCTTGCGGCATCATCAACAGGTGACGCAGATAATCCATTTATGGAACTATCTGTGTGGAATCAAAATCTGCGTGATGGAGCGCATTCTGCCGCGGCACTCTTTCACCATCCCATTCCCGGCGATCATGTAGTTTTAAAACGATAGCCCCATGAAATTGCCTACCTCCGTCTCAACCAAATGGTTCTTTAAGGAAACGCCGTGGTATGTAAAGGCGACAACGCTCATCTTTATTCAGGGTGATATGTTTTATATTGTGCCGATTTTAATCGCCATAATAGCATCGTTTTTGTTCATATCAGTGAAGTTTGGCGCGCTCCTTTTGGGGAGCTTTATCACGATTCGATTTTTTGGTGAGATGATATATTGGTTGATGCAGCAATTTACCGACCGGAGTTACTGTCCGCCGAAGATGGGATTTAAGCACTTGGATACAAATGCGCTCTACATTCTTTATCAAACGTTTGCTCTCCTTGGAATGATGGTTGGCATCGCGGTAATACTTTCTGCGCTTTTTCTGTTGTAGGCACAGCCACTCCTTGCCTAAGTCTGAAGTAACTGCCACTTTTATTTGGCGGAATTTTCACAGCTATTCAACCTCGCAGGTTGTTTGGCCTCAAAATTTCCACGGAATGATTTTTGCGGGAGTTGCGCAGCATGTGCTTTGGTGTTAAATGGAGAAAATTGGGCAAAAAAATTGCACTTTCACAAATCGGACGCATTATTGTTAGATCATTAATCGGGTTAGGATATCTTTTTCTGCTGTTAACTTGAGAAAAAGAAAAAAAGAAAGGAGGTGATCCATCCGCTCCTTCCAGAACGGATACCTTGTTACGACTT
>CAYUJW010000036.1:0-10719 GCA_964445135.1 uncultured Gammaproteobacteria bacterium
GTGAGCGGGATAGGGGATTCGAACCCCTGACCTTCTCTTTGGAAAAGAGACATTCTAACCGCTGAACTAATCCCGCTTTGATATACTGGTTCAAACAATCTGTGAGAACCAACACATATTATAGCAAATATCTTTGGCGTATTTTATGGTTTTTGGCGCTTTTGATCCGCCTCATCGGGCTTGACCAGTCTTTGTGGCTTGATGAGGCAACGACTGCACAAGTGGCACGCCACATGAGCGCTTTACAAATTATCTCTTCGTATTCCCCGACCGACTTCCATCCCCCACTGTTTTATCTGATAGTCAAATATTGGGGTACACTGTTTGGATATCACGAGGTTGGTCTGCGGTTACTTTCTGTGGTTCTCAGCTTGGGCGCCGGGTATGTGGTGTATCGACTGACCAAGGCAATTTTTCTGGCGTCACCCAAAAATATTGGGCAAAGCGCACAAAATATAGAACATCAAGCTTCTACTGCTGCGGCATTATTCCTCTTTAACCCACTCATTCTTTACTATTCCCAAGAGGCACGCATGTATATGATGATCGTCTTTTTGACGGCGGTATTACTCTACGCAGCATATCCGATCTTTGTGAGCGGCCGCGTGCGTTTTTCAGTTGGCCAACTTGTTGGGATGAACCTGAGTATTGCTGCTTTATTTGCCACGGGGTACGCATCGGCGTTTTTTATCGCATCTCTGCACCTCATTTTTATGCTGAGGAGGCGCTGGCGCGAATTGTTCTGTATAGTTCCGGGCGGCCTCATAAGCCTAGCTATTCACTACCCATTATTGACGGCGCAAATGGAATACGCCAATACTCGACTTGCGGATATTTCCAACTGGTCGCTGGTGTTGGGGAAAGCGGAGCTTAAAAATCTTCTGCTGATTCCCGTCAAAGTAGTATCAGGACGCTATGATTTGGCCTCAAGCGCTGATTATATCTTGGTGATCGCCATGTGCGCTGTGTGGACGGCGATTGCCATGTATTCGCTGTTTACCCTTCGCACGCGCACACAAATGTCACGCGCGGCAATTTTGGGATTGTTGAGTATGATTCTTGTACCTATTATGCTCGGATATACCCTGTCATTTTTTAAGCCGATGATGCAATATTTTCGCTTTCTTCCGGTGGTTGTTCCGCTTTGTGTGATGTGTGGGATCGTGGTGCGCAAGCGCTTATTCCAACGCATCTTACTGCTTGGCTCAGTGATGTTTTGCCTCATCTATGTCGGTGATTCGCGCCATCACCGGGAAGATTGGAAGGGGCTTACGGCAACTCTTCCCCCATCTTCGACCGTGTACATGATCCCCTCTTCGGCTGACCCCATTAAATATTATCGCCCTGACATAACGGTAGTTGATATAGCACAGGTTTCAACGGCCAGAAGCCGGGACGTAGTAGTGATTCCGTATGTATTTGAGATTCATGGCGTGGACGCCGAGGCTCTGCGCGTCAATTCAGGACGCACAGTGCGTGAGGCGCGGGTGTTTAATCACCTCACGTATGAGCGTTGGAGTCGATAATTGTCGCTTACGGACCTCTTCTTTTAAAGCGATCTCGGATGCGATCAAACAAGCGGCTGCGACGCAGCACAGGCGCAATTTCCTGTTGTTCTCTCATATCTTCAACTGCCAAGGCGAGCGCGTGATCATTTGTCTCCTCGTGCAGATACATGTCGGTTATATCGTTTACATACCTATCTGTAAGTGACCCCACGTTGTCATGACGCTTTGGGTCGGCTTGCTCATGAGAATAGAGGTTTTGGAGATACACCCTTCGGACATTTGATTTAAATTGTGGCGTTTGATATTTCATATCAAGCGTATCGATTGAGTGACGAACAAAGCGCGAGAGGCTGACATTCACCTCGCCATCCTCAGTCTGCGGTTGTGGGTGTGTTGGGGAGGGGCACTCAAATTCAAGTGCAGCCACATACTTCCCTTCATGCACTGAGTGATAGAGCGTCACTTGTGTTGTGTCAACGGCGACAGACCCACAGTTGGGACAGTCTTCTCTGATGGCATGTGTGCGTTCCATAAGTCCGATGCACAGTATAGCATGACAATTTGTCTATGTGGCAGCATGCATGAGAGCCTTCAGAAGTCCTGAAACGTTGCGAATGCGCTCCACGGTGATGTGTGGCCAGTAGGTGGCTAAGTCACGCATTGCCCAATGTTTGATGATGAGATATGACCAATTGCGAAGATCAAGCCACGCTTTTTTGATGGGAAATCGATCAGAGGTCACTTGTCCTTCGTGAACGACCGAAACCTGAGTCTCGACCCCCCAGGAGAGGCCGTGTTTTTTAGCTTTTAAAAAAAGTTCGACATCCTCAAGATACGCAAAGAGGCGCTCGTCAAATCCGCCAAGGCGGGTAAACGCCAAAGTCTCCATGACAAGTGCGGCCGCCGTGAGTCCGTCTTTGGGGCGCGCATCTTGTGGATCTGTGATAAGTACTGCTCGCCCAATTGGCAATACTTGATATCCGACATTCTCCACCGTACCGTTTGGGCGCGTGAGTACCGGAGTGCACGCGTGCCACCCGTGCTTTTTCATGGCTTTGAGGCAGGCAGCAATCCAATCTTCTTTGAAGCTAATATCATCGTTTACAAATGCCACATATTCACTTCCATAGACCTCGCGCGCCTTTTTGACTCCATCGTTTGAGGCGCGCGCAAAGCCGCGGTTTCCCCCTTCTTCAACAACCGTTATTTCAAGGTTTGGGTTAGATATATCATCTGGCAAAAAAGAAGTAGAGAGAGGTGTTTTGTGATTGTTCACGATAACCACCGGATAGTTCATCCCTGTTTTGATAAGGCATTCAAGCACATGTTTTAACCCGTCGGTGTTGGTATAGGTTGGGATGACAATTGCCAAGCGTTGCATGAGATTACAGTATATCTGGTTTGGTGGCCCGATCAAGCCGGAAGTTTTTGATAGTGGGATCGCGCATATATGCCCAAGATAGTGACGGCCACTATAAGTGCAACCCCCACAGCCCATGGCAGCATAAACACTGTTCCCCACGATAGGGCAAAATATGATCCTCCAAACATCATGATGAAATATGCGACATTTGACCACAGGGCGATCATTGGTCGCTTTGCGCTATAGAGCACATACAAAAGTGCAGCATTTCCAAGGGTATATATGATGTAGGGCACGGCAAGCGCACGTGCGAGAGGGGCAGCTTGTGCAAACTTGCTCAGATATATATCAAATATCCATTGCGGCGTCACGATGAGCGCAAGAAACAGCATGCACGGAACGCTCAGATACATAAATGTTTGTCGAAGCAAGTGTCTTACGTCTTTTTGTGATTTCACGTTGCTATACATGGGCGACAATACTTGCGTGATGCTAACTACCGCTGTCGCAATAGAGAGGATGATTTTTTGCGCCGCTGCATAGTAGCCCGTGGCATCGCGCAACCCAAAGTATGAGAGCACAAATAAGTCCATGCGTTGGGCAAGATTGTATATTTGTGTCGAGACCAGGTAAGTAAAGGTGTACTTAAACTGTAGAGCGCTTCGATCAAAGCGGGCGCCGAGGGTGGTCGTGATTGTTTGGCGCTTAATCAGCGAAAGGGGTATGAAAAATACGGCTACCCCAAGTATGGTGAGTGTGGCCAAAATACTATTTAAGTCTTGTATGCCCATTTGTAAAAACATCACGAGGCAGATGAGTTTTACCATGTTGGCCAAGGCGATAAGCGTATTTGAAAGGATAAAACTTTGGGTTGCGTACAGAAGATTAAAGGTAAAGTTTTGCAAAATAAATGCGGCAATTGCAAAAATGGCCAGAATATAGGTGCTTTGCGAAACGTCAGTTTTCAGAAACGCCTGGTCAATGGCGGGCAAGGCAAGAAGAAGGATAAGTGCGGCCGCCGCGGCCAAAAGGGATTGATATCCAAGGAGCGTTTTGAGGAATCGATAATACTGATTTGATGATAGTTTGGTTTTTTGTGCATGTAGCGGCGGCAGGTAGGCATATATGGTGGCCGTGGTCCCAAAGTCCAGCATGTTTGCTCCCACATATATGACTGACAGCCAGATCGTGAGGACCCCATAATCAGCTGGCGTCATGATGCGAAACAAGAAAAAATGCATGGCTGCTGAAAACACGACATTCAAGATGCTGCCTGCCGTATTTACCATCACATTTACACTCGTTGGTTTTTTCAAAAATGTTTTGAATTTGGCAACCATGAAAACAAGTATACACAACGCGCGGCCCAGCCGGGGAGATTGGATCAGTTGCCGCTTACGCCAAATAGGAGGGTTGAAAGGTCGATATTTGCGTAGTGTAGGTACCACTCGTTCCAGAGTTTATAAAGAATAATGATGGCCCATATCAGCAATATATGACGGCGATACAGGGAATATGCGCGGTTCTCACTCCCCGCCCTCCAAATAAGCAAAACATATATGAGCATCAGCGGCTCGAGAAAATTCTGAAAGTAAAAAAACACGAGCTCATTTCCAGTTGCGAAAAAAAGCACTTGTCCGATGGTGCGATACGCAAAAAGCACATACACTGTGCGGCGAATATGCCAGTGGCGTGCCACGAGGACCATAAAGATATACGACCAATAGTCTGCCGTCTTGTCTATGAGTTGATATGGCGCATTGCTCAGTCCAAGTGAACCTAAGATGTCTCCATCGACCGTATCAAGCACATAATTTGCCCAAACGGCGGCAATTGGCCACCACAACATGAGTACGGGAATCACAAATTTGAGAAGTAAGACAAAAATAATGCCATTCATATATAGCACAAGTATATCTCACCTCAAACGATTGTAGCTACCACAGCTGAGCTTGAACGGTAGCGCGATTCTGATATACTATGGGATGGAAAAACGATTGCATACCGAGCGCTCATTTAAAGTCCCAAGTGGACTGCGTGTTGAACACACGCCGCCAGATGAAGCGGTGAACGCCTATGATTTTGAAGGCGACAGGCTGAATGAGGTCTCAACGCCCGAACCGGTAGGATTGCCAGATTATGCACCTGCCGATTTGGCTCCTGATCAAGATGTCATTCCTTGGCAAAAAGAACCTGCGCCCCCCGCCCTCTCCCCTTACCAAGAAGAGCTTGCAACAACACACGTTGGGCTTACCATTATATTGGCACGGAAGTTTGCGAATCGGCATGGCCTGCAACATATGAGTGAAGACCTTGCTCAAGCAGCATGTGAATTGCTCATGCGGTCCGTTCGTAATTTTAATCCCGAGCTTGCTCCCCCATCAGGATTTGAAGGCTATTTATCCAACTCAGTCGAGGGTGGTCTGAAGAGATATCTGCGCGACTATGGGTGGGTTGTGCGCATAAGTCGAGACAATCAATCTTCACTCAGTAATAATCCAGATGATCCAGACCTTGAAAATGTGCGCTCTGCGCGTCGTCCGATAAGTCTTGATACAGAGCACCCACAAGGCGGGACGCGTGCTGATATGTTGGCAGATGAGCAAATGCCATTTGATGAGCGCTTTTGCGACCGTCAAGAGTTACTTGATGCACTCGGACATTTATCTGAGCGTAATCGGCGAATTGTAGAGCTCTACTATTTTGAAAATATGCCGCAGGTTGATGTGGCGGGCGAGGTTGGGCTATGTCAGATGCAAGTATCACGCATTTTGCGCGCATCATTGGGAACGCTCGCTAAACTTCTGTCTTCTTGATCGCTTGGCATCGCTTCTTGGTTTCTGGTATGATAGTGCTATCGTTTGCAATAACGAGCAAATTACTATTATTTTCCCAAAATCAAACTACCCATGTCAAAAACTGCACTTGTCACCGGAATACTTGGTCAAGATGGTCCATATTTAGCTCAATTACTTCTTGAAAAAGGTTATAAAGTGTATGGCATGATGTCCCGCTACAGCAATCCAAATTTTGAAAACACCAACTATTTGGGCATTACGAAAGACGTAGATTTTATCGAAGGCGATCTCACTGATGAGTCTTCACTCATGTCGATTATCAAAGGTATTCGTCCACACGAAGTATATAATCTTGCAGCCCAATCATTTGTTGGCTCCAGCTGGGAACAGGCAAAGCTGACCACCGAAGTAAATTCGCTTGGCGTGCTTCACATGCTCAACGCCATCAAATTCTTCTCCCCTGCCTCCCGATTTTATCAAGCATCAACAAGCGAGATGTTTGGAAGCAATGTGACTGATGGAGATTTTCAAGACGAAAACACCCCATTTCATCCGCGCTCACCCTATGGCGTCTCAAAAGTATATGCCTATTGGATCACCGTCAACTATCGAGAATCGTTTAAAATGTTTACTGCAAATGGCGTGCTCTTTAATCATGAGTCCCCTCTTCGCGGTATTCAATTTGTCACGCGCAAAGTAGCAGATGGAGTTGCTCGTATCAAGTTGGGCATGGCCAACGATATATCGCTTGGTAATTTGGACGCAAAGCGCGACTGGGGATTTGCCGGTGACTATGTTGAAGCTATGTATTTGATGCTTCAGGAAGACGAACCCGATGATTATGTGGTGGGAACTGGTGAAACACATTCCGTACAGGAATTGGTAGAGCTTGCATTTTCACATGTTGGAATCACCGATTGGAAGAAATATGTAAAGATCGATCCCCGTTTTAAGCGACCAGCTGAAGTGGTTCATCTGAAAAGTCGCCCCACAAAAATCAAGCAAAAGCTTGGATGGGCACCAAAAGTTGCCTTTGATGAGCTGGTGAGGATGATGGTAGATGCCGACCTCGCACGCCTTGAGAAGAAATAATCCCCCGTTTTATATCTGTGAAATAAGAGCTCCGTTGAGAAGCGTTGGTATGGCCAATCCCTGCAGTGGATAATGACGTGTCACCGTGGCACTTTCTTTCAAATCCATTCCCTTGGGTGATGTATTGATACTCCCATCACTGAGGTATTCAGGTCTCATGGTAAGAATCATCGTATCTTCGGGATGATTTATGATGAAGCGCTCAATTCGTTCTTGGGAAATGTGAAGTCCATATTCTCCCAACGCTTTTTGATATTGCAAAGCGCTCCAGCCCGGCACTTTTTGTATGCGTACCGGTTCAATAAAGCCATCCTTTCCGCGTGAGCGCAACCGTTCTTTCAGTTCTTGCGCTCGCATTTGTGACTCAGAAGGTGTGTTGGTCGCTTCAACAAGCGGTAACATGGTGGCCGATTGGTCAACGCCCGTGGCGCGACTGGCTTCCTTATTGATGACGACGAGCTTTGCCTCATCAGGCACCGTGCGCTCGACGGCAAAGTTTGGACCATTTCCTGGTTTGAAGTTTTGTCCTGCATGAATAGCTGTTGAGAATGATGATACAAACACGCCAAACTTTAATGATTCAACTTGCTCAGGTGTAACCGACTCATCCGCAGCTGCCAACTCGTCAATAATAAGCTCGCCGGTTTTGAGTCCAAACAGTGATGCGGCAACGTTATCTGCCACCGAACTGACTCCCATAATGAGCAAGCTATTAAGGGCCAGCTTCATTTGAGCTTTTGAAGCGGCAGTAAAGCCCATTCGCTCCATGACTTGATCGAGGGCATCAAGGGATAATTTGGATGCTTCAATGAGTGCGCCAACGTGTGGCATTTGAGTGGTTAAGGCATACAGCACTTCGCTGGCCGATTCAGACAACGTATTGAGTTCGCCGTATGGTAAATCATATCCTGCTTGAGCGCGGGACAAGTCGGCGAGTTTATCTTCTGCCAGCGGCGGTTGCGTGGCCTCCACAAGGTGCCGAATCGGTTCGCTGGAGCCAAACTTTTCAAATAATTCTTTAATCTCTGGCGCTAAGTCGGCGGCCGTAATCGGTGCGTCCTCGGTATTTTTTTTGCCTCGCAAGGTATTTACAAAATGATTGGTCAATGAATACATGACATCATTCAGCTCATGAAGTTGCGGATGATCGGTCAACACGTCTTCGGCAAACATGACGCCAAGCGCCGAATCTTTGTGAAAATCACCAGGCGTCAGGTATCGATATGTCAATGATCGAAGGTATCGCATTTGTTCTTTTGGCGTCCAGCTTTGCAAACGAGACATAATTTCGTCATATTCCACCGCCTCACCTTGCAAAATAAGATCGTCAGGCTGTTGGTGATGATGGCCATTGGATGCTTCATCTAATTTTAGCTTGAGATATCGGTCGACAAATTGCGCTCTTCCATGTTCTGTTCCAATCATCTCAAGGTTTGCTTTGGCCGCGCCGAGGCCCGTGCGAGCTAGTCCGAGCACTGATTGTCTGGCAATTTTGGCAACCGGAATGACGATGTTTGGATCTGCCCCATTTTGAATTGATTCAAGATAATCACGCATTTGATCGGTATAGTCTTGAATAGTTAACGATTCATCAGGCGCCTCGGCAAATGCATCCTTGACATACTTATCAATATCAATATGGGTTCCCGTTGTGATGATGCGCTTAGTTTTTACCGGATGTTTTAAGGCTTCAAGAATTCGTCCGTTGAGAATTGAGCTTCCTTCAAAATATGCGCGCGCCGCTTTGATATTTTCTGAGCTTGTGCGCTCTCCAATAATGCGTGAAGAAAGCATAGCGCTGGTGAGTGCGCCATTTAGCACTGATCCGCCGGCTCCTATTGCGCTATTTACCGCCAAATATTTGGGCAATATGCCGCGCTTGCTGGCTTCAATGTATGCAAAGGGCAAAGGAGGGTCGCCAATTATCCAACTTCCACTTCCATTTGCGGCACGTGCAATGCGCGCGCCCATATATCCATGAATCGAGTTGACTGCCGCATCACTTGTACAAAGTGCGTTTTGTTCAAGAACAAAAAGCGCTTCATCAAGATGTGTTGGTGGTGCAACTTCGTCATCGGGCATGGGGTCAAAAGCAGGTTCCTGATCCAGCTGAAGCAGAGCCATTTGATGTTGGCGAAGCTGTCTCATATATTCCAACCGCACCTTGTATTCAAACACTTCAGATGACAATTGATTGCCGACTTGTGTCGATAAATAGGTGGTTCCCAATGGCGCTACCACATCAACCAAGGCCATTCCCCGACCAATTATTTGTTGAAGCTTTTGTTCAAAAAGTTCCTCCATAAACTCAGAAAATTCACCTAGCTCAAGCTCAATTGACGCGGCATCAATTTCCTGACTTACGATTTCACTCAGGCGCTCATTGATGCGCGAGATAGTAATTGACTCGACTGAAACGTCCGGCGTTTGCTCAGGCTTTGTGCCCTCAGGAGCATGATCTGCGGCCTCAGCTGTGGTTGGAAAATGCTGATTGAGGGAGTGTTGATCTTGGGGAGTTATATCAGTTGGGTGCAGAATATCGTGTATCGCATGAAATCGTGACTCTGTTTCATCATCTTCTTGCTTTGTGTTTTCTGCGGCTTCGTGCTCCTGAGTGCCCATCACCATATTGCCTGCCATAAATCGCACATATTTGGTGACGTTTGTAACGACTGGCAGCGCACCCATGAGTCCAAGATTAATGCCGTTGACACCCGTAAATTCAAGCTTCATCTCATGTGCAAAATGCCGATCGGTCTCATTTCCAAATCGTTCAAGTGCGGCGCTTGTGGCATACATGAGTCCAATTGAGCGAGCGCTTGTGTATGGGGTGAAATTACCTTCTTTAATGATTTGACCAAAGCTTGCAAGCATCAAGGCCACTGAACCATATCCAAGTTTGCTCAGCGACTCATGTGATTCGTGCTCTGCTTCAGGAGCATGCGTATCCTCAGCGGCTGCGGCGGCGGCCAACTCATGTGACGCCCTGGCGGGAGGCTGCTTGGATTCGTCTGCAAGTTGTGCCGGTGTGCCGAGTGCGTCTGTTAAAGCGGGAGGCGCCAAGATAAGTGCAGCCACTCCACTGAGGAATCGGCGGCGGGTAAATTGAGTTTGCTCTGATGGACGTTCTCTGTGTGCCATATTATCCTGCCCCATTTAAAATTGGGAAGAGAACATTATAGGATAGTTTATGCCAAAATTCAATACCGCAATTATGCCACTTACGAGGAGTGCCGAGCGAGGCTTAGCTAAAGTGATTTTTTGCCATCTCGGAGTCTTTCCAAGCGGCAATTGAGAGGCCATCACGATCTTTATCCGTGATAAGCAGTGTACTTGCGCGGGTGAGGTGGTCAAACTCACGTTTTAATTTGTCGTCACAGAGTCCCCAATCAATATCTGTGGCAAGCGGACTGATGCTCCCCTCCCCGTCTACCCCGCCCCATGGACTATCAACAAGGTATTCAATCTTCGACTCTTGGTTATAAAAATTTCCATGTGCAAAGCCAAATGGTACCCAAATCAGTTCACCATATGAAGCAGTTGGATCTGCGGGCATTTCGTACATGATGCCTTGGCCAAATGTTTTGGAATCAGTTCGAATATCAACAACTACATCAACCATACGTCCCCACGTGGTACGTATCAGCTTTCCTTGTGGTGGTGACCACTGCATATGAAGACCTCGCACTACCCCACTTTGTGAATAGCTTTCGTTTTGTTGCACAAATGTTTTTTCTGAAAATAATGGTTTTAGCTGCTCATGTGTTGCAAATTCAAGCATCTGATAGCTTTCGGTAAAATACCCTCGAACATCTCCATATCTGGCATATCGAATAACGTAGATATCAGGTAGTGCCAGCTCGGTGACTTCAAGTATTTTCATATGAGAATATTATACTAATTTAGTTGATAGTTGATAGTTGATAGTTGATAGTTGATAGTTGATAGTTGATAGTTG
>CAYUJW010000037.1:0-10601 GCA_964445135.1 uncultured Gammaproteobacteria bacterium
ATTAAACGCTACGAATTATTAGGAAGATATAAATAACACGCGCGATATTCCTCATCACCTATCTACTCTATGATCAACCTGCTTAAGCGCCACTTTCCATTTCTCCTCCTTTTGACAACGATTGCAACAGTGATGGCGCTTGGCATAAGCCGCGAGTTATTTTGGGATTGGGATGAGTGTTTGTATGCACAGTATTGTCGCGAGATGGGCCGTAGCTCCCACTATTTGACGAACATCTGGAATCAATACATCGACCTTCAAAAGCCCCCACTTTACACGTGGTTATTGCGCTTAGTATATTCGCCAGACAATACCGAGCTGAGACTGCGCTTGGTCAATGTCATTGCATCATTGGCAATATTGACGACCGCCTACTCCTTTTGCGTACGTTATTTTTCACGTCTGACTGGAATTTTTGCGGTCCTTCTTTTGATGGCAACAGATGTGTACGTCGTATATTCAACGCACCTGAGTACCGATGTTGTCTTCACCGCATTTCTTTTGCTTGGAGTATTTGCTTATATAGAATCGCTTTTTTACACAAAAGGGGCTCGGAGAACGCTTTTTGCATGGCTTGCTGGGCTTGCTATTGGGTTGGCGACTATGACGAAGGGGTTGTCATCAATCTCATTTATGGCGGCACTAGGCGCAGTCACCCTGTTTTTCCCAACGCGCGCACGCATCATGTCTGCTGTTCAAATGGGGCTTGGCACCCTCTTAATCAGTGTGCCGTGGCATATCATAACGTTTCTCACCTATGGCGAGCGATTCATCAAAGTATATATTTTAGACAACATCATCAAGCGCGCGCAGTATCCAATTGAGAATCATCGCGAACGTTGGTGGTTTTATGGCGTGCTGATCTTGCGTGAATTTGCACCCTGGATCATAAGCGCCGCAGTTGCGCCGACCGCACTTATTGCAACGTGGGCCGCGCAGCTTAAAAAGTCAAAAAACCGTTCGCATCCATTGTTCAAGCTCTACCAAATTCTCACCAAGCATCAAGCAATCACAACTGTCGCACTCCTTATTGTCATCCCACTCATCTCGCTGACCCGCGTTAAAACCAAACTTGCGTGGTACACATTTCCCGTCTATCCGTTTATTGCAATATTTCTCGCCTACGGTCTTGTGCTCATTATTCGCCTTGTGCACTCAAAGATAAAGTCGGACCATTCACACAAGGTTCATATGTTGTTGACCGGATTTATTACGCTTGCACTGATGATTGATGCAAGTCTCATTATTGCCAAGCACACAAAATTATTTGAACCAGTCGCAGATATTGGATATCGAAATATGGTGGCACGTGCCGTACAAAAAACCAATTATAAATCACTCACATATCTTGTCGCATTTGGCGAACGCCAAGGCAAACTTTACACTCCTGTTGAGGAAACAATTGACATGACATGGGTATACGGCGGCAATCCATGTATGGTCTATTATGGCGGGAAGAAGACTGACTACATTTACACAACTAATGAATTTGAGATTCTCCTGAAGTCGCGTCGCGGACTATTTTTAGTTGAAAATGGAGATAAGAAATACAGCGAAGGAAATACTATAATTTACACCAACTCAGAATACACATTGTTTGTGAAATAATTTCGATATGATTGATGACCGCTTTGCAATACTTGGTGCGCTATTTGGGTTAATCGGCGCCGTAAGCTATATTAAGGACACCATTAGTGGGAAGGTTAAGCCCAATCGTGTCTCGTGGTTTATGTGGGCGCTCGCACCCCTTATCGCATTTGCCGCCCAACTTGACAAAGGGGTAGGGTGGACTTCTGTCATGACATTTAGTGTTGGATTTAATCCACTTCTCATATTCATGGCCTCATTTGTCAATAAAAAATCCGAGTGGAAACTGGAGCGACTTGATGTGATATGTGGCGTCAGTTCGTTCTTTGGACTGATTTTGTGGATGATAAGTCGAGAAGCAAATGTCGCAATCTTTTTTGCGCTCACCGCTGATATTTTGGCAAGCATTCCAACTCTCGTAAAATCCTACAAGTTCCCTGAAACCGAAAACTACAAAGTGTTCCTCTTTGGAATGGGAAATAGTCTCATTGCTTTACTGACCATACGTGAGTGGAACTTTGAAACTGCCTCGTTTCCAATCTATATTTTTGCAGTCACCCTACTGCTTGTATATCTTATTGCGGTTCGGCCAAAAATGTCAGGTGCGAAAAAGTAGCCCGCATCAAGCGGCGCTAAGGTTTGCGAAGTGATGTAACCTTTGTATAGACAAGGTCGTCTATGTCGATGATTGGATCTTCTCCAAGCATTGCAATGTGCTCTTCTCGATCAAATCCCGGAACGTGAATCTTTTGGCCAGACTGCGGACGAAGGCCTTTAATAATCGTGACCAGCGACGATGCATGCATCTTAAACTCTGATCGGCCGCCCAGTAAATCGGGGTCAATGGCGATGAAGGTAGTGCCAAAATCTCCCTCTAAATGCGAGTAAGAAGCGCCAATAAGTGGCCCGGCCAACAGCTCAACAACCAAACCAAATCCAGCCCCCTTATATCCACCGGCCGGCAAGATTCCACCATTCATTGCTTGCTGCGCATCAGTTGTCATAGCGCCATCAGAATCCATTGCAAGCCCAAGGGGAAGTTCTTCACCTCGCTCTTTGGCCTTCACCAAACCGTACCAAGTGATGGCGGATGATGCGGCATCAAAAAGTATTGGATACGTCTCTGTTGGAAACCCAAATGCGACGGGGTTCGTGCCAAAAACCGGATCTTTTGTCCCTGGATAAATGATCGCCTTAGGTGATGATGCGCACACAATTGCAATGTATCCTGCCGCAACAATGCGCTTTGCAAAATATGAAAGTGCGCAGACACTTGAGAACGTGTTATTTAGTCCCACAATTCCAAAACCTCCGGAGCTCTGCATTATGTGCAGCAGCCGATCGACCGCAATTTGTGCTCCCAGCGGCCCGGCCACTCCACCGCCATCTATAATTGCTGAAAGTTTTGTTTCTTTCTGAATTTTGGGAGCGTACATTGGCTTTACTTCATGTAAAGGCTCACTTCCCATCAGCTTAATTAACCCCATTGTGCTTTTGCCTGTCATTTCGCCATACAATAATACATCCACCATCCTTAGCGCCTCTTCACGTGAATAATATTTTGACGACACTATCTCAACTAGCGTAGACTTTAATTTACTCAGCGGTATTTTCATAAAAAGTGAGGATACATTAAAACCCAACCTCAGACTCAATAATATACTGGGGGCGAGCTTTAATTTCATCATACATTCGTCTCATATATTCACCAACTATTCCTAATGAAAACAGCTGTAACCCTCCAATAAACATCACCAAAATAACGGTCGTTGCAAAGCCGGGAACCGCATTGTAATTGGGCGTGAAAAAACGCTGATAAAATGCCCACACAGATCCAATCACTGCCGCCATCATTCCGACCGATCCCAAAACTGAGATCAGTTGTAGTGGGACATAGGAGAAGGAAAATATTCCATCAAATGCAAGCTTGAGAAGCTTGGCAAAGGGATATTTACTTTCCCCCGCATAACGACCTGCTCGCTCATACTCAAGTCCGATCTGTCGATAGCCTACCCAACTTCGAAGGCCCCGCACAAATCGATTGCGCTCAGGGAGCGCGTTGAGTGCCACAACAACCCGACGACTCATGACACAAAAGTCGCCACTATCAAGGGGTATCTGGGTTTGTGAAATTGAGGCGAGAAATCGATAAAAAAGCGCATACCCGAGACGTTTTGGTAAATGCTCTTTACGCTTTGTGCGAACTGCATAGACAACGTCATATCCGCTTTCTGCCTTTTCAAAAAATGCACCAAGCACTTCAGGAGGATCTTGCAAATCAGCGTCCAAAACTGCCACATAGTCACCAGTGCACTTGGCCATGCCCGCCGTAACTGCCGTCTGATGTCCAAAATTGCGTGAAAAATGAATGACTTTGACATGCGAGTCAAGCTCATGCAGACTATTTAATAACTGATGGGTCATGTCGTGCGAACCGTCGTTTACAAAAATGATTTCGTATGGACGTGCGAACTGATCCATCGTATCTTTCAAACGCAGGTATGTTTCTTGGATTGACTGTTCTTCGTTATATGCCGGAAGAATGAGAGAATAATAGGGTTTTTTTACAAGTGGATTACGCATGATTTTTTAAGTATAGTACAATAATATTCACATATTGCCAATAATCATTGGTTTAAAAATACATGGTTGACCTTGCCAAAACGCTCTCATTTCTCAAAAAACACCTATCCTTTGGTGACGCAATAATTGCGCTTGTGCTCATTGCGCTCTACCTTATCACTCGACTCATCAACCTTGACCAATTCCCGATTTTTACCGATGAAGGGATATATATTCGATGGGCAAAAGTGGCGCAGCTTGACCCAAACTGGCGATTTATCAGCCTCACCGATGGCAAACAGCCACTTCATACATGGGGCATGATGCCATTTATCAAGCTGATTCCAGACAATCTCTTGCTTGCTGGGCGACTTTTTTCAGTGCTGAGTGGATTTGTTGCGATGATTGGCATGATGGCGCTTGCGGCGTACATGTTTGGTCGAAAATATGCGGCATATATTGCAGCACTGCTATACATCGCGACCCCAATGTTTCTATTTTACGACCGGTTAGCACTTGCGGATTCGGCAGTCAATGCCGGCGCCATATGGGTATTATTTGGCTCACTGGTGCTTGTGAAAACACTGCGACTTGATGCAGCGCTCTTGTTGGGAATGATCGGTGGCGTAGCACTTCTTGCCAAATCATCAAGCCAAATGTTTCTTGGCCTCTCTCTGCTTGCGCCAATTGTCACATTTAATCGTCAAAAACTACACCGCTGGCTGAGCTCGTCCGCCACCTATACGGTACTTCTTGGACTCTCGATCGTTCTCGCTTTTGTCATTTATAACGTGCAGCGTTTATCACCATTTTTGCAAAATGTTGCTGAGAAAAACAAAACATTTGTACTTACATTTAGTGAGTTTGTTCAAAACCCATTCGCACTCTTTTTAGGAAATATTCACCTGATTCCGTGGTATGTGAGCGCGGAAGTTGGATATGTGTTGGTCGCAATTGCGATTGCAGGATTTGCAATGTTGGCCCGTCACAATCCCCGCCTCGCGCTATATTTGGGCCTCTGGATTATCCTTCCATATGTAGCAATTACCGCTTTTGCAAAAGTCCTCTTTCCCCGATATGTCTTGTATCTAGCAAGCTTTCTCACCATTGCTGCTACCTACTTTTTTATATCAGTCAAGCGTCAAAACATCTGCCGTTTGGTTGCCTTGGGATACGTGGCGTCAGTCGGGTACTTCGCATACACCATCATGTTTGCCCCAGCGGCAATCCCGCTCCCACCAGTTGATCGTGGACAATATATTGAAAGCTTTAACGCAGGGTGGGGGGTCAAAGAAATCGTTCAGTACGCACGTGATGAAGTCTCAACAACTGGCCGACCAGTTAAGTTTTTGGCAGAAGGGAATTTTGGCGTAATTGGCGACATGCTGGAATCATCAATCAACCGAAACGACACGCAAATTGTGGTTGCTGGATATTGGCCACTTGGACTTGAACAGCTGTTGGAGAATCAGAAAGACCTCGATACACATACTGTGCTTATCGTATTTTCACATAAACAATCTCGCAGTGAGATTTCCTCAGACTGGCCAGTCAAATACTTAAAAACTTACACGAAGCCCGGCCTCAAAGATCCTTACTTTCTATACGAGCTAACAAGGTGAGCTCCTTGAACAACTCTCCCCCTCATGCTTTTTTTCGCGGGATTTGGTATGCAATCCAACCAAGAAGTGTGACGATAGCCAATAGACTTACGACACTTGATATCGTTCGAATGGGGGTATTTTCAAATGCAAATCGCACCTCGTGTTCACCTGGGGGAACTGATATTTGCATGAGCTTGTATCGGCCAAAGCTTGAAATCTCGCTCGCCCGACCATCAACGTAGGCCGTCCATCCCGGAAATGAAAAGCGACGCAGCACAAATTGAAATGAAGCAGGCGAGCGCACAGTAAATGTTTTTTGCGCATAATCATCTCTTGTGTTTTCCACTTCAACAGCCCTCGTGCCTGGCGTCTCATACAGAACTCGGTTTATTTCATCTTCTGATATATCAATAATTGTGGTGCCGTATTCTGAGGTTTTAAGTGCCACACCATACGGAGCAAACTCATGGCTCGTCCGGCTCACTCGCCACGCAATTTCTTCAAACCGTGTCCACTGACGATCGTCCCCACTCCAATATGTTTCGGGACGGAATCGACTATAAGAATACGTTCCCAGCACAAAGAACAGGGCGACTATAACCATCATCGCCACTCGGTTAATCAACGCATCACTTGCTCGACTCCGTGCCAGCTCCATCACATACGCCACACCATATGCGCCAAGAATGGAGATGAAGAACGATGCGAATGTAAGAAAGCGCCAAGGAAACTGCAAATACCAAAGAAATGATACCGCATCCCATAATGGACGGGACAATTGAAGCGTCATTCCAATTGAAAGCAAAAGAAAGAGAGTGGTTATACAAACTGCAAAGAGCGATATATTGCGCTCACCGGTGCGTTTTTTGAGCAGGAAATATATGATGCCGAGCAATACTGAGAGTCCCGCCATCAGTATGTGTAGCTTACCTAGTTGAAAACTCAAGTTGTCAGCCAACCCCGCGCCACTTCCTCCATATCCCCATGCAGAAGACCACAGCTGAATGGGTTCAACAAAGTGAATCTGATAACTAGCAAGCTCGCGCGTGAGCATTGTATCAACGAGGGTGTAGGTGCGCTCGAGCATCGACGGTACCCAAAAATATGCACTCATCGCAAGCCCAAAAACTCCCCCGAGAATGGTTTGTGCGGTATATGCGCGTCGATTTTTGACCGTAAAAAAGGCGGCTACAATGTACGGGCCGATAAAAAAGGTGGCAGGAAATGCAATTAATGGGTGTGCCAACATGAGGAGCGCCAGGCTTGTGGCAAACCCACCTGCTCCCCACTTGTTTCCCCTTCGAAGCGCTTCAAGCGACACAAATACCCACGGCAAAACCGCCATACTGACAAATTCGGCCAACGCTCCTCGAACATACAGATTGACCCCATGGTACGGAGCATAGGTATAGAGGATGGCCGCAGCGTACGCTGCCCACTGATTGTTGGTCGTCGTTTTGACATATCTATAAGCCCCATAGGCGGCAATAATAAATCCGCTTATTCCAACAAGCTTGATCGACCACACATATGATGACCCAAGAAGATGAAAGAGCGCGCCCACATAGTATACAAGTGGTGGGTAAAAGTTAAAGAGCGGATATCCGAAATTAAATCCAAACAAATCCACCCATCGAGGATACCACTGACCCTGAGAAATGCCTGTCACAAAGGTATAAAGTCGAGCGATATGCTGACTGTCATGATGCGAAAAATACGCATTATTCACAAGGCTTGCCCATGCCCAAAGTGTTATAATGACAATAACAAATAGCGATCTTAAAAAGCGCAGCCGATTCATAGTTTTTTCATTATACTCTAAATCAACATGTCTTCATCAATTGATCCGCTTCCTTCAAATAACTCTTACAAGCAAAAGAGTATTAAAAGTGCATTTTCCTTGTTTTTTCAAAGCGGATACTCGGCGCTGCTTGGGCTTGTTGCAAATTTGGCAATCACCATCCTTCTCTCACAAGCCGTCTATGGAATGTATCTTACCGTGCTTTCCATGATCACATTTTTGAACTATTTTTCCGACATCGGCCTTGCTGCCTCACTGATTCAGCGCAAAGACTTAAGCGATGATGACATTAAAACCACCTTTACCACACAGCAAATACTGGTCATCACACTCATGATCATCGGATTTTTTGCGACAGGCGTTGTTATTCCGTTTTATCAGCTTCCCATTGAGGGAATGTATCTATACTGGGCACTTCTTATTGCATTTTTTATCTCATCGTTAAAAACCATTCCTTCTGTGCTGCTGGAGCGACACCTCCAGTTTCAAAAGCTCGTCTTTGTACAAGTTGTTGAAAATACCGTGTTTTATCTGATGGTTGTTGCGCTTGCACTTATGAACTATGGCCTCATGAGCTTTACGATTGCCGTCGTTCTTCGAGCAATAACTGGATTGATATTGTTATATTCAGTTGCGTTCTGGCGACCTCAAATTGGATTTAACAAAAAAAGCTTTCATGAACTCATTCACTTTGGACTTCCATTCCAAGGCGCATCAATGATGGCGCTTTTGAAAGATGATTTACTCATGCTATATCTTGCCAAAGCCATTGGGTTTGAGGCGCTTGGTCTGGTCGGATGGGCGAAGAAATGGGCAGATGCACCACTTCGCATCGTAATGGATAATATCAGCCGCGTGAGCTTTCCACTTATTTCGCGCTTCCAAGATGATCAAAAGAAGCTTCGTCGCATAGCCGAGCTTATTTTAGAAAATCAAACACTTGTTTTGGCGCCTGTGTTAATTGGAGCTTCCCTCACCATGAACGACGTGATTCACACCATTCCCCGATACCTGAAGTGGGAACCAGCTGTCCCTCTCTTTATTATCTTCGCCATCTCATCTCTCATCCTGTCAGTAAGCGCTCCGTTTATGAATGTATACAATGCTTTGGGGAAAGCGCGAACAACATTTATATTTATGGTAATTTTGACAATTAGTACGTGGACTGCAACGCCGTTTCTGGTTGGGATCGATCCACAATTTGGATTTCCTATCGCGCACCTTATCACCTCAATCAGCCTGTCCCCGATCCTCTTTCTAGCCAAGCGTAGTTTTGACATCAATCCAATTCGCGCAACCTACAAACCAATTGTGAGTGCCATCGTTATGGCGGCCGCGGTGCTTGCGGTTCGTTCGTTCATCACAGTGATTGGCCCGGCCGGAATTGCACTCAACATAGTGGTTGGATCAACAGTCTACATTGCCATGTTGTATTTGGTTTTCAAAGTGCATATTATTCGTGAATTTAAGCAACTCTATGCAGCACAGTAAACTTGCAATTATCGTGCCGACCATGAATCCATCTATGTTGGCGGATTTGAGAGAAAGCCTCATTGGCCAACTTGATGAATACGCACAGATGATCATTGTGGGAATTGATGTTACGCCTGAGCAGCTCACCCAATTTGAAGATGCGCAAACTTCCGTCGTATGCACAAGCAACAGAGGGTATGCCCACGCAGTAAATGTGGGGATTCGTCAGGCAAACCAACTTGCGGCAGACGCATACTGCATCGTCAACGATGACACCTATGTTGACACCACTTTTGTCAAATCGGTGAGACTCGCACTCACCAATCATCCCAAAAGCCTCATTGGCGGCAAGATCTACTACGCTCCAAATCATGAATACCACGCTGATCGATATACCCAAGCAGAACGAGGAATTGTGCTTTGGTATGCAGGCGGGGTGGTAGACACTGCCCATGCACTTACCCGTCACCGAGGTGTTGATGAGGTTGATCACGGACAATATGATATTGAGGCGCCGACACAATTTGTGACCGGCTGCTTATTTATATTTGATAAGCAGGTAGTCGACAAAGTTGGAATGTGGGATGAATCATACTTTCTCTATTATGAAGATGCAGATTATTGTATGAGGGCACAAAAAAAGAAGATTCCCATTTACTACATTCCTTCAATTCGCCTGTGGCACAAAGTATCCCAATCGACAGGCGGGTCAGGTTCATCAATTCATACCAAATACCAAGATATCAATCGGCTGAGATGGAGTGCAAAATACCTGCCCATTCGAACCACCGCACATGTAGCACTTCAATACGTACAAAACAAGCTTATTCAAAATAAGCGTTGATTGAGACATGCGTTATAGCGTATAATGAGCATTGTCTATCAGTTTACTTCGATTCTCATCAATTCTATGGAACACACACCACACCAAACAACCCAACAACCATCACCAAGTGGCCAGTCACATATATTCCCCAGCTATGCTGACCAACCAAAAAAAGGATCAAAAGCCAAAACTGTTCTCCCAATTGCACTAAGTGTAGCACTTCTGCTTGGCACCCTCGTCATTGCGAATAATGAGTTTGGATTTGTAGATCTTGGAGGCGCGACGCAACCAACACCAACACCTGCTCCAACAAGCGCCCCAGCCGAGTCCCCAACACCTGCCGCAAGCGTTAATAAAGAAGATGTCACAATTGACATATTTAATGGCTCTGGAGTAACTGGGCAAGCTGGAACAATCCAAAGCGCCCTAGAAGCGGCAGACTATACTCAAATTACCGTTGGCAATGCAGACGACACCGTCGACACAACCATCCAATATGGACCTGGCATTGGCTCAGACATCATCGATGAAATCGAGGCAATACTTACAGAGGCTGGATTAAATCCAACTTCCGAAATGGATGATAGCATTGAGGACAATCATGTCGTCATCACCACCGGTTCAGAAGGCAAGGAAGCGGCAGTTGAGGATGAGGAAGATGCAGAGACTCCAACACCTGCGCCTACATCAACCGAAGCTTCAGGATCGGCTCAATGATTGAAGCTTAATATATCCCTTTTCTTCAAGC
>CAYUJW010000038.1:0-2940 GCA_964445135.1 uncultured Gammaproteobacteria bacterium
TAGTTGATAGTTGATAGTTGATAGTTGATAGTTGATAGTTGATAGTTGATAGTTGTGGGAAACTGGAGGAGGTGGTGTTTTACGTAAGTGTGTCCTCGGTGATCATTTGTGCGAGCTCGCTTCCAAGCTCCACGCCAAGGTTGAGGTTGCGATCGTGCGGATACATCTGGTCAATGTTACCCAAGTAAATGCGTTTGGTCAATTGATGGGGTGGTCTGTTATGAAGACTACCTGTTGAAAATAATGTTTGAGTTCTGGGGACTCGGCTGAGGTGCGCCTTTTTAATCCATGAAGATGAAAATGATGGATTTACTTTTTTCAAAAATGTTGCATATTCTCGGATAATTTCGTTTTCCGTCATGTTGTATCGGGGATGAGTGCGATGAAGGTAGTTTGCTAAATAAATCAGGTGACGCCCGCCATATTCAGAAGCTGGAATAAGATTGGTGTGTTCAACTGCCACCAACACAGGTTGTGTGCGGTCATTTACGTTGATCCAATAGTGCGGCTGCACTTGTCGATCAAGCTCCAGGAGCACGCATACGGCGCCTAGCTGATCTTGACTCTCAAGAATTTTTGAGACGTCGTGGTCAAGGTTATTCTGGATGAGTTTTTTGGCAATTGGTGAAACGGTGGTGATGATGCACGCGTCATATTTTGTGGTCTTGTTTTTTGAGGTGACTACCACATGGTCTCCCTCATCGGATACGGCCGAAACTGGTGTTTCAAGCCGCAGCACGCCACCTTGTTTGGCAATTGCGTGGATTAGGGAATCAAAGAGCACTTTTGCGCTTCCATCAAGATATCCCAACTTGAAGGTTCGGTCACGGAGGCGATCTTTGAGCCAGGCCAAGGGAATGGTGTCTGCCCATTGTTCAAACTTTCCCGTCAAAAGTGGTTGCCATATGACGCGATATGCTTGTTTCCCTCCGTGCTTTTTCAGCCATGTGGCGGCCTCAATTTGATCAAGTACCTCATTGTTAAGAGGGGCATATTTTAGGTAGGCAAGTGCTGCGCCGCAGCGGACGCGTTGCAGAAAGGAAATAGGTGAAAATTTCAGCAGATCAATGGGGCCACTGAATGCGTGAAGTTTGCCACGGAAATAGATCGATGTTTTTGAATGGTAAAAATGCAAAGCGTTCCCGAGCTCAAGCTCATGAATGAGACCGATCACATGTTTGTCCGACTGAAAGAAGTGGTGGTAGAATCGCTCAATATGATTATCGCCCACTGGAATATAGGTGCCAAGCCCACCTGGGGTGTCTGACGCCTCATAGATGGTGACCGCATGCCCCGCTTGTGTGAGTCGGTATGCGGCTGTCAGGCCTGTTATGCCCGCTCCGATTATTGCGATATTCATGTGATTGCTAGATGATGAACGTTAATAAGTGATTGTTGTGACGCACCTAGTGACAGGCGTTGATGTGGCTCGTAGATACGGCCATGAGCGACTTTCCGGACAATAATTGTGCACATGTTGCAGGTTCTGTTGGTCGTTTGGTAAAAAGCAAGTCGCTTAAAAATGAGCCGGGTGCGGACTCTTCAACTACCTGATATGATTTGAGCTTTGCCCGAGCAGCAAGCATCTCATACACCGTATCTCGATCCGCCTCTTCATCGATCAGTCCCAGTGCGAGGGCCCGCTTATTTTCAAACATGAGTGCTCCAATTTCATTTTTCACAACTGAGGCTGAAATGCCGCGACGCTTAGATACGTAGGTAACAAATGCGTCATATTCATTATTGACCCCTGTCTGTTCGTGCGCCAGTTCTTCCTCGCTCATTTTTCGAAACGGGTTGCCGAGGTCTTTGCTGCGCCCGGCAGATATGTAAAACTCATCGATACCATTTTGAGTCACAATCCCCGACTGCAAAAGAGTACCCGTTGTGGCAGTTACCTCATCATAAAATTGGTATGGACCAGATATGACCCCAATTGATCCCGTGGTGGAGCCAAAGTCGGCAAATACTCGATCGGCAGATACAGCGCTCCAATAGGCGCCAGAGGCAGCAACACCCGAAGTGAATGCATACACTGGGTTCCCGGTTTTTTGACGATATTGCTCAACTGCCGCCGCCACCGCGTGTGCTCCATAAATGGTGCCGCCTGGGGAGTTGATATCTAAAACAACAGCCTTAATATCCTTATTTTGTGCGGCATCCGCCAGCTGCCGCTTGATGTGATAGCCGTATGTTACGACACCTTCACTAAACAAGCTTCCGACTCCCCCCATATCACTCTCATCACCCACAATGATCCCTTTGATGGGAAGAGAAAGAATATGATTAGGGCTTTCTGGCGATCCATAGATACGTTGTTGAATGCGAGCGGCAGGTGGAGTAATTGTTTGTATACTTTGGCTTACTTCAACAACTATGGCAATAAATAGCATTGTCACAAGGCCAAAAAGCGTGATTGCACTCAGTATGGTGAGTGTTGAGAAGAAGAGTTTGACTTGAGTCGATAGAGCATGGCCCACATATTTCATCGTAAACTCATTATACCCGATCAGTCTGCATATGGGGAAAGAGCAGGTGTGGGCGTTGGAAAATATGGCAATATTGAAAATTCGAAAGCACTTAATAGAGTATTACTTTAGATTAATTTGACAATCTAAATCAGATTGGTGTTTTGTATACATAAAATGAACTGAGGCAAAGAGTGTTCACAATAACTACACATTTTCTTTCAAATACTTTTTCGCAATCCGATCAGTAATCCACTGCCCAACTTTCCCAAAATGTTTATTTGCGTAAAGTTGCATGGAGGTAAAAAATATCAGTCGCTGATCTTTCTTAGTCAACTTCTTCAGTGATGCTCCCCCAATGTGCATGTGTTCAACATCAACCCACCCGACGTGATATTTGGCATTTATCAGACGACGCGTAAGGTCGCTGTCCTCAAACCACAAGAAAAACTGTTCATCCCAACCTTTTATG
>CAYUJW010000038.1:3040-6316 GCA_964445135.1 uncultured Gammaproteobacteria bacterium
ACATCTGGGTTGAGAAAAAGAATCCATGGTGCTTTGGCATACGCGGCGGCTTGATTGCAGGCTGCAGCAAAGCCCCGATTATCATGATTGGTGATAATGAGCACATTTTGACGGTCAGCCACCTGATCTGTAATCTGCCGAACATGTGTCGTCACTTCCTCTGAGGAAAAATTATCAACGGCTATGACTTGAAGTGTTGAGTCTGATGTGAGCTGCTTGATAAGCTGCTCAAGATGTTTTGGAGTATTATGATGGACCACCACAACTGAGCAAAGTGGATCAAGTTTGGACTCTTCTGCAAGGCGTGGGGTGTGTATGATGCGCGCTGCCATATTGGCTTATTATACGCAGAATTTAGCGAATATATTTTTTTAAGAATGCTCTAAGCGTTTCGTGGACATAATCAATATGTGCGCTGGTGAGGCCAGGATACACTCCAATAAAGAAGGTATTTGTATGAATGAGATCGGCATTGGGAGTTTTGCCGACAACTCGATGTTTGATGTTTTTAAACCCAGGTTGCTTGACAATATTCCCGGTAAATAACGGGCGCGTTTGTACGCGATGAGTCTCCAAATAATAGGTCAGATCGAATCGACTAAATGGGGCGCCTGGACGAATGGTCACCGGATACGCAAACCAGCTAGGAATAGAGTCTGCCATTGGCTCATGAAGCATAAAGTAATCACTATATTGCGAGAAGATCTTCGTATATATGTCAAAGTTCTTCTGTCTGGCTTTGATGAATTTTGCCATTCGTTTGAGCTGGATTCTGCCCATTGCAGCTTGGATTTCAACTGGCTTTAAGTTGTAACCAATTTGGTTAAAAATATATTTGTGATCATATGGAAGTCCATCGATTTTAAAATTAAATCGCACTCCACACGTACCCATAATGCCGCCGCCACTTGCTCCACACCAACACGCTCTCCCCCATTCCCGCAACCCTTGGGTGATTCGCAAAAACCTCATATCGTTTAAAACAATGGCTCCCCCTTCCCCGGCCGTTGTCATGTGGTGCGCTGGGTAAAATGATTCAGTGGCAAACGTTCCCCACGTGCCAGTCTTTCGCCCTCGGTATGTTGAGCCCATTGCGTCGCAGTTATCCTCCACCACATAGAGTTTGTGTTTTTTGGCAAGACGCATGATTGGCGCCATATCATTGGGGTTGCCAAGCGTATGTACGAGATAGATGATGCGCGTTTTTTTGGTAATTGCAGCTTCAATACTTTCGGCCGTCGGGTTGAGTGTTTTGATATCTACATCAACAAAAACCGGCTTCAGACGATTGTGTAAAAGAGCTGATATTGTCGTTGGAAAGGTGCATATTGGAGTAATTACTTCCGCGCCTTCGGGGACGGGGTCTGGCAAGAGTGGAGACATAAGTGATGCGATGGCCAGCAAATCAGCAGATGATCCGGAGTTGGTGAGATACACTTTTTTGGCGCCAAAATATCCGGCTAGTTCGGCCTCCAATGCCTCGCCTTGTGCGCCCAGGCCAAACCATCCGCGAAGCATCACATCAACCATTGCGTTTAGCTCATGCTCATCATATACAGCGCCTGCATATTGCACTACGTCACGCCCGGGAACAAACGGCTTTTGCGACGCATCATAATACTGCTCAATCAATGCATGAATGCGCTCCTGTATCTGTTGTTGTTTCATTGCGTATTTGAAGTTGTTTTTGGGGCCTCCTGATTTCACCCCGACTAGTATATAATATATTCTGCTAAATGTACCATTGAGCATGGCAGCTGCCACGAATATGACACTTCTCACTTCAACATTGCACGATCCAAAGGGTGCACTATACGACGCACTTGACGCAGCTTCCCAGCTAGTACCGTCAATGTATGAAGGATGGGTGATCAATGTAACTCCCGCGACTGATGAAGGTGTGCAAAAAATGCTCAAAACCCGTGAAGGGATATATCTTACAAAAACCGAGCCTGCCATGCATCCGGGGACGACCGATGCTATTGAGATGGATCATTTATCAGCACTTTCTCACGCTCACAAACTGGCCAAAGAACAAAATTTTGCGACAATTCAATACACAGATGGCGACCGTATTGCCATGGCTGCGCGACATTTTCCCCGTGACTTGGAAAATATGGCTCGCCGCTCCAGTCAGACCCGGCGTGGTATGTTGCATTTTCCCCGTGATGAAGAGGCATTTACAAGTCACCACCCTGCACTCATGTTTACTGAAGAAGCAATTATTCACGAATATTCTCGAGCTTTCGGAATGCCTATTGACCCAGGGAGCACGGCACATACCATGACACAGGAGGTGGTTGAGGAAATCTTGAACCAATCGCCACAGATGGAGCCGGTATCGTTCCCCCATCCAAAATGGCTCATTATTGCCCGTCAAAATGAGCAACCTATTGAAACGGCTGAATCAGGCCGAGTGTTGATGTATGAAACTCCTGAACAGCAGCGCGCCAAGATTGAAGGGCTTGCTGGACGACCTGTTGGTGATTACCGTGAACTGGTGTCGCTTGCGCATTCAATCTACAAGATTGAAGAAACTGCATCGCCTACAGAATGGAGTCTGCGCCTCCGAACTCAGCAGCAGTACCTCAAGCTACTTGATACGCATTTGGGTGAAATTGTACTTGATCCTGAGCTTCGTGAAGCTCAGCATAAAGATCTAGAGCGTACGGTGCATGCATTAGATCGCGATCAAGAGATGGTTGGCGGTGCTTGGTTTGGGAGCGCACGGAAGAAATGAACGACTGCTCATGGGCCTCGCTATTGTATATCTGGGGGGGCGTAGCGTTTGTATTGAGGCTTTCTGAGATGAAACGAAAAAATCCGAAGATAAAATGCTGCAACAAACCAAGGAATCGTAAACGCGCATTGCGCAAATTCTTTTGTCGATTTGATCTTCAATATTTTTTTGATTTTGGAATATGAGTAGTGATATTTGTAGGCCAGTTGTATGATATGGATTCCTTTCACTTTTTGAAGATATAGCCACACATGCTTTTTGTGTGATGGGTAACTTTGGTAGATACTCATGCACGTCGTGATGTTTTTTATTAGTTTTTCATCAGACAGGCGAATCTTTCGTGACGTTTGATCGTGATGCATGCGAACAAAATAGATAGACTCATCAATATACATGATGTCTTCTGTCGCCAAAAACATCATGGCGCAATCAAGGTCTGCCTCGTTGCCGTATTTGATATTGAATGGATGTGACTTCTTGTATGAGGTGCGATAAATACTCGCGCCAGATATGGTGATGAGGTTGGTGAAATACCA
>CAYUJW010000038.1:6416-10538 GCA_964445135.1 uncultured Gammaproteobacteria bacterium
AGTTTTGAAGAAATATATAAATGATTTTTAAATTGATCGCTTGGACTGGTAAATAAAAAGACGCCTCCTTTTTTGAGTGTTCGAGCAACTTCAGAAAGCACCGCTTCAACATCAGGTATATGTTCAATGACAGAATTGCTAAATACCAACCCGAGGGATTCGTTGGGAAGGGACATATGTTCAGCACTCTCTTTTAATACGTGTTTATATCTTCCACTTCTTTGTGCCTCATCAACTTCACGGGCTTCATCGTTGTCCACATTGTAGGTAAACTGTTTATCAAACAATAGGTGGCTGAGGTATCCATCTCCTCCCCCCAAATCCAAAGATGGTCCTTTAAAAGTTTCGCCTTTTGTCATTTCATACACCGTTTTTAATTCAATACTTCTCCATAATTTTGACGCTGGATGCGGGTGAAGTGTCAGCTTGTCAGGTGTTACTTTTCTCGTTTTCATGGCGTTTGATGTTTTCCAATTAGATCCCTAATACTTCTTTATTTTTTTGCTTTATATAGTCGCGGTTTTTAGTCAGTGCAAAGTACATTCCATGCACTATCCCCCACATTGAATATTGGATATTTTGGCGTTCTATATGTAATAGATAGTACAGTGCGATGATTGGATGGATGACGAAAAGAAATATGAAAAACTGCAAAAATGATGAGTGTAGTCGCATGTATATAATTCTATTTCTTGCAAATAAATATGCTTTCTCAGGTGAGTTATAGAGGCGCGCTTGCCCAACAACTACGTTTTTCTGTTGTTTTTTTGGAAGTTTATACTCCAGCGAATGCCAGATCTTGGCCGTTGGAGTGGGGATAATTTTATAGCCATTATTCATCATCCGCTGCCCCAAATCCGGCTCCTCAAATATCATGGGAAACAACACATCGTCGAGTCCACCGACTGCATCATATGCGGCGGTTGAAACACTATACATGCTGTGAAAATGATTCGCGCCTTGGGTCATTTTTGGATTAAGAAAACTCCTAAGAAGGCTCGTTACTGGATCAATTGTCACGGCATAATTCATCAATTTCTTCGTTGCAATATCAATGTGCGCGGGGCCCGTCATTCCAATTTTTGGGTCCTTCGAAAGCGTATGAATCTGTTTTGTGATAGTTGTTTTATCAACCAATACGTCACTCCCCAAAATAGTTAAATAGGCATAGTTTTGATCAATATTAAAATGGCTATATCCGAGATTGATTGCGCGGGAGATAAAGTAATTCTTATCCAGACGAAGGTAGTTGACTTTGAATTTCTGGGCAATAGTTGATACCGATTCAGTGGATCCATTATCGACAATATATATGTTCTGAGGCGATACGTGAGCTTTGTGAATTATGCCCGCCAGACAAAGTTCAAGAACAGTCGCTCGGTTGTAGGCAATCGTCATCACGGCCGCAGGTGCTTTTTTTGTCACGGTGTCTGGCGCTCCTTCCACGCTTCATATCCAATTTTTTCCCATGGCATGCCGCGCGTAAAATGCGCCATCCAGGGCGTGTGTTGCGAAAATGTTTGAACATGTCCTTTTGGCCGAGCTGGATTGCCGTAGGCCACCATGTACTGGTCAATTGATTTTGTCACGACACTTCCTGCTCCAATAAGCACGCCTCGTCCAATGTGAACCCCGGGTAGAATCGTCGATGCGGCGCCAAGCACCGCCTCATCATCGACCACAGGCGCCGCGCTTATTGTTGATGGTGGATGTTTGTCATCAGTCAAGGTGGTACGAGGGCCAATCCATACATATCTGCCAATTGTGGTGCCAGGCGCCAAAAATACCCCGCTATGCAAGCGCGAGTAGTTGCCAATCACCACTGACTCTTGCACATCACATTGTGTGCCAATTGAACAGGAATGGCCGATGGCGGTGTGGCTACGTATGATTGCATGGTGACTGATGTGACAGTTGTCCCCGATCTGTACGCCTTGATATATCACGGCGTGTGATCTGATGTGACAGTTGTCCCCCACTGTTGTCTTGGTCGTTCCATCACCGTATCCAACGATTGCAAAATCCTCAACAATGCAATTGGCACCAAGCGTAGTTCCTGGTTTGATGAGCGCCGTTTCGGCGATTTGGCAACTTGGAAAAATGGTTTTTTGTGCTGACATAAAAAGCAAGCAATGGATCAAATGATTATTTTATTTGATAGACATAGGTATCGTCTGGGGTCCATTGGCGGTTCGCATAGCTTATGAGGATGGCGCCTGCGCTTAAGGCCACGATCGTGTGTGCCATTTCTGGGGCGACATGAAGTCTGACATACTCCTCATCTTTAGCATCTAAAATATGCACTGTCTGCTCGTGCGTCTTTATATTCTCAAGTATTACTTTCACACGACCGGTGACTATACCAAACCACTCATCGCACTTTTTGTGATAATGATTTCCCCGCGTGACGCCTTTTTTTTCAAAGGTAACAAAGTACAGTTGGCCAAACTTCAATGAACCAACAATTTGGTCATTTTGCAAAAACAGCACCAGCTTTCCGCGCGTATCTACAATTGGGTGTACGATTTCTGCTGTTTTATTCATGGTAAAGGATGGTGAAGTTCGTGTGCGATAATGTCTCATTATACCCCGGATCGTGCCCCGCACACTCCCCAGTTGTCGTGCGTTTTTTTGACGAATGGCGAGGCTGAAATAGTAAAGATTTAGAAACAGAAGATAGCTCAGAAATCTGGCCATTTTATCTATAGTATCTGGCTTGATATGTCGCAGGTAAAACACCATAAAATTACTCATGCGGCTCGCGGCATCAGGACGATCATTAAAAAATCCATCACGCGATGGGCAATGTTGCACACTTGCTTGGGGGTTGTAGGTGAGGCAATATCCAAGCGCTTGAATCTTAAACGCCAGATCTGCTTCACAATACTCGCCGACCCCATCGTATGTTTCATCAAATCCCCCACTCTGCCTGGCAAGGTGCGTTCTAAGCGCAAAGTTGCACGGTTCAAGATTGGTGACGATTTGTTCGGGAACTTTTTTGGAGTGTGCAAAATTAGATCCCAAACTAAATGCACCCGAGCGAAACCAGTGGGCAACCTTTCTTGAGTTACCCTCCAAAAAATATTGAAAATAAAGGGAGCCGATGCTTCTCCAAAAGAGCGAACCACTTCGCATTTTTTTCTCAAAAATAAATAAATCACGGTTTTTTATATATGGTTGCGGAATGACAGTTGGGCCCGTTACTCCACCTACTCGTTTGTTGTTGGCAAACGTTTGAATCACTTGCGCAATCCATGTGGGATCGGCTACGATGTCATCATCTGTTCGAATAAATAGTGGTGCCTGGGCATTGGAAAGGGCGATATTTGAAGCGCGGGCTAAGCCTTTAATCTCTTGATTAATGACCCGAATGCGAAGTGCTTTTGAATACTTCGCAAGCACCTGGTGTGTGTTGTCTGTTGAGCGATAGTCGACCACTATCACTTCAAAATCTTTATACGTTTGCTTGCTAAGGGAGGCGAGAGTTTTTGCGAGGCTGCGGCCGCGATTACCCGTTGGAATGAATATGCTAACCGCTGGTTTTCTGCTATTTTTTTTCATACCACTTGGCAATCGTGTGAGTAATTTTTGTGACTTCATTTTGTGAAAGCTCAGGATATATGGGAAGCGAGAGTGTTTTTTGGGCGCGCTTTTTGGCCTGGCGAAAATCGCCTGATTTATATCCAAGATGCGCAAATGCCGCCTGCATATGAAGCGGGATGGGATAGTGAATTTGAGTTTGAATCCCCTCTTCCAATAAATGTTTTTGCAGCTCGTTTCGCCTCACGCATGTGATGGTGTAAAGGTGGTAAACGCTTGGGCGATGCGCATCATTGATTGGTTGTTCAATCTCAGGTATGTGTCCAAGTTGCGCTTGGTATTGAGCAGCAAGCGCTTGGCGCTGGCGATTGTATGTATCAAGGTGTGTGAGTTTTACCCTCAGCCAGGCAGCTTGTAGAGAGTCAAGGCGTGAGTTTGTGCCATGGGATGCGTGGTGGTATTTTTTTGTTTGTCCATATTCGCGCGCCCTCTCCACGCGACGTGCAATGTGGGATGAATTAGTGACTACTGCTCCCCCATCACCATATGCTCCCAGATTTTTTGTTGGGTAAAAAGAAAAGG
>CAYUJW010000039.1:0-9792 GCA_964445135.1 uncultured Gammaproteobacteria bacterium
CGCAACAAGCGATAATAACAAAGAAATGGTGATTATTAACCACAATCAATATTCAAACGTTGCTCAAAAAATATATGCAGAAAGCGGATATTTTAATGCGTCAGGGTCAACTGATGGGCGCAGCTTATTTGTGTTGGGTGGACGTGGATACTTGGCGGCTGGAAACTATTTGTATGTCATCAATCTCTCATCAAACAGCGGCTCAAGGCCACAAATAGGATCGCGTATTCAGTTTGCAGACTCAGGAGATTATGCAGGCAAAATCTATGCAATTGACCAAGGGGGCACAAGCTATGTGTTTGTATCAATTATCGGAGGAACTGTCGATGAGCTTAAAATTATCAATGCGACAAATCCGAATGTAAGTGCTCAGTGGCGCGTAGTAGGAGCCATAAACATTGAGCCAAATAACTGCAGTAGTCTTGAATCGGGAAAGTCAGTCTTTGTCAACGGGGGAGGAAATCGTGCATATATATCGTCGGTGAATGACAATAATTTCAAAGAATTTTTTGTTCTAGATACGGGAAACAAATCGTCACCATCTTTGATTGGCGGCTTTGCAACACAGCCAACATGTACAAATGGCGGCGGCTACGAGGCAGGCGGTATGGACCCTTCGCAGTCAACCGTGGTCAATAATGTCGAAGATCGGGCAATCTTGGTGGGGAATGACGCCACAGGTGATGCGATTAATTCGCAAGAGTACCAGGTACTTGATCTGTCTGATGAGGCGCATCCAACAAAGTGTGGAGGATTAAATTTTAACCAAGGAATCAATGGTGTTGCAGCCGTGAAGGAGACAGATGGCGATGCATATGCCTATGTAATTACCGGCGACTCGGCAACTGATGTGAAGGTGATAGCAGGCGGCCCTGATGGTTCATATCAGGAAGAGGGAACATATGAGTCTGCGATATTTGACGCTGGTTCTTCGGCGCTTTTTAATGGCTATCAAGCAACGTTTACGCAACCGGCCAACACCACGCTTCAATGGCAAGTGGCAAGCGCCGACCCGGTATCTGGTAGTTGTAGTAGTGCAAATTACCAATATGTCGGTCCCGATGGCACGGCAAACACGTACTTTACGGCCGCACAAGGAGCATTGCCGCTGAACGATGATAATTCGGGATATGAAAATCCCGCACAGTGTACGAGATATCGTGCCACCTTCACAACCACCGACTATAACGTAACTGCCAGCTTGCAGAGCATGATATTCAACTATTCTCCGTAATACCTATGTCATTAATCTCCCACAAAATAAACGCCAAGTCAGCATTTACGACAATTGAATTAGCGCTCTACATTGCCTTATTGAGCATTGTTCTTATTTTAGTTTCGCGCATTTTTACCCAGGCGCTTGACGTGAGTCAGGAATCGCGGATTGTTTCGGCGGTGGAGCGGGATGCGCGTTTTATTGATGCACGATTGCGATATGACATCGCACGAGCACAAGATGTCACAACTCCCGTATCAGCTGGGGCAAGTGGTAGTTCTTTGGCGCTTGATATGGGTGCTTCAACGGCAACGTATACCCTTGCGGCAGGCGTGTTATATCTTGATGGAGTTCAGATAAACAGTCATCAAACCATGATTGATTCGATAAGCTTTACCCGTATTCAAGCGACAGATGGACAGCCCACTGTGCGGGCAACATTCACCATATCAAGCATTGAAGAAGCAGTGGCACAAGGCACCAAGCAGCAAACATTCCAAACGACGTATGGCCTCAGCGGACCCTCAGAGTAAGAGGTGAGTTTAAAGTCATTCAACACTTCCTAAGATGATGGTGACTCCAACAGCCGGGCTTTCTGCCTCTTGTATGTTGTATTCAGGCTCGTGAGTTTTGAGCAGTCGCTCGACGCGCTCTCTGAGTGCCGGTGGATATTTTGCATCAATAAACACAATTGTCTGGCTCGTTGATATTGCGGTTTGCTGATTTGTTGGACTCATATTAAATCCTGCCTGCTGAAATGTTTTGGCGACCTCTTCCGCTTTAGCCAAGGCGTTTTGCGAAGCAAGAATCTGCACAGAGACGGTTGTCAGATCCGGCATCGCTGCTTGATTTGCGCTCGTATTTTGCGCAGTGTTTGTGGTGGGCGTTTGAGCTTGAGCGAGAGTGGATGTTGGTTTGGTCGGGGGCTGACGTTGCCAAATAAGCATGCCAACAAGCACAATCACCAGGAGCGCAAACACTGGAACCAGTAACTTTAGTGAGTTGGATTTCTTTGGTTGTTTTGTGCTTTTTGTATCACTTGTTGGGCCCATCGTCGGGGGAAAGGCAGGTGCCTGTGGCTCGGGTTTGGGCTCTTCAGAGTCTGCGCTTAAACCATATTGTTCAAGGCCACCTGCTTGTTCAAGCATGGTGGCTGCAGACTGCGAATTAAGAGGAGCAAGTTGAAGGTTTGTGGTATTAAGCAATGACAACGGCAGCATGACTCCGACGGTAGATCCGTTTTTTTCTATAATTCGCTTGATGTATTTGAGAAACGAATAGTTAGTAGCAAGCACCATCGTTTCAGTGGCCGACTGTACCAAGGTATGCGCGATGCGCTCAAAGGGCACCAAGTCCAGAAACGACTCAACATCAGTTTCAGTCTGCTCTGAATTGGTGATGACTTTTTGAAACATGAGGCGTGGGTCCACCATGATTGCCACCATATTTGGGCCTTGTGAAAGGAGCGGCTGAAGGAGGGCGCCGAGCTGATCTGGGTTGATGACTTCCATGTCTCCGACCACCTCTTTTGACAGGGGGATTGTCTGAATCTGGGATGACGCCGTATCGTACCAATTGAGCTGATTTGGTTCAAGATACAAAAGAGTGCTATATGTTGAGTGTGACATAGGGGTTATTCTTCGTTCCAAGATAAGACCGAGATGACGCCACCTGTTGAGGAGGTGACTGCCTCGATTGTTCGCTCATGGTCAGGGACGGTGCCGGTTGATCGAATTGTTTTTTGCGTTGTACCAGTGACTGTCACGGTGGCAGTTCCATCGCCCACGGTCAGCGTCTCGCCGGTATAATTTGGATCACGAATGAGGCGAATCATCGCGTTTTCCACACCGCTTTCTGCGATGTGAAGGGCATCGAGCCCGGCCTCAGTGCTGGAGGTGCTGCGGCCTGAAATAATATTGACGGCGACCGTTGCCGTAACAACTGACATGGCAATCGCAATAAATGTGACAAGCAGTATCATTGCTTGACCATTTTGGCGGATTCTATCATGATGGTCCATGTTTCATGCTACCATATTTCCCGCCTCACAGTCCACACGTGTCAATGAGGGTAACTTACGTGCGAAAGATGCAAAATGCGCTTGACATAGTTTCGCACACTTATCCATAATGAATGTATTATGAACACACATGCATTTAAGCGCAAACAATCAGGGTTTACCCTCATCGAATTGTTAGTAGTTATTGGAATCTTATCGGTTCTTTTTGCCATCACCTTGATTGCAATTAATCCGTCACGACAATTCTCGCAAGCAAACGATGCAAAGCGCAGCAGTGATGTTTCAGCAATCTTGAATGCCATTTCGCAGTATCAAGTTGAAAACCAAGGCGCGTTGCCTGCTGGAATCGGTACAACTGCCGCCATCATTGGAAGCGGTACCGGAGAAACTGATATCTGCACAGACCTCGTCCCAGACTTTTTGGCAGCACTTCCTGCTGATCCAACAGTCGGTGGAGGAGCACAGATTGAAGCTGCAGCATGTGCAGGTGCCTATGCCACAGGATACCGCGTAGTTGAAAGCGGTGGACGTGTGACGGTTGACGCACCAAGTGCTGAAAACGGAACCATCAGCGTAACACGCTAAGGTTTGCGGTTTATCTACCAACGACATTTAACCCAAATTGCCCCGGTCTGCCAAGATCGGGGTTTTTGGTATAGTGGCGTATAATGGATGTATGCAAATTCCGAGCCTGATCAATCGCATCTTGCTGCTTATTTTATTGTCGTTTGTCATGTTTGCGCCACAAAAGGCGTCTGCCGCTTCGGTGACACAGACCCAACAGGGCACGGCGAATAATAAATTTGGCATTCATTTGGCTGTTCCAAGCCGTGAAGATGAACAAGCTGCAGCAGCACTCGTCAACTCAAGTGGTGGCGATTGGGGATACATCACGTTTGTTATTCAAGATAATGATCGCAACACTCAAAAGTGGCAAGAGACCTTTGATAGTTTGAGGCGCTTGCGACTCATTCCCATTATTCGTCTTGCCACACATCCTGAGGGTGCGTCATGGAAGCGGCCAACTACGGATGATGTTGAGGAGTGGGTGACATTTTTAGAATCGCTTCATTGGGTTGTGAAAGATCGATACATCATCCTTTTTAACGAGCCAAATCATGCGGCAGAATGGGGAGGCGCGGTTGATGCCACAAACTATGCAAAAGTTTCATACGCGTACGCAAAAGCGCTTCGAGAAAAACGATCAGACTATGTAGTTATGCTCGCGGGCTTTGATGCGGCTGCTCCTCAACAACTCCCCAAGTATATGGATGAATACGAGTTTTTGAAAGAAATGTTTACAGCCGAACCAAAGCTTAAGCAATTAATCGGCGCATTAAGCTCGCACTCCTATCCAAATCCTGGTTTCTCGCAGCCGCCGACGGCCAGTGGGCGCACAAGCATTCGCGGGTATGAATGGGAGCTTGAGGTGCTTCGTGAGCTTGGAGTGACGCAAGATCTGCCGGTTTATATTACGGAGACTGGGTGGTCGCGCGATCGTCTGTCTGCGGCTACCGTTTCGCAGTATTTTGAACAAGCATTTTCCATCTGGAATACTGATCCGAGAGTTGAAGCGGTCACCCCATTTATACTCAATTATCAAGGACCACCCTTTTTGCAATTTTCCTGGCAGCTGCCTGAAGCGCGTGAATTTTATCCACAATATCATGCCGTCGCTTCGATGGAAAAAACTCCAGGACGCCCAGTTCAGGTTCAAAAGGGAAGTATTGCAGGACTGTTGCCCGAGAATATATTTGTTGATTCAACATATACATTCCGCTTGGCGCTTGATAACCAAGGTCAGGCAGTGTGGGATCGAAATGATGGGTACGAAATGCAGTTTGCACAAGGAGAGAGTTTGGCGGTTGGGAAATATTTCTTTGACGATGTGGTTGATGTGGAGCCATCAAGCGTCGATGAGGTGACGCTTTACATGCGAACTGGCACAAAGGTGGGGTCGGAAAAATGGAAGGTAAGCTTGGTGCGTGATAATCAGCCAATCATATCGCGCAATTGGAATGTAAATTTGCTGGCGCTTCCGAAGCTTACAGTAAATGTTGCGCTTTTCCCTCGCATTCGTTCAAAGCAGGAGCGTAACTTTGAGGTGCAAATGTTTGACGAAAATGAGCAATTGGTGTTTAAGCAAAAAAATCTAAAACGTAATGGTGGGGCCCTCAGCATTGAGCGGGTAAAAAACATTTATGTTGGGGGTCGATATCGAGTTGTGGTGCTGAGCCGTCAGTATTTGCCTCGTCAATCATACATTACCATCACGCCTGAAGATGGAGTTGTTGCGATGCGCCCCATGTTGCCTTTGGACTTTAACGAAGATGGGCATTTTAGCCTCTATGATGTGTGGGAATTGATCACGCACCCTTGGTATCTGGGATACTTTCTACCCTAACTCTCTGCTTCGCATTAGACAATGACTGTGCTGCCAATTATTTGTTTAAGGTCGTCGTACTTTTGCGCATACTCTTGGGCATTTTGAGACTTTGAAAAATAGCTGCCCGGTCCGACGATTGTTGGGTGATGTGGCCTTTGTAGGATTGTGTGAAGGGTTTGATCATTGATTGCCCCGTCAAGAATGATATCACCCTTATAGTGACACTCATGTAATTGATCAATAAGATTTAACGATTTTGACTCAAATGGCCTTCCTTGAGCGCCAGGATATACCGTCATTATCTGGATTGCTGGGATGATATTTAAGGAATATATATGGCTTATAGTTTCAATGGTATCGTCTGGATTTGCCACTAAACCAAGACGAAACGAAAATGTATTATCGACAAACAATGAAGGCAAGGGCGCGGCGCTGTGATGAATAAGCGCATAGCGAATTTTCAATTTACTGTGAGAAAGTGTGGCAAGCGCCGCGCTATAATCGCGCACCATGAGATGAAAATCATATTCAAGATCCTTGTGCGCATCAAGCACTTCGAGTATTTCCTCAAGCGTAAGCGTAGTATTTTCAACAAGTATGCCATCTGCCACATCAATCTGCACTGTTTGAAAATGTGCCTTGGCAAGCTCAATTTCTCGAGCTAACGCTTCTTTTGTGGTCGTTAGTATGGTTGGATAAATTGTCACGGTGTTTGTCATGATGTGTGACGGGTGCGTAAATTACAATAGTGCCCATGCGTATGCCTATCATGATACAGGAGAATGAAGAAATCGAGCTATGTTTTTCACTCATGCCAAACGTTGGACCAGTCACATACCATGCGTTATGTAAAAAATTCGCGGGTCCACGCCAGCTTTATGGCGCATCGCGTTCGCAACTCGAGCTTCACATGAGCCCAAAACGATCGGCTGATATGCATTTGTGGTGTGCTCGGTGGGACTATCACTTTGAGCTTAAAAAACTTGCAAAGCTGGCAATTACATTTATTGGGTATTCCAATCCGTTGTATCCATCACAATTACGCAGCTTACCCGATGCGCCAATTGGATTATTTGTGCGCGGAAATGAATACGTCATGGAACAATTGCCGCACATAAGATGCATGGCAATTGTGGGGACACGTCGGGCCACAAGCTACGGACGCGATGTGACACAGCATCTGGCTGCTACACTGTCTGAAGCTGGATGGTGTATCGTCTCAGGGCTTGCCGCAGGAATTGATGCGCAGGCACACAGTGCAACGCTTGAGAGGGGAAATCCTACAATTGCATTCTTAGGATGCGGGGTCGACGTGATATATCCTGCCGCAAACAGTGGGCTGTATCGTGCGATTGAGAGAGAAGGGTTGGTGATGAGCGAATTTGCGCCAGGCTTACCCCCGCAACCCGGACTGTTTGTGTCTCGCAATAGACTGGTCGCTGGGATCAGTGAGGGAGTAATTGTTATTGAAGCGGGGATTGACTCTGGGGCTATGGTGACCGCTCAAATTGCGGCAGATCAAGGCAAAGAGGTGTTTGCGGTGCCCGGCCATGTCACATCCGCGATGAGTCGCGGACCAAACCGCCTGATTCGTGACGGCGCACACGTTGTTTTGGAGCCCGCAGATGTGCTTGATTACTACGGAATGCGATCTGGAGAAATTGGGCAAAAAATAGCAATTACCGATCAGGCAATCTGGCAAAAATTATCCACACACGAACAAAAACTTGTATCACAACTGATGCGTGAGCCATATTCTTTGGACGAGTTGGTTGAGTTGCTTGGGTTTTCAACGAGCGAATTGTTGGGGATGTTGTCACTTCTTGAGCTGCAAAATCTGGTGAAGAAAAATGAGCAAAGCAGATATTATCTCGCATAAATCTGTACGTAATATATCCGGTAATCGCCAGGTATAATAAAACTCATATGATTTTAAAGATATTTACGGATGGTGGGTCAAAAGGGAATCCGGGGCCAGCGGCAATCGGCGTTGTTATGTATAAAAATGATGTTGAGTGTGTCGCGTTAAGGCGGGACATTGGGGTGGCCACAAATAATGATGCTGAGTACCAAGCCTTACTTGCCGCGCTGCAATATGTTGTTGATCATGAGGATATATTAAATGGTGTCACAACAATTGAATGTCGGGCTGATTCTCAGCTTATGGTGAGTCAGGTTAGAGGATTGTGGAAAGTCAAAGAGGCCAGAATTGCGCAGTATATTGCACACCTTCGAAACATTGAAGGCACAATTTCCATACCAATCTCTTACCACTATATTCCGCGTGAACAAAACTCAACGGCCGATGCATTAGTCAATGATAAGCACCCAACAACATAAGCAAAGCAAAACCACTATGAATTCTCAGAATGCACTGTGATTGGAATCTATGATTCGGGAGTTGGTGGTCTTCATGTCTTATCTGCACTACAAAAACATTTAGGGGAGGATTATGGATTCTGCTATTTGGCAGACACCGAGATGATTCCCTTGGGTCAGAAATCGCCGACAGAAATAAAGACTCGTATGGAGCAGGCGTGCGAATGGTTTTTCCGCAATAATTGCTCCCTTGTCTTGCTTGCATGTAACACCGCGTCAGTTGTGAGTATTCGCCATCTTCAAACAGAATGGTTGGGCAATAGGTATCCAGCGCGAAACGTACTGGGTATTAATATCCCACTGCTTGAATATATGCAAACTCACCATTCTGGTCTTCGCACCAAGCCGGGGATTGTGCTCTCAACCGCGGCCACGTATGCAACGCGATTTTACGAAGTAGAACTTCGTGCACGTGGCTTTTCCCAGATTCATGGGATTGGATGTAGCAGGCTACCTTTGGCAATTGAAAAACAAGATGAAGCGCTCATATCCCACGAGCTCAGATATATCGCAGATAAATTTTTGACGCTTGGGGCGGGAGAACAACCAGCATACATCGTGCATGCGTGTACGCATTTTCCCCTCATTAATCATATGTTTGAGCAGAGTTTTGCGGGGGTGCGACTTATCGATCATGCAGATTGGACAGCAAGACAGCTGGTTGCATATCTTCACAAACACCCGTCTTATGTGCCGGCCCCATCGCCTGCGCGCTACTTTGCAACGGGCGACCAGGCAAATCTACGACGTGTATTACATGCGCAATCAAACAAAAAGCAGTATGAGGTGGGCGTCGCGCAGATTGGGAAATGATGTCTTACTCATCAAGTTGGCGACTTCGGCGCACATATTTATCAAGCGGAGAAAATGGAGTGTTGATAAATGCCTCAACAATCCGGCACGCTTCATCAAATGTGGTGTATGAAGAGGCCAGCGACAGTACGTTTATATCATCATTTGCTCGTCCGTGTTGAGCCGCTTCCACACTTTGACAGAGTCCACAGCGGATTCCTTTAAAACGATTTGCCATCATGGCAACACCAATGCCTGAGCCGCAAATGACAATTCCTTTATGCTCGATGGGGTTTTGCAGAACCGCCTGAGCCACTGACTTTGCAAACACCGTGTAGTCATCTTCCGGATCATTCACCATGTTTCCCATATCTTCTATGCGAATATTTTGCTCTTGAAGGTGGTCGATGAGCTGATTTTTAAGCTCAAACCCGTTATGGTCTGCGCCGATAAAAAGTGTTTGCATATACGCCAAGTATAAACGATCATTTTGGCAAAAGGTATGTCATGAGAATGCAGCGTAAGTTGTCGCCTGAGCAAGAAATGTGGTGGTCGGGTATAATCATGAAGTATGAATAATAATGCGTTGCAAATAGTCTATTTTGGCACTCCAGATTTTTCGGCGCTTCTTTTGGAGCGAATATTAGATGATCATGATGTTGCCATAAACATTGCCACAGTGGTGACTCAGCCACCCAAAAAAGTTGGACGAAAGCAAATTCTCACACCAAGTCCAGTTGAGCGGTTGGCCAATAAGCGGGGAATACCCGTTGTGTATTCCCATGATGAATTATCGCTCGCGTACGATTTGGGACTCGTTTTTGCCTACAGCAAGATACTGCCTGATGCACTGTTGAAGCAAGCGACGCACGGATATTGGAACATACATCCTTCAATGTTGCCTGCGTATCGCGGTCCAAGTCCCGTTGCATGGGCGCTCGTAGACGGCGCCACATCCACCGGTTGCACGCTCATGCAAATGGATGCGCAAATGGATCA
>CAYUJW010000040.1:0-1713 GCA_964445135.1 uncultured Gammaproteobacteria bacterium
TTCTTATCAATCTGTCAAAAGGGCGATTGGGTGAAGAAAACTCAAACTTTCTCGGGCTCACCTTGATTCCGAAAATCCTGATGGCCGCTATGAGTCGTCAAGAAATTCCAGAGCATTTGAGGCGCGACTTTTTCCTGTATGTTGATGAATTTCAAAACTTTGCCACTCCAGATTTTGCCACCATTTTGTCGGAAGCGCGAAAGTATAAGCTAGCGCTCACCGTGGCAAATCAGTTTATTGGCCAGATTGATGAAGAGGTAAAAAATGCAATTTTTGGAAACGTTGGAACTCTCATGGCATTTCGCATGGGAGTGACTGACGCATCATATATGCAACGTGAATTTCAGCCAATATTTGGCGAGTCAGACCTCATCAATATTGAGCGATATCACATTTATATGAAAACAATTGTCCAGAATGAGCCGGTTCCACCATTTTCCGTCGACTTAACAAAAGATGTTGATCATATGAATGCGGTGGCCAATCCAAAGCTGGCACAAGCAATCATTCAGCTTTCTCGACTAAAATATGGCAAGCCACGCGAGCTAGTTGAAGCCGAGATTGCAAAGCGAGCTAAGTTTTAATTGGTAAGCGTGTTATTTTCTTGTTGAATATGTCTAGGCGCCCCGCGTTGCAATGAGGGTCAAATAATGCTACAGTAACATCTCACACACTTATATTATGGGAATCCAAACTTATACTGCGCGCCTCATCTACACGAATAAACTGACGCCCGATGTGTATCAATTGGCATTTGAACTTCCTCCTGATCAAAACATTGTCTTTGAAGCAGGGCAATATATGATTATGTTTGTGCCGCAAGAAGGCGGGGTGCCACTTCGTAAACTCTACTCAATCGCGTCCCCGAGCTATCAAACAGGCGCATTTGATCTTTTGGTCAAAACCATAGAAGGCGGGCGAGCATCAGAGTATGTGGCGCGCTTAAAAGAAGGTGAGACGGTGATGTTTCAAGGTCCAGCCGGCCGATTTGTTCTTGAAAAAAATGAGCGACCAAAGATGTTTTTGTGTACGGGAACTGGTATTGCGCCCATTCGAAGTATGATATTAACGGAGCTTTATAAGGGGCTCAAGACAGACTACTATCTGTTTTGGGGCATTCGCCGCCGCGAGGATATATTTTTGGATGATGAATGGGAGATCTTGGCCGACCGAGACGAACACTTTCATTTTATGGTTTGTGCTTCGCGAGAACATGAGTCACCGACAAAAAGTAGTGTACCCATGCGTATCGATTTGCATGTCCAGGAAAAACTTCTTGAGCTACAAAAAGCAGGGCGAGATTTGAACGAATTTGATTATTATATTTGTGGCGGCGTCCCAGTCATTGATGGATTTCGCCAGCAATTGTTGGACTTAAAAGTGGACAATAGTCACATCTATTTTGAGAAGTTTATATAACCTTTGATTTGGACTTTTCAATCAAGCTAAATTTTGGTATCCTTCAACTGAATCTATGAATATTAAATATCTCGGACACTCAAGTTTTTATCTCAAGACTAAAGAAGCAAAGGTGGTAACTGACCCATTTACCTCTGAAATCGGGCTTACCATGCCTAAAGTTGAAGCAGATATTGTCACCATATCGCACTCACATTCAGATCACAATAATCTGGATGCGATAACGGGCGACTACTTGACGGTTGACTGGCCGGGCGACTTTGAAAAGCAGAATGTGCGTATTCGTGGAATTGC
>CAYUJW010000040.1:1813-3422 GCA_964445135.1 uncultured Gammaproteobacteria bacterium
CGACCTGAGTTGAAACAAGAAACATATGGGCAGCTTGCAGACATTGAAGCATTTTTAAAAGAATATGGAGCTGTTGATGCGCCCCGCATGGATCAGTTGACGATCAAAAAAGAAGATTTGACTGAAGAGCGACGTGTCATTGTGCTCACTTCCTAATTCGACCAACATAAACACAAGGGCAGGAGGGCGCGCGCACTTTTAACCAGAGAAATGCGGGCATGAATCCCATCAAAATAGACACATTATGGCAATTACAAGCGACGCACTGAAAGTACCGCCACATGACACTCAAGCTGAGCAGTCGGTTTTGGGCGCCGTATTGATCGACCCGTCCGCCATTCATTTGGTCATCAATTTTCTCAAGTCAGACCACTTCTATCATCCTGACCACCGCCATATTTATTCGGCCATGATCAGCCTGTTTGAGCAACAACAGCCAATTGATGTGGTGACCTTGAAAAACCAGCTGAAAAAAGACCCAAGCGGCAAGAATCTCAGCAACCCGAACACTCTTGCCGACTTGATCAACATCGTACCAACCTCAGCATACGTTGAGCATTATGGGCGCATCGTCAAAGACAATTACACCAAACGTCGACTGATTGAGCTTTCAAGTCGCACCATTGAGCGCGCATTTGATGGGGAAGATGAGACAAAAAATATGCTCGATCACGCCGAGATGGAAATATTTAGCCTCTCACAGGAGCAGTCACAACAAGACTTTATTGAGCTCAAGGAAGTGCTGACTGAGAGCTTGGATCGACTTGAGGAGTTTAAGATTCATGGCGGAGAGTTTCGCGGTATTCCAACAGGATATACGGATCTTGATCGCAAGCTATCAGGTCTTCACCCTTCAAACCTCCTTATTCTTGCGGCCCGCCCGGGAATTGGTAAAACTTCATTTGCCTTAAATATTGCCCTCAATGCCGCACTTCAAAGCAATGCGGCGGTTGGATTTTTCTCACTTGAAATGAGCAAAGAGGAGCTAGTTGACCGTCTATTAGTGGGACATGCAGATATCGATGCATGGAAGCTAAAAACCGGTAAGCTATCAACTGAAGATTATGAAAAACTCACAGAGGCCATGGGAGACTTGTCAAACGCTCAGATATTTATCGATGATACTCCCGGCATCTCAATTCTTGAGATGCGCACCAAAGCTCGCCGGCTAAAATTAGAGCATAATTTAAAACTCCTCTTTGTTGATTATTTGCAACTAGCTGACGCTGGAAAACGCTTTGAGTCGCGTGTGCAAGAAGTGTCGCACGTTTCGCAGGGATTAAAAAACTTAGCGCGTGAACTCAAGATTCCAGTTGTTGCACTGTCGCAGTTGTCACGAGCTGTGGAGCAGCGTGGTACCAAAAAGCCACAGCTTGCTGATCTTCGCGAATCAGGAGCAATTGAGCAAGATGCAGACGTGGTAATGTTTATCTACTCAGAAGATGATCAAGACGATCTATTGGACGAGTCAAAGCGAACAGTCAAGCTGTCAATTGCCAAACATCGTGCTGGGGCGACCGGAGAAATTGATCTTATCTTCCGCGGTGACCGCGTCAAATTCTACAGCGTGGATCACGCGCATACAATTTAGTTGAAAGGTTTACGGGTT
>CAYUJW010000040.1:3522-6512 GCA_964445135.1 uncultured Gammaproteobacteria bacterium
TCTGCCATCTTTTGAGTGCTCGTGTTGAGCGATCCAAACAATCGTGTGCGCCCATCATACTGCTGATATGCGTATGACGCGGCAACCACTAATGCCGCGATAAATAGAAGTGAGCGAATAGTTTTCATGAGTAAATTGTGCGCCGGTTTTACAATCTGTCACCACACAATCCCAAATAGGTCAGCGGGAACTTGTGGATAGGTTTTGAACACTTGAACTTTCTTGGTAACGCTTGTTTGAGTGGTGGCCTCTGATGTTATGTTATAGCCTTGGGACGGAAAGCTTGTTGACGCACGATAAAAATGAAGCTTAGTCGACCCATAGAGGGTCTTCACCAGTATGAGCTTGGTGTCTGATGCGATGTCTGATGAGGGGATGGTGTATGAACGGCTAAATTGTGACGCATCGCCGGCCGTTGATGGACAGCCTGCGGTGCCGCTTGTGGCGTTTGCAATGCGCCCCTGCGGGTCAACTGCGTGGCGGATAATGGTGTTTGTAGTTGAGTTGCCTTTGATAAGCGCGATATCAAGTGCGGGAATGGAGGCGCCTGTTGCAAAGCAAATCACCACATTTTCAGCAGTTGATGTGCCAAAGACCGGTGGAACTCCTGCCGTGTATGTTCCCATGTAGAACGTATATTGCTCATCTTGAATGAGAGACGGCGAAGTAAATGTATTGGCGCTACTTGAGGTGGTGATGGTTGCTCCGCCTGAGATCCCGGAAAATGAGGAGAGTGAGCCCGCACCCATTGTTTGTTGACTATTGTTTTGTAAAGCGGCCCGAACACCGGCTTCTGCGGCGGCCAACGCCCGCTGACTATCGTCTTCAAGTTTTGAGGTTTGTGTCCCGGTTCGTGCATTAAATATTGCAACAAGCCCAATAGAGAGAGAAACGGCAAGCACCATGACCATGATGAGTAAAACCTGTCCACTGCGTGTCGCGTCTTGCATATGTTTCATAAATTATTATTGGATTTGACGATATTCTGTCTTTGAATTTGATAACGGCTCAAGAAGCGTGATGTATATGGAAGGATCGGCTTGAATAAACACAGACGGCATCAAGTCGTTATCAGTGCGAGCACGTCGCGTCATATCAATGGTATTGCTTGAAGAAATTCCGCCAATTATTGAAAGCGGAGTGGTTGAGGTTCCTCCACTTGCCGTGGTTAGATGTATGCGTTGTGCGCTCAGCAAGGCCTTAACTGTTGAAACACTATCATCAACATGTATGGTGTCGGCAAACAGGGCGACATTGCCCGTTGCAAGCGCGAGGTTTTGACTCACTCTTGCCGTCCCCTGAGTCATCAACACAACATTTTTCCCGTTCAGTGCAGCAATTGCACTGCTGTCGAGGGTGATGTTTCCGGAGACCAAAAATATGCCGCTTGTGGCGCTTGTGAATGCAGAATCCGTGAGGCTGCTAATTGTAGTTACCGTTTTTGCGCCACGCGCATATTTGATAAATGATGTGCCAACAAATTGAGTGGCGTTATATGTATAGCTTGAGGATCGCCAACCTCTTGATGAAATGCCGCCATTGCTCGCAGACGATAGGCCTGCATTTTGTGTACCATTGCTGACGACAACTCCAACCCCCGTGTTATTTGCTCCACTTGACCCCTGATTAAAATAATCGTCTCCGGTGTCGTTTGCATCAAATGGCAAGTGTCCTGCTGGAAATGGCGAATTGATCCCACTTTGCGTATAAACAGACATATTTTTTACCTTAAAAAACGAGGCGGCAAGATCAGAATTTACGTAAAGTGGAGCTGTGCCGCTTGTGGTCCTTGACTGATTTGCATCAAGCTGGGGAGTAAACACATTGCTGCAACTGCCGGGTGTTGCGCAGTTTCCATTACACCCATAAACGGATGCGCCACCTGACATAGCCAGATTGAATGCTTGTTGCGGATTGGGATTATAGTTCACATTGTCAAGCGTCACCGTGCAGGAGAAGTTGGTGACATTGCCCGCGGCAGCCGTGGTGGTGCAGCTTGAGCTGTACCCATTGGCATTTGGGGTCAGTGTCAAACTTCCCATAAAGCGATTGGGAAGTCCGCTATTGCAGGTTGCGGCCGCAGAAACTGAAACAATACGTTGATTTACCGCGCCTGAAAACACCGCTTGTGCATAGGGGACTTTGGTGTAGGTCGCATCAGGCGCACACTGTGCATCCCAGGTTCCGCCCATATCATACTCAGCACAAACCCTTACGTAATATTGTTGATTATTTTTGACGATATTTGTGGCAACGGAGTCGCCCGTTGTGCTGTACCAATTAACAGTTTTTGCACGTACAACATTCACAACGCTCCCGGTGAATGTTGGGCTGCTGGAAATATACACATGGTATCTGGTGTTGCCAGAGCTAAAAACAGAAGAAGCAGGTGGTGTCCATTGAACTCTCACATTATATGTTTGAATGGTAGTCCCGCCATTTGCATCATCTTCCAACATATTCACCCCGGTTGGTTTTTGATTCACGTCAGGAGTGGGTGTTGGGGTGATACAGCTTGAGACATCTGGGGTACAGGCTGAGTCGATACAAACGACATATTTGAGGTTACCCGAATTATCGCGAAACAAGACTCCGGGCCTGTTTCCACTTCGAAGAGCAATGACGGTGTCTTGATTTGATACGCCACCCGTATTAACGCGATTAATAGTGGTGGTTCCGGAGCAGGTGCTGTCATTGCAGCGGGCAACATACAAATCGGCAGTGGCGCCACTTCTGAAGTATGACATCACGGGAATTCCGTCTGTCCCAACGGCCAGAGAGATGCGACCGGTGTTTGAGGTGTTGCTGTCGATAGTGCGAATTACATTTCCCGAATTACACGCTTCATTGCCGCAAAGAACGAGCTTGATGGTGCCGTTTTTGTTGTATGCAACGGCAGGCGTGCCGTTTGAGCGAAGAACGGCTGGAGTATAGGAGTTGTTGACTCCACCTGCATCAACCGTGGTCTCTGAACCATTTGAGCAGTTGGT
>CAYUJW010000040.1:6612-9468 GCA_964445135.1 uncultured Gammaproteobacteria bacterium
ACGAACGAAGCGTTGCCCCATCGTAGACACTTGATGTTGAGGTGCAACTAGAATTATTACAGGCAGCAAACTTCTCTTGATTCCCACCTGAACTGCTAAAATGAGTGATGAGTGGATTATTGTTGCTCTGCAATATGGTCGCAATGCCATAATCCGCAATTGCTGCGCCCCAGTCAGGTTGGCCAGCTCCTGGAGTCGAGGGGGTGTTGCTGGCGACGGGACTACAGGTGTCGTTTACACACTTGACGCCTCGCGCCGAATTGCCGACAAAAAATGAGGCAAAAGGTCGGTTATCGCTTCCAATATCCAAATCAATGGCAAATGCATTCGCGGAGGCTGAGGTCCCGCTGGCGATGGTTACAATGTTGTGAGTTCCTGCGCACTGAGCGAGCGCTTGTTGGGGTTGTGGGGCCAGGTTAAATCGGGAAAGCGCAGCCCATGTGAAAGCTGCCAGCAAAACAAGAAGTACCTTCAGACGAATGGTGCGTAGACGCTTCATATAATCAACAAACATTGCACGCAAAATGCGCACAATTTCAGAGTATCAAACTACGTCTTCTGGTGCAAGTGCGCACCGTGGGCATGAGTGGTAAAGTTTAGACGAAATAGGCTTGAAAAATAGCTACTATAGGTTATAATGCTTGTACACGTATGAACTTACTAATCGCATTTGCACAAAAGCTGTATACACGCTACGTTTCAAGCCGTTTGGGGTCAGTTGGCTCAAACGTTCTCTTCATCACCTTCTCCAAGTTTTTTATTCCAAAAAATATTCACATTGGAAATAATGTTTTTATCAATCAGCAATGCATTTTTGTCGGAGAAGAAAAGATCACTATAGGTAATAATGTGAGTATTGGTTTTCGGTGTATGTTTATTACCTCAAATTCAGAGCCGTACTTTCACCCAAAAACGAAGCGCCGCGCGAAATATTTTGAGCCAATTGTGATCGAAGATGATGTTTGGATCGGAGCCGGCGCAATCATCTTATCAGGAGTCCGTCTTGGTCGAGGCAGTGTGGTTGCAGCAGGTGCTGTTGTGACGCGAGATGTACCGGCGCTCTCATTGGTTGGTGAAGTTCCGGCAAGAATCATCAAGCGCATCACTCCACAAGACACACTTATGACCCTTCGAGAACACACTCATGTTCGTGCTCCTGCACCCGCGCCTGCTTCTGTCTGAAGTGTACTCATGTAAGACTGAAGTGGCTCCACCTCCCTTGACTAATGTTTTGAATCAAGCGACACGGGCTTATACTTTATGGAGAGACTGATGTATTTGTTCAGCAAGGCAATGCTAAGTGCGCCAAGCGGATTGCGCAAGATTTCTTGAATTTTGTACTTCATAAGTAGACTCGGTTCAACCCTGAGCACATCAACTGCCATGTCACCAAAAAACGGCGTCAATTCCTCCGTGGTACTTGTATAGCGAGACAGGCGATTGAAGTGTTCGCGATAGGTGCTGGGAAGATCGTAAAGCGCTGCTGCACGTTGCACAAACATATATTTCTTCTTGTTTTGTAGGCAGAGCAAGTACAAATAGGTGTCGGTGCTGTAGACTTCGTTTGGTATCTGGATGGTCTTTGCAAATGTGCCGGGGAGCGCAAGAAATCCACCTGAGCAGGTGAGGTGTGTGCGCCCTCGTTTATAGTCATGAGCAAGATTGTCGTACGCCCGCACACTTGATGCAATCGATCGTTGAAGGAGTGTTTTTGGCGCGCGATATTTGCAGTATCCACCCACAAGCCCAACATTCTTATCCTTCATAAGTGGCTTAATGAGCTCTTCAAGACAATCTTTATGCTGAAGCTCAACGTCTGCGTCGATCAATACAAAAATATCCGATGTGCATTCGCGCAATAATGTATTCATGCGAGCAGTTTTACCCAGACGCTTTGAGCTGGCAGTAATAGTCAGTGGAATATTATTGGGGCGCGGCACCGATTGTGCGCGCTTGACCGTTTGATCGGAGCTCCCATCTGAGAGTACTCGCATTTGATGGATGACAAAACTCCGTACATTTTGCGCAAACACGCTTTCTAAGACGCGCTCAATATTGTCCTCCTCGTTGTATGCGCAGATTCCAATGGTGACTGTCGGTTTTTTCATACGTATTGTTTTGATGGGTGGGAAAAAAGTAGAATAACAAACTGATGCGTGTCATACAAGTCGAGATAGAGCGTCATCATAACTTTAAAGGAGTGGGCATGTGTATGAAAGTCTTCATTTATGTGCCTGATGCTATAATTTGACCTATGATTAAATTTGTGTATTTTGATGTTGGAGGCGTTGCGCTGCTTGACTTTTCAGGTACGCAAAAATGGAGCGAACTGAAAAAAAGCATAGGGATAACTCCTGAGAAAGATCGTGACTTTGAGTCGTTGTGGGATGCGCATTGTGCGCGGGTATGTATTGATTATGATGTCGATTCATTCCTTCCCATCCTCACTCGTAAGCTTGGCATATCTTTTCCCTCGCATTATTCACTTTTGAATGAGTTTGTCAGTCGGTTTGAAGCAAATAATTCGCTGTGGCCAATTATCAAAGATGTCTCTTCAAAATATCAAGTGGGGTTGTTGACGAATATGTATCCTCGAATGTTGCCTATACTGCAGCAAAAAAATCTCTTGCCGCCTATTTCTTGGAATGCGGTCGTTGATTCAAGCGAAGTCGGGTATCAAAAGCCACAGAAAGAAATATATGAGATAGCACAGCAAAAAGCGCATGTTGCGCCACAGGAAATTTTGTTTGTTGAAAATACTCGCTCACACATTGAGGGGGCAAACGCCATGAATTGGCACACATTTCTGTACGATCCGACGCAGATTGAAAAATCAAACGAAGCACTCAAAGCGCG
>CAYUJW010000041.1:0-9457 GCA_964445135.1 uncultured Gammaproteobacteria bacterium
TGACCTGACAGGTGATCTTCATCCCGTGTTGGAATCGGATCTTAACAGTACTGTTTCTTCCTCAGGCGGAGGGAAAGAGGATTAGAAACAGAATCTGTCTATTCTACAAATTGAAGCTCCTTTCAGGCTTCAGTCGCGTAGAACCAGTCCGGTCAGATGGGCGTGCCAAAGGCAGCTCAGACTCAATGTATGACAAATCAATGTTGATCTATCAAAAGTCGTCTGTACTGTTGGCACGGTCCTTTGGGCTCAAGCGGGCGCTCTGCCTGAATCTTAGGTAACGGTTAGGGCTACGAAGCTCGTAGGGAAGTACGGTAACGGTTTCGTCGGTAAAGACGTATCCGCAGACGTATCCGATACAAGTATCGTGACCGTTTCCGTAACCGGATCAGGTAGCTGCCAGGCGTGAGCCGGCGATATTCCCAGGTGGTGTGCCCGGGGTAGGACTGCCGAGGTCTAGTCAGCAGGTAGTGTCTGTACCTTGCGGTTCAGACGACGTCTCCAGGTAGGGAGACAAGTTGTCATCAGACCGTGACGACGTTGACCGAGGTGCACCCCGCGGGGAGTCCACAACCGACCATCATCATCGATGCCTTGATGTCCTCGACGTTCGCCGAACTGACCGATGCACCCCAGGGCGCTTTCACATCTGCGTCCTTGGTGAGGACGACGATGAGTCCGGTCTCCTGAGCGTTGTCGTACTTGGCGACACCGTCGATTTGCACATCGCCTTGGACATGGCATCCTGCCTTGACCCGAAGGGTCTGGCCGTTTGCGATCTGGGCGACGCACGTGTCGGCGGTGACGGTGGACGACGCGGTCGTGCTCGTCGAGCTGGCCGTGGTGGCGGTGACGTTGTGCACGTTGCTGAGCGTGGTCGTGGCGGTGGACCCGGAGGGCCACATCTTGACGGTCAAGCCAGCGCTTGCTGCAACTTCACAACCCGAAGGCACGTAGGAGGCACCCCACTCGGCGCTGACGGTCGCGGACTCGTTGAATACCACGCGCAGTGCGGTGGCCGGGTCGTTGTCGTACAGAGCCGTACCGTTGACCTTGACGTCACCGTCGAGAACGCTCCCTGCGGGAACGGTCTTCGTCTGCCCTGCGGCAATGGTGGTGACGGCGCAGTCTTGGGCGGCCGTGGTGGAGGTCGACGAACCGGTGGAGGTCGTCGAGGTGCTGCTGCCGTTGACGGTGGTCGAGGTCGAACCATTGACCGTGGTGGACGTGGAAGTCCCTTCGGGCCAGGTCTTTTTGACGACCGTGGTGCAACCGCTGACGCAGCCGACGGACTTCAGTTCGGTCTCGATGGATTCGAGGGTCCGACTGGTGACGTTCGCGCCCCAGGGGGTGCGGACGTAGGTGTCAGCCGTGAAGGTGACGACGAGACCTGTTGCGGGGTCGTCATCGTACAGAGTGGTCCACGGGCCCGTTGCGGAGCTCGCGACCTGAACATCGCCCTTGACGGAGCACGCCTTATGCACGAGACGGATCTCGTTGTTTTGCATCGCGTGCTCGCAGGGATCGGGTTCGGGAACGGCCGTCGTCGAGGTCGACGCGGTCGTGGTGGTCGGCGTGGTGCCGGCCGTGGTGGCGGTGGTCGAGACCGAGGTCCCTGCCACCTGGTGGATGGCGTAGGCATGGCCTGCGCCTTCTGCGACAACCACGTGAACGCGGCAGCTGCTGTCGAGTGCGAGACGGACGTAACTGCCCGGATTGTTGGATACGTCGACACAGTCGACTACCCACATACCAGCCTGGTCTCCGTTTCCGTCGGATGCGACCCAGTTGCCATTGGCGGCGGGCCAGGTGAATCCGATGGCGACAGTGTCTCCAGCGGTGTATGTGGCGTCATGCCTTTCGGCACCTGCCCATGCGGCAAAGCCAACAGCTACTGCGAGCATCCCAAACGCGGTCAAAACGACCGTGAGGGGAGTGCGTCGCGAGCTGCGGCGCTTGTGTCTTGCTACCACTATGTCTCCTTTGACATTTTTCGCCTTGTGCTTTGTTGCACTAACGACCGGGAAAATGGGGCCGAATTTCGTTCTCGAGCATCCTAACTGGATAGATGCGGGAGGTTCACTCGTTCCTATGCTCGACGTATCGCTTTCGCGAAGTTGAGACAGGTTATGAGTCAAGGGGGAACATTATGCCCTTCCTGCAGATGCAATAGCGTGTAAGGCTATCCTTCCAGATCTGCGAGATCTTTTGTTTCCCTTAAAGCCCGGTGCTTTTTTATTGAGAATTCGCGTGACGCGACCTCGCTTAGCACCCTATTTTGGAGGTGGGAATGGGAAATGAGATATAGATACAAGGCTTGGTAACCGTAGCCCTAACCTGAGCCTGGTGATTCTTATATATATAATTCATTTCCCATCCACCACAAAAAGTGGCGTTTGAAAACAAAAAATATCCCTCCTAATTTTTTAGGAATAATAATGTCACATGAGTTGTTAAAGTGCGTGGCACACATGCCCAATGTGTAAATTTGCAAATGTGAAAATATGTTAATCACAAATGCGATACACCTGGACGTTTGTTGATTGATGCAATTTCAAACAACCTGTATGCCCTACTTTGTTCAATTGGAGATGGGAGGAACGAGAGATACATGCAATTGTGTCTCACAGATTCCGTATTCCCCATCTGCAATCTACCCTTTGAAGTTATCTTCAGGATTGAGGGGAGTCAGCGCGCGTGCGGGGGGGCACTTGAGCTCACTTCCCTCAATTCCAAATACAACTCATCTTTGGGCTGGGCCAACGCGGGCTCACCCAAACAACCACTCGCGAATTGATAACCGTTTTGCGTTTTCAAGCGGCGGCCGTCTTGCACCAAGGGAGGCGATGCGAAGCTGTCTCTGGCTCCATACACGGTGAGCCGGAGGCTCTTGCACCAGGGGCGTTCGAGCGCTCACCGGTACATTTTTTATATATTCACCCCGTCCTTCACGATAGGTGAGTGCTTGCGCATGGGACAATTCTTTTCCATCTTCCGTATAAAAACAACCGCGCGCGCTGTTCCAAATAGTAAGCGTTGTGGTGGTTGAGTCAGGAAGGGTGAGTGTCAGGGGAAGTTGCCAGAGTATCGTTTTGGTGGTGGTTTCAAGCACGCGAGTATGTTCTGTCAAGTCGTGCGTATCAACGGCCACCAGTTGAATTACTGCCGCTCGCTCATCATCGGCGCGGGGCACAAAAAAGGCATCGGTGCTTCGAATAGGGCTGCCGAGTTCAAGCTGTGCTTGCCGTGTGCTTGAGAGGGGGACTTCAATGTGTGTGGGGTGCGCGGCTGCCACCTTTTCAAGTTCTGCTACAAAGGCGTTCATGTGGCCACGCGCCTCAGTCTGGGCTGTTTCTTGGGAGCGGGTGATATCCGCCATAATTGCGATTTCTGGGTTCTCAATAGCCACGCGCATCGCTTCATTGTCAATGCGGGCATGTGCTTGGGAGCGGATTCGATTTGCTCGTGCTTGACGCCATTTTGTGAGCGTACCTTTTGCTCGATCTGTCCAGTCAGTGGCCGTATCGATGAGTCCGTCCACGTATGGACGAATAGTTATAGGTTGCGAAATGGCCGGACCATACAAAGCGGGACTCCACTCTTGTGGTTGAGGAATAAAGGTAAATTGGGAGTAGGCGGGTTGTTGCGCAGTTCTTACGGTTCCATCACAAACACCCCCCGTTGTTCGTTCAGTCATGTAAGTTCAAAGTATATCAAAATACTATAGGATTGTCAATTGATTGAGCACACTCGCTTTGAGCAGCAGGGTGCTTAGCGCGTCAGTATCTGAGCGTAGGATTGGCCAACTTGCTCCCAGCGACGGGCTTCATGCATGAGGGACGAGAAGTGTTTGGCTTGTTTGACATTTTCAAACATGCGAGCCAATGTATGCTGAAAATCAGCGGTGCTCATACGAAAGACGAATTCACGCTTGGTAAGCTCGGTTGCGGCAAGTGCACGGCGAAAGTCAGCTGATTCAAAATAATCACCAATTGCTTCAGAGAAAATAACCGGAGTTTCACTTGCAAATGCCATGGCTAATGGGCCAGATGAAGAGCGAAATGTGGTGTAGGGAAGGACTGCCACGTCTGTGGCGGCAAAATAGGTCGCGATCTTCTTTTCAGGCACGAATCCGGTGATTGTGACGCCTTTTTTTTGCGCATTATCACGCAGTTTTTTCACGAATTTTTTGTAACGTTTATTACGCGATGTGTGAGGAAGTTCGCCACCTGCCAAAATAAGATGAGTATTTTTGATTGGTTCCCACAACTGAATGAGCTGATCAACACCTTTTTGGGCAGTTAAAAATCCAAAACACAAAATATAGCGATGTTTTGGATTCCAGCGCAGACGCTTTCTGGCGGTTGTACGATCAGGAATCTTACGAAAATCTTCAACAGCATGGGGAATAACATGAATTGTGGGGAGTTGATGCGAAGCAACTGACGTTTTTTTGGATTTACGCACAAAATGCAATTTTGTCCCAAGCTCCAGGAGCCGCTTTTGCATACATGTGCGCTCAAGATGAGCTTTGAATGCGCGTTCAAATACAATTGTGTCGTGCGAGACGGCCAGGATAATCGAGTAAAACAGCTGTTTGGAAAGTGCAAGCAGGCGCCTTTTCAAATGATGAGTACGTATCGGCACATTGCCAATGACCACTTGATGCAGAATGCTCGTTATCTGGTGTCCTGAGGCTCGAAGCAGGGTCATGAGTGAGAGAAAAAGGACGAGGTGGATCTTGTTTCCAAACATGTCCATATCAATGGGTATGACGATTTGATCGACATTTCGGCTTTGAATTTGTTGGTACAAGTACCACAAACTCATGGCGTCAGCTCGTCTCCATACGCGCTTGATGGTCATTCCGTCTTCCTCATACACTTCTTCAATATCCTGATCAAGAATGTCTGCCCAGACCGTAATATGAGCATCTGGCAATTGTTTCTGCAGGTTTTTGAGGGTTGTCTTGGTATATGAGGCGACACCCATTGTAGATTCACCGTGGGTTTGGCCGCGTTTTGGGTAGCTCGTTATGACAAAGAGATTTTTCATATTGAGGCCTATAGTATAGCACATTTCGTGCGTAAAGTCCAGCCTGAGGAGGGGAAAAGAGTTGGATAGCACACCTGTCAAGAAAGGGGAGTGGGGCACAAAAAAATCCCCGCCTCACTTTGTATCAAAGTGGACGGGGATTATTGAGTAAAGTTCGATGTGTGAAATTACGCGGCGATCTTTTTTTTGAGGGTAACCCCAAGTGCGATGCCCGCAATCTGTAGTGCCACAAGTCCCATACCTGCAGGCATACCGGCAGCTGGAACTTTGGTCACGGTTGTCGTAGTTGATGCTTGGCTCACTTCTTTTTCAACACAAAATTGTGAGCTATCAACATCAGACACACTGCCTGATGTGCTTGTTCGGTCACCGGTTACGGTCACTTTGTTCAGCAAGCAGATGACGCTTCGATCATCAGGAAGCACGTTTTGTTCAACGGTGCGTGCCTTGATGTAGTACGTTTTTTCCTCACCGGCTTTGAGAGTGCCGATATTTTGGTCCAAACTACCTTCCAATAAATCAACATATTGAGGCATGGTGTCTACAATACGCACATTCTTGATCTCTCGATCTGAAGTGTTTTTGACGATTAATCGGAACATAACTTCTTGGTTTGCGCTGTATCGAGTGTCAGAAACTGACAAATTGTCGACATAGTCGCTGGTTCCTGGGCGAGTAACTGCTTTATCGATACTGATTGACTCAGAAGGTGTTGGGGTTGATCCATAGCTCTGAGCTGAAACAGATGATGTTGCCATACCTGCCACAAGAGCGGCGGACAAAAGGGTTGAGTAGAAAATAGATCTATTCATAATTGGGATAATTATACTACAGGCTGTTTATCATGTCAACTATAGGATAGAGTGGGGAAGTTTTTAGTTTTCAGTTGATAGTTTTTAGTAACTGGTGGATAGGATATATGTTGTTGCTGCAATCTATTATGTAATTTGTGACTTTGATCGCGTATAATTTGGCCTATGAAATCACGCTCGTATCGCGATCTGGTGGCCTGGCAGCGGGGGCTGGATCTGTATGGACAGGTCTTTCTTGTTTCAAAGTCATTCCCAGCAGATGAGATGTATGGTATGACTTCACAAATGCGAAGAGCGGCAAGCAGTATACCGTCAAACATAGCAGAAGGACAAAAACGTGGATCGACAAAAGAATTTGCGCACTTTTTGCGTATTGCATATGGCTCGTGTGCTGAATTGGATACTCAAATTGAGCTTTGTTTTAGTGTAGGATATATCAATAAAGCTCGGCGCGATGAGCTTGCAGCTTCGGTAAACGAGCTTATGAAAATAATAAATGGCCTTATTGATGCGATCGCTTAAGTCTGGATGCATGTACATTATGGAAACTAAAAACCAAAAACAAAAAACCAAAAACTCAGTCCAGCTAAATGCGGGGCAGTTGCGCACAATCGCAGGTGCAGAGGCTGAATCAATCGAGATTCCTCGAAAACCCATGTATCTGGTGGCGGAGAATGTCTATGATACCTATAACATTGGGGGCTTGTTTCGTTTGGCCGATGCGTTGGCGGTCACTGAGCTCATTTTGTGCGGAGAAATGGAAATTCCACCAAATCCACGCATTGCAAAGGCGTCAATTGGAACATATAAAATCGTCCCGTGGAAGTATTTTGACACGGCTGCCTTGGCAATTGAGTATCTACGCCATCAGCACGAAAATATCCAGATTGTGGCCGTTGAGCAGTCGGAGAACTCGCGCGACTATCGAACTATCACCTATCACGTGCCCGTTGCGCTGATGGTTGGAAATGAGACCTTTGGCGTGCTTCCTGAAACGCTTGCGCTTTGTGATGAGGTAGCCGAGCTTCCCATGTGGGGAGTGAATAAGTCACTCAATGTCATAGTCTCGGCGGCAATTGCCGCGTACCACGCGACGGCGCAGATTGATCTTGCGCATCCCTAAGCGCGCTTCACTCTCCCGCGCTTTTTACTCAGTTCATATGTGTATACGTCATGGATGCCTTTTTCGTGTCCAATACGCTTTGTCCCATATGCGCCAGTAGGCACGTCATAAAAATAACTTACCCAGCGCGCAGCGCTTGAATCGGCTAGTTGTGAGGCTGCATTTGCGACTGTTTTTTGCATATACCATGGAGAAATGTAGGTGAAGAATACCAAATCCAAGTTTTTAGTTTTTGGTTTTGAGTTTTTAGTCGTTCCTTGAAGGTTGCGAGTTACGAGTTTTAAGTTACGAGTTTTAAGTTTTGGGTTTCGAGTTTCGAGTTGATAATTGGTGGTAAATATATCGGCGTGTTGAATTGAGATGTTGTGCTTATTTGGGTGGAACAGGCGTCGCACGTGCATCACCAGTATGAGTAGGGGATTGATCTCAATTGCCACAAACTGCGTGTTGAGGTGGCGCTTATGAGCCGAGGACGCCGCGCGAAAAACCACAATCCCGTCTCCTGCGCCAAGCTCATACAAAATCTGATTGTTTCGCAAATTTAAGGCAGAAATAATTAGAGGAATATCTTGTGAGTTGCTGGGAAAGTAGGGGATTGGCGAGGTGCGACGCGACACAAATAATATAAGAAGTGTGATCAAAAGAAGAACAAAGAAGGCGACTGTTAACAAAATAGGGTACATACGATTGGTAAAGTATAAGCTGAGAGTAGGGGAAATAATGATGGACTTGTAGTGTACGCCCTCAATACTGTAGCATGAAGATATGTCATTTCAAGCTCGTTTTCACCGTATTCAACAAAAAATAATGCCGAAGCAAGTGGCGCAAGTAAGCCTTCGTACGTGGATATTCACCATTCTCATAAGTGTAGTGGTGTATGGATATAATGCGTTTACCCAGTCGGCAAACATGCAAACTACTCGATTGATGAATCATACGCTTGCAGATGTATCCATCCTGCTTATTGGCTTGTCGTTTGCTCTTTCTGGAATATGCTATTTTTGGAACTTTGCAGACACACTAATTATCTACCGTAAAGATCTCGGATTAAACGGCTTTTATTTGGCGTTGACGCATACCATCATGGTTCTTATTCGCCGCCCGGTGACTTCATTTCTTGAGCCAGAACGAATTGGACCATTTATGGCCGCCGTGCTCTCGCTCATCATATTTACCGTCATGGCATCCGTTTCCAATCGATATGCGATTACCGCACTTGGAGGAGTTGGATGGCGACGCATCCTGCGATTTGGGTATGTTGGATATGTGTTTGGACTAATCCACCTCGGAATGTTGAATGTCGATCGATGGATTGCCTGGGTATTAACAACTCCAACCACGATGAGCGACGTGTTTGCCCCGATGTCGTTTATGGTTTTTACTTTTGGATGTATGGTATTGGGTCTGCGACTTGTGCTATGGGTTGACATAAGGAAAAGGAGCCAATAAAGGCGTTTTGGGTATAGAATATACTCAGAATGAAAAAAACACCATCCGAACGAATTGCTCTCATACAGCGAATTGCAACGAAGCTTGGCGCAGAAGATTGGACAATCGTCGATTTAACATTGCGCCAATTCGGCCTCCCAACCTACGACACGTGGGAAGGTGGGGATAAAAAAGAGTATGTAATGGCAATGATTGAACGGGGTGCTGACGAAATACTAGCGCAACTCGACTACCATTTGACAGGGGAAAAAAGCGAAATCAATTCACAAGACACGCTTGATTTTTGGCAGCCAGGTCAGTACCGAATGTTTTTAAGCCACATCTCAAAATATAGAAAACAAGCGTCGACGTTAAAAGAAAAGCTCAATCAATACCACATATCCGTATTTGTTGCCCATCAAGATATAGCGCCAACAAGTGAGTGGCAGGCAGATATTGAACTTGCGATTGCTACTACAGACTGTCTTTTAGCACTAGTGACAGATGACTTTCGAGACAGCCCATGGACAGATCAAGAAATAGGTATCGCCATAGGCAAGGGAAAGCTAATAATACCAGTTGCATGCGGATCAAAACCCTACGGATTTATAAGCAAATACCAATGGCTCAAGCACGACATTCAGGATATTGCTAATGTTGGGGAAGACATTTTCACGATCTTATCAAAACACAATTTATCAAAAAGAAAATTTTCAGAAGCATTAGTCAATAAATTTGAAAGTTCGTACAGCTTCGCAAGTGCAAGAGCAAACATTGAATTGCTTGAAAAAGTAGACTATCTCGACCCTGATTTGCTAAAGAAAATTCAAAAAGCACACGATCAAAACCCTCAAATAATACAGTCCTATGGAGTAACGAGTAGAGTTCAACGATTGATAAAAAAAATAGAAGCAGCTTAGGGCTTGGGGGGTCGATTTGTTCACCATGCACACTCGACTCAAAAAGAAGAAATAAGAGGAGTGAGTGGGCAAGGAGGGACTCGAACCCTCATGGGATAAATCCCACTAGTTTTTGAGAC
>CAYUJW010000042.1:0-8707 GCA_964445135.1 uncultured Gammaproteobacteria bacterium
AATATGTATGATGAGATGCGCACCAATCCTGGTCCATCACCACAAGGCCCATCTCCTCGCCCAGCACCAGGCTCAACTATCACGAAGATCACTGACAAGATAACGCATGAAATCCAAGGTCCTGAAAAGACCTACACCATGCAGGAGATTAAGCAGAAAGATACAACAACAATCTTGAAGTCGATGAATATTACAGCTACCAAGTTGACGGATATTGCCCGCTTTGAGACAAACCAGGTGGAGCGCGAGCAAATGACCAAGACCATCGAAAGCCTGCAAAATCCAATGAAGGCAGAGACTCCTGCTCAACGACAGCAATTTATGAATGTTCGTACCGAGCTCTTTAATCGAGCGCTCAAAGACGACAAGGTTGCACGCCAGACATTGGCTTCTGTTTCAAACTCAGTACTCGAACAACATCAGCAGCGAAACAATATCTCAAATCAGATCAACAACAGTATCAAAGAGACCGCAAATAAACCGGTGGAGCAATCTATCTCCATGCGAGTTCAGATTCCAGCATCAACCATTCAGTCCATCAACAACAGCGTCAAAGAGCGTGTCTCCAATTCTGAGTCAATCATCAAGACGGTCACAGAAAAGACCAATGTAAGCCAGCCTGTTGTTCAGCAGATATATCAGACGTGGAACAACAACATAAGCCAAACCCCGACAACAATCGTTAATTCTGTAACCAACAATTCGGCGGTCTCTTCCCAACTGAACCAGACGGTCGCAGGCGATACAAATACCGTCAATAATATATCTCAGCAGACCAGTGTTCCCACCTCATCAGTCCAACAAATCATCCAGTCGTTCTCAAATCAGCAAAATAATTCTCAAGCAATTCAGAATGTGAGCACAACGACGAACACCGATAGTCAAAAAGTGCAAGATATCGTCAACCGTTATGAGACGGTGGTCCAAAGCAACAAGCAGCAGGTCTTTAACGAAAGCCAAGTTACCCAAACCATCAGTCAGCAAACCAATACGCCAGTTTCAACCGTTGAGAATATTGTCAACAACTATAAGACGGCAACTGCCAGCAACCAAGCGGTCAATATCCAAACCATCAGCCAGCAGACAAATGCCGACCAAACCATCGTTCAAGATGTGATTAATCGCTATGAAACGGCCGTGAAGGCAACAAGCGAGAAAGTAACTGACACCACCGTCCTTTCACAGACCATCAGCCAGCAGACCGGTATTCCAGTGACTACTGTGCAAAATGTAATAAATACTTGGAAAACGCAGGCGAGCACAACAAATGAGCAGAAGATTAAAAATGTCGCGGAAGAAACGCACATTGACGAAAGCAAGGTACAGAATGTGGTTGAACAGTTCCAAAGCGCAAAACAAGCGCGCATTAAATCCGTCATCAAAGAGATTCATCAAGCCGCCAAAAAGGATAAGACAATTGTTGCGGAAATTGCAAAGCAACACAATGTAAAAGAGACCGATGTTGAACAGCTGTTAAGCACCCAAGAAAGTGTGGTCACAACTGATGCCGCAGAGCCTGTTGAAAAGAGAATCACCATTCCATCGACGGTATCGATTGAAGATTATGAAGAGGTGCGAAAGATGTGGATGAAGCAATACCAAACAGGTGAAGTGCCGGCCACCGAGAATATGCAAGACCGTGATGAGTGGGTCACGCATGACATTATCTTTATCACCAATACCCTTAACAAACTGATGAGTGAAGACGAGAAAATGCGCGAAGAGGGACTAAGCGATGTGGGATACATTTTGCCAATATTTATGATCAACAATTTCCAGGGCGACGAACTGTTGGTCTACCTGAAAGCGAAGCTTGAAGCAGCAAAATCCACACAAGAAATGCTTGCTCGCGAACAAGAGATCAAGATGAAGCTCGCGGCCAAGAATGACGATTTGGTTGAAGTTGATGCAGCCAAACCACAAACTGAGGAAAACACCATGACACAAGAACAATCGCTTGAGCAGGAAATCCCACCTGAAGAGGGGGCGGCAGCAAGTGACGCCGATTCAGAAAAGCCAGTTGGCGAACAGCTCGCCGAAGGCGATGATACACAGGCGTCCACCGATACTCCGCTTGCCACGGATGAGCCGGTAGCCACACCAAGCGAAGAGCAATTACCAGAATTGGAAAGCACCGATTCACAAGCAACAGACAATGTCGAACAGGATTTGGTTGATCGTGAAAAAACGCTGGATCCGGTGGACCAAACTCAATCTGCCGACATGCCAGCTGGCACCAACCTAAAGCCTATTGAGGATCTGGACAAAACATCCTAAAGAAAATAGCCAAAAGCCCCAGTTGCCTCTTGTGCGACACTTACATAATCTATACTATTTGCCATGAGCCAAGAGATAAAAGATGCAATTGCCCGCCGGGCTCTCGTGACGCTTATCGTCAGCGCAATTGCAATTCCCCTCTCAATCGCGGCCTTTGTCAGCTACTTTATCCTCAAATCATACGCAAAGGCAAATATACGAGTTGATACGGCAGCCCCCATCCACGTTCTGAACGAAAATTGGCGTGGATTTGCCCAAGGTGGTGAGGAAGTGGGGGTTCGCATGCTTGATCCGGTCGTCCCCCATCTGAGCGCCCTTGCACCCCGATATATTCGCATCGATCATATTTATGATTTTTATGACGTTGTTCATCGAGTTGATGGAGGAGGGCTGAGTTTTGATTGGCGACACTTGGACGCGACGGTTTGCGATATTTATGAAACTGGCGCACGTCCATTTTTCGCCCTGGGTTATATGCCAAAGGCGCTGAGCGACAGTGGCTCACCTATCGATCCTCCTCGTGATTGGAACGAATGGAGACAGGTAGTACAAGCGACGATTGAGCGCTACAGTGGGCGCCAAAGCGTGCTTTGCGATGGTCAGGTTACAGGAGACAGGCTCTCTGAGACGTATTATGAAGTGTGGAATGAGCCGGACTTGGAACAGTTTGGGAAATGGAGCATTTATGGCGGGGCCAAAAGCTATCTGACGATGTATCACCATGCGGCAAAAGCTGCCGCATCAGCCGCAGATACCCATCATTTTTCCCTCGGCGGCCCAGCAACTACCGCGCCATATAAAAACTGGATGCGAACGTTTGTCGACTATGCCAAGCGCAATAGCCTGAGACTGGACTTTCTGTCGTGGCACAAATACACCGACAACCCGCAAGACTATGCCCGGGACCTGCGCGATGTTGACAGCTGGCTCACCGCAGATGCATATCCTTCCTATTACAATGTGCAGCGCGTCATATCTGAGTGGGGCATTGATTCGCAATCTTCAGATGTCTATAACGGGCGCAGGGCGGCAGCACATGCTGCAGCAACAGTTACTGAATTTGCCAAGGGAGGGCTTGATTTGGCACTTGCATTTGAACCGGTTGATGGTCCACAAAGCATGTTTGGGCTTATTGACCGGGAGGGGCGGGTAAAGCCTCGCTACAGCGCATTTCGCCTCCTAAATAGTGTTGCTGGCAATCATGTATTGTCGGTGTCTGGAGAGACAGAACACGTGAGGATACTCGGCACCAAAAATCCACAAACTGGGGCGATTGTTTTGGTCATCTCAAATTACGATCGATCTGATCGTCATGAAGAAGAGGTTCCAATTACGCTTGGCAACCTCGCACCAGGCACATACGAGATGCATATTAGCACGCTCGGTATTCCCCGACGCAAAACCGATTCGATAACGATAGTGGGTGGCGAAGATGTGGCACGAAGCATCTACATGCTTCCCAATGATGTGGCCGTAATCGAGATTACACCACAATAGTCCACACGGACCCTCTGACTTATTGCAAGTCTTCAAGTCGCACTTCTTCACCGTCTTCCATACGCTGGACCACTCCGTCTTGGTGCACAATGACACCATCTTTGGAGACAGTTGTTCCGTTTGAAAGCTTGAGCATGTCTTCGACCTCAGTTACTTGACCAGCGCGCCAGACTGCGACTTTTCCATCTTTGTAAACGACCGCATCCTCACGCACACCCTTTCCTTCTTTCAGCTCCATCACGCTGACGCTGATCATTGCTTTCACTTGCTCAATATTACGAAACAGCATGTATTGTGAGACTGAAAGCAGCAGCACAGACACAATGAGGATAATGATAAGCGCATTCTGATTGTCAGAAGGCGATAATGGGGAGCTTTGGGTTGTTTGCTTTGCCATATTTTGGTCGTTTAAGAATAAATAATAATGATTCTAAACGAATTCCCCCATTATATGACCAACTGGCGCCAAATTGCAAGTTGCTTGTTCGGCCGCAGCATATATCTGCGGCAGATGTATAATGTTCGTATGATCCACCAAGCAAGACTCTACATAATCGGCTCAGTGCAAGGCGTTGGTTTTCGTGCGTTTGCCCGAACAACAGCGCTGAACCACCAAATAACAGGATGGGTAAGAAACACTCAGGATAAAGAAGATGTTTTTGGAGCGCGCGGGGGCGTTGAAGCAGTTGTTCAAGGCGAAGAGGATGATTTGCTCGCCTACATTGAAGAGGTGAAAAAAGGCTCTCCAATTGGGCGTGTAGAGCGCGTTATTGTGCTGCCCGAGGTGCCTAAGCAAAAATACGACGACTTCAGCATTTACCCAACTGTTTAAACCTTACCATCTCTTTTCACAAAAAAAGCGCAGCCGTTTTTTTATAAAACAAGCCACGCTTTCTTTGAAAAATGTGAGTCCCCTGGGACTCGAACCCAGAACCAATAGCTTAAAAGGCTACTGCTCTAACCAGTTGAGCTAGGGACCCTGGCGTCAACATGTAGCATCGAGAGAATCATAAAGACCCAGGCAATACACGTGTTGGCGCCATGTGTATTGTACCAACTTAAGCGCCTTATGGCAAGATTATTCTGCTACAATGGTTTGGAGATGCGCATAGAAAACAAGAAAATCATCGTACTGGGCTTGGGTGTTGAAGGCAAAAGTGTTCGTACATATTTGCTCAAGCACGGGGCTTTCGTTGATAGCATTGAACACTTAGATGACGCGGTCGACTTGGGCAATCCTGAAATAATTGTGCGCTCACCTGGCATTCGCCCCGATCATCCAGCAATCATGCGGGCACAAAACGCGGGCACAACGATCACCTCAGCGACGAAGATTTTTTTTGAAAACTCACCGACCACGCATATAATTGGGGTAACCGGCACAAAAGGCAAGGGTACCACCGCCACCCTTATCTACCATGCATTGAAAAACGCTGGGCGCGACGTCTATCTGGGCGGCAATATAGGCACCTCTCCTTTGGACTTCCTTGATCAATTGACGCCTGATTCGTGGGTAGTGTTGGAGTTATCCAGCTTTCAACTCTTTGATCTTGCTCAGAGCCCACATATCGCAGTTGTACTTATGGTCACCAGTGAACATATGGACTGGCATACATCGGTTGATGAGTATGTGACTGCAAAATCACAGATTGTTCGCAATCAAACACCAAGCGACGTGCATGTGGTAAATATCGAATATGAAAATAGCCTACGCATCGCGCAAGGGGCCGCATCAAAGCGCATTGAAATATCTGTCAAAAATGAGGTGAAAGACGGTTGTTATGTGAAAGACGGATGTGTGGTGTGGAGCCAGAACGGCTCAACCCATACGGTAGCTGAAACCTCACAGATCAAGCTGCCGGGGCGCCACAACTGGGAGAATGTCTGCGCAGCTACGGCCGCGGCCATAGCTGCAGGGGTTGAGATCCCCTTCGTGCAACAGGCAATCATCTCTTTTTCTGGTCTTGAACATCGCATTGAATTGGTAGGGACTGTTGAACAAGTAAAATACTACAACGACTCCTTCTCGACAGTTCCCGAAACCTCCATTGCCGCAATTGAAGCATTTGATGTGCCTAAAATTCTCATACTTGGCGGCTCGAGCAAACAAAGTGATTTTGCCCAGCTTGCCAAAACGATTGCCCAAAGCACATCAATTCGAGCAATAATCGGCATCGGGAAAGAATGGGAGAGAATCAAATCTGAACTATCAGCCATCAACTATCAGCCATCAACCCCGTATATTGAGGGTCTCACAACAATGAAAGACGTGGTCCAAAAAGCAAAAGATGCAGCTCACCCTGGCGACGTAGTTTTGCTGTCTCCGGCGTGTGCCTCATTTGGCATGTTTGAAAACTACAAAGATCGTGGCAAACAATTTAAAGCAGCGGTTGCGCAGCTTGGCACAAAGTAGTTGCGTTGCATCATGCGTTTGGTGCCCTTAGGGAAGATAGAGATCCATACTTCCAAACAACGTTCCTTCATTAAGAATCAATTCACACGCATCTAAACCCTTCGCGGTTCTCGTGTGTCTTTCGGCTTTAGAAGGAGCGTATTCTACTGCCGCCTCGCCATCCGTCCACTCCATTTGACCACCTTCCCCAACTTGTGCCCAGGCGTTAACACTCAGCACAACCAAGGTTGATTCATCGGTAAAATGCGATGTGATGCGCATACTCCTATCTTCTGCCACAGGCTCGCCACCCGATCTGAAAGGATCAGATCGAAATGTTCGATCCGTTTCCACCTGATACACTCGTCCATTTTTTTCAAAAATAAGAGGCGCTGCGCCCAGATACTTTCCTTCCTCAACTGGGGCAAACTCTCGCTCAACGAGTGCATCTACGTATTCTGGTGTCTGTCGCAACTCGGATTCAAACATCCCCATTACAAGCATGGCTTGTTCGGCCAGTTCTTGCTTGGTTAGCTTCTCAATATGCGCCACTCGTTCTTTTCCCATGTCGCGATTATAAATTGTTTGGGGGTGAATTGCAATATGTGGCTCTGGCTCTATTTGGGGCGGCCATTGCGGCGCGCGTTTGATATAATGAGTGCGTAGCTTATGGGCCTGTGGCGCAATTGGCTAGCGCGTCTCTATGGCATAGAGAAGGTTAGGGGTTCAAGTCCCCTCAGGTCCACCAGTAAAAAACGTGCGAAGGTATGTGCTCGTTCTCCCAACTATTCAATAAGGGCTTTTTCTTCTTCTCCCGCAATAACTCGAAAGCCGACGTGCGACTGCCCGGCAAAAAAGAGCCCCTCACCGACTCCGGCTGAGAGAAGAAAGTGTTTTTCACCACCTGTTAAGTAGAAGGTTTTGCTGATGGCATCAATTGCCGCCGTGTTCATTTTCAATATGATTTGGAGTGAGGAGTTGGTGATAATCGCTTTTCCTTCATTAGTTGCGACAAAATCCTCAACGTCTTGTGTGATAGCCGTCAAGCCTAGCAAATATTTACGTGCGCGTTTGGCAAAGGTAAAGAGATAGGCCCCTGAATCTTTGTTTTTGACCAAATACCACGCTTCATCAACGATCAAGATGCGCTTTTTCTTCAGGCGGCGCACCACATTCCAGATATAATCAAGCACGATATACATGGCAACCGGACGGAGATTTTCCTCCAAGTCTCGAATACCAAACACGGTGAGTTTGTTTTTGACTTCAAAGTTGGACTTTTGATTAAAGATTCCGGCAGCCGAACCTGAAACAAATTTTTCAATGCGGTTTGCTAACTCTCGCCCCTCCAATGACTCCATCCCAATAAGCTGCTTATACAAGTCCTCAAGAAGTGGCGCATCGTTGTTAAACGTGGTTGGATCTTGCGTAATACCTTTTTGTTGATATGTCATCACGAGCGCTCGGTCCAACAGCGCATCTTGTGCCGGAGTGAGCTCACCCATCATCACCTTCATGAGGGAGTGAAGATCGAGCAACTTGTTTGATAATTCATCATGCTCAGGGTTTTCATGATTCAATTCGAATGGATTTATGCGATAGGGCGAAACGGTTGAAAACTCAATAAACTCTCCGCCCACAGATTGACACAACTTCTCATACTCGTTGTCTGGGTCAATGATCAGCACATCATTTTCCAAAGTCAACAATCGAAGTGCCTCGAGCTTGACCATGAAGCTTTTTCCGCCTCCTGATTTACCCAATATGACCGAATTTGCATTCTCCAAAGTGTAGCGATCAAAAATAATAAGGCTTCCGTCATGTTGATTTACGCCGTACAAAATACCTTCGTTTCTGGTCAAAGACGCTGTCGAGAATGGGAAGGTCATAGCAAGGGACGTACTATCCATGTTGCGCCACACTTCTAGCTTGTCATAAAAAATAGGAAGCGTAGACTTAAACCCCTCCTCCATCTCCAAAGTTGCGGTGCGCGCAATGATCAAAAGTGATGACAAAATAGAGTCGACTTGCTTGGATATTTCATCCAATTCTTCTTTTGTGTCAGCCGGAATGGTTATGTACAAACCAAACTGAAAGAAACGCTCCGACCCCTTGGCTAGCTCAGCTTGTAGGGCCAAGGCGTCGTCTAGCGAAACTTGGACCGTTGGGTCAACTACTTTCCCCGCTTTCATCTCCGATTCAATGGTGGCTTCCATCTCTGCAATCTTGCGCTTCAGCTCCTCAAGCACTTCGCGCGACTCAGTCGGATAAATATACATCGAGACATACAGCGGATGATCAAAGGTGATGAGAGAATAGAGCCAGTTTGCTGAGACATATCGGGGGTAGCCAACCACAAACATGGTGCGATAAAACTTATCCTCAATCTTGATGTGATTAAAGTCCACCTCAACAAACGAGGGAGCGATCATGTCTTTAATCGAGACTGTTCCTGCCGCCACAACTTTCGCCACCGATTCAGCAGCTTGGGTTGAGGCTTTTTGTTGTTTTTTTCCAAATCCTAGCATAATAATATTGAGA
>CAYUJW010000043.1:0-4486 GCA_964445135.1 uncultured Gammaproteobacteria bacterium
CGCATTTTCCCCTTGAGATTTCTGTGTCAATTTGTTATATTTGATTCTTACAAATGAAATACTTTGGTTCATCATTCATTCTCGTCCTTATTACCCTCACCGCGTAAGCGGGGAGAAGGATGGATTGGCTGCAAACCAAAAATCTGACCCCCGCCTGAGAGCGGGGTTTTTCTTTTTATTACATATTTTTATATATACCTATGACAGAAGCTCATGTAGCAAACCCAACTATGGCAACGCGCGACATGCGCCAAGAACCATTACGACATGTCGATTTTGAAACTCCTCACCCTGTACCACTCGGACAAGTGGTGGAGCGCACGGATATTCGTTCAAGCATTGGTCCGTTTTTACATTTTCCAGAACATAAGACCGAGTACCCACAGGCTGCAACAGAAGCGCTGGGCAGACTGTATGAAGAATACAATGCGTCGTTTTTACCGCTTGTTGAGGCAAATCGCGAATGGGATACTGACTATCAATATTGCATGGGGCCCAATGGTATGCCTATCAATTATTTTGTACAAATTGACATGGTAGGGTTACCGGCCGATTATCTCATGTCTGCGCAGCAAGCAGGCACTGATGCTACTGAAGATGATTTGCGCGGCAGAATATTTGAAATTGAAAATTCTCTTGCGATGACAAATATGCTGGGCGAATTATTCAGTCAGGATGGACAGCCTTCTCAATTTAAAGATCGATATCGCGCGGCTCTTGATGAATTGCGAGAAAAATTTGGGAAGCCGATTGCATTACTTGCTGCAACACAGCCTAAGTTCGATGCAATGCGTTCTTCTGAGTTTGGAAAAAATGAAGATGAGCCACTTACTGATGATGAAGTGTATGAGATGACTGGCTTTGACGCATTTATGGGTCCTGAGGAGTTTGCTCGCCACATAGAGGAACATGGTGGTGAATCTGATTATCTACTCTACGTGCGATCTTCAGACCCTGTTGCCAAGTTGCGCGATCCAAATGCGCAGATAGACAACCCGCTATTGTCAGATGACAATATGCGCAGGATTATAAAAGCCAACACTATCACAATGAACGTTGATAATCCTGCATGGGGACCACAAGACCCTCGACGCATCAATGATACAAAAGCGTACTTGCCCATGATGGGCATGGCGCATCCTGTGTATCCTGAAAATGGATACGACCCAGAAGAAGTGGCCGCATACCTGCAACGCCAGGGGGTAGATGAAGAATTGATTGTGCAAGGCAAAGCAACTGTGCGATCCAAACCGATGGGCGGAACATATGGATGTTATGGACATGAACGCGGACCATTTGCAGGCGTCGCATTCGCAAATAAGTTGGCAAAGAATATGGATTTACGCGGACCATATGTGATACAGCCGGAGATGCCAATTCCGTCAGTCGAGGACCCCCAAAATGGCAGCTTTGTGTATATTGATCGCAACTTTATGTCGTGCACTGGCCAGGATGGCGCGGCGCGCTTTATGGCAGGGTTCCGTTCATTTATGCCAACTCACTCACCTGAGGCGAAAAAGGGACGCATTCATGGGTCAAGTGCAACCGTATGGGCTGAGATTGTGTAATAACACAAAGACGAACTGATACTATAAAAATTATCGATAGAATAAAATCACAATACTATGATTGATTCGGTATTATCATTAAGCAAGCGTTTGATTCGCATTCAATCTGATCCTGACAATGCGCCAGAATTGCAACAATGCCTCAACATCGTTTGCGCCGAACTTTCAAACTTTACGGTGGAAGAGTTCAACTGTGACGGCGTGCGAAGCATACTGGCATATGTTGGAAAAACAAGGCCTGCAAAATTTGGCTTAATTCTCAATGGTCATTTGGATGTAATTCCTGCTAAAAAAAAGCAGTACAAACCGGTGATCAAAGGGGGAAAGCTCTATGGTGCCGGGGCGCTTGACATGAAATCCAATCTTTCATGCCTAATTGAAGTTTTTAAAAAAACAGCACACTCCGTGTCCTACCCCATTGGGCTTCAGATCGTAACCGATGAAGAAATCGGCGGATTTAAAGGAACCAAATATCAGATCCAACAAGGTGTTCGCAGCGATTTTATCATTGCGGGTGAAACAACAAATTTTCAAATTGCCACCAAAGCAAAAGGTGTCATCTGGGCCAAACTTATTGCCAAGGGGCGCGCAGCACATGGTGCATATCCATGGCGCGGAGAGAATGCTATTGTCCGCATGAATCAATGCCTACAAACAATTATTGAAAAATTCCCCGTTCCCGCGACTGATGCGTGGGTTAGCACAATAAATATTAGTCAGATAAGCACAAGCAATAAGGCTCATAATAAAGTGCCCGATCATTGCGAGACGACACTTGACATTCGCTATACTCCCGCGGATCAAGATAGGATTATTCATGACATCAAAGCACTGCTGCCAAAACAGATGACTTTACATGTTGAGGCAAATGAACCATGTCTGAACACTCCTGATACGGACGCGCATGTGAAACAACTGCAATCAATTGCCAAGAAACACACCCAATCCTCAATTGTCACATATGGTGCACAAGGAACATCAGATGCTCGGCATTACACTGAGGTTGGAGGACATGGTATAGAATTTGGACCAATAGGCACAGGCATCGGCAGTGATGATGAATGCATAGATATTGAAAGCCTGAAAACATACTGCACAATACTTGTTGAGTTTGTACTTTCGTTTTCCCAACCAGCTCCTACAAATAAATAAGAAGCCAATAGGTTGTCTCGTCCATATGATTGCTGCACATCATCGTAATTGCATTTTCGATACATATAATTCACCACAAATATGAGAGAAATTGATGGAAAATATTACCTTGGCAATACACAAACAAGCATCATGCGCGAGCGGGAGATGTATAGTCGTAAACTAGGAATTGGCATTCACAGTCCGACATCATTAGAACATATTGATGGGGTCCCAAACACAGTCGCAAATGATCCCCTCTGGCTCCCGCGTGAAACACAAACAGCATACAGTATGCTTGAGCAATCAAAGGCGATACTGGTTGCTGGTGGACCTGGATCTGGAAAAAGCACCATCATCTATGGCGTACGGAAACTTCTCAGAGAACAAGACGTGCCTTATTGTTATTACAACGGTCATTTCCGCTCGACCAACCCCAGTCATATCGAATCTGCAATGAGTTGGACGCAGCGGGTGGGTGGGGTTTTTGTGTGGGACAGTTTTGATTATCTCGTTTCAACACGTGATCGCAACCGCCGAAATATTTCTCGAGGCATGACGATGCAGCGCAGCAATGCATTATTCAACTCTGTTCAAACTCACATTGATTCAGGTATGCGTTTTATTGGAACTTGTCACAATGAAGCCTGGATGAACAACAAAACAGAAGATGAAGTGATGGATACATACTGGCGTCCATTTACGATGGATAAACCCATTGTGGAGGTGAAAGGCGAGTTTGCCGACACTGATGAACTTCATGCATTTTACGAGTGCGTAGGACCCTCATCAGGACTCAGCGATGAAGATAGGGTATACTTTGCAAATCTACCCACTGTGGTTGACGATGCATTGGCACAAGATCTTCGATCATACCGAATTGCCAAGCAAATATGTATGGACAGAAGACAGGAGCATGATGATTTGATGAAGGCATACCGGTTATTGAAAGTCGGTGGCATTGAGCATGAACAATTTGATTTCGCTATACGAAGATATGTTGCCATCAAGAATGAACAGACACAAAATCTTATTAAGAATAAATAATATGCTGATATGAAGCGAGTATTGTATCAAGGTGCGCCGGGAGCTTTTAGCCATATTGCGGCGCGATCATTTTTTGAAGACGCAACATATGACGGACGCGTTGTTCATTTTCGTGAAATCGGACAAGCCCTGTCGCGCGGGGAAGGGGACTATGCAGTGCTTCCCATTGAAAATACGCTGGCCGGCTCCATATATGAAAATTATGACAATCTGATGGAATTTGGCCTGCACGTACACGGCGAATATATCCTACGCATTCAACATCAGTTATTGGGCAAGTCTGGCACAAGAATCGAAGACGTGACCAAAGTATATTCGCACGCCAAGGCGCTTGAACAATGTGAGGGATTTTTTGACCGACACCCAACTATCGAGGAAGTCATTATGTATGACACGGCGGCAGCCGCCAAACATGTGTCCGAGCATTCTGGCCGATCAATAGCAGCCATCGCAAGTCATGAAGCAGGGGAGCTCTATAACCTCACCATTCTTGCTCCAAATATCGAAGACGACACCCAAAATTGGACCCGTTTTTTTCTGGTTTCCACCAAGCCTGATGTGCCCACAAGCGCCGATAAATGTTCGCTTATTTTCTCAGTTTCACACAAGCCGGGAAGCCTATTTGAAGCGATGAAGATATTTGCCGATCACAATCTGAACATGAGCAAGATCGAAAGCCGCCCAATCAAGGGGCGCCCATTTGAGTATTATTTTTATGTTGACGTGGAGTTTGAACCATC
>CAYUJW010000043.1:4586-8264 GCA_964445135.1 uncultured Gammaproteobacteria bacterium
TCAAGGGGCGCCCATTTGAGTATTATTTTTATGTTGACGTGGAGTTTGAACCATCGCAATATGAAGCAGCACGAGAGGCGCTTGTCAGCCTGAAAGACCATGCTCAACATCTTCGAATTTTAGGTTATTATAATAAACACCGCTATATCGCATGAACACACTGCTTGCCTGACTCGAGAACTTTCTAACTTTACAAACTTTATAACCTTATGAACTCCCACCTCACCGACTTAACAAAACGCCTTATCAGAATTCCTTCTGTCACCGGAGATCTTGCCGCTTGCAATCGGGTCCTTGATGAAGTGCGAGCAGAATTATCGGATTTTGCACCCGTTGAATATGAAAAGGATGGAGTTAAAAGCCTGCTGTTTCATAATCAAAAAGCGTTGCCCCGCAAATTCCGCCTCATTCTCAACGCACATCTTGATGTGGTACCCGCTAAAACGGAGCAATTTAATCCCATTGAAAAAGACGGACGCATCTATGGGCGGGGAGCGCAGGATATGAAAAGTGGGGGAGCGGCACTTATTTTGACATTCAAGAAAATGGCAACTGAAGTGAATTATCCGCTTGGACTTCAGATCGTAACGGATGAAGAAACGGGTGGATTTTGCGGCGTAAAAGTCCAGCAGGAGCAAGGGGTGGACTGCGATTTTATCGTAGCTGGTGAGTCGACTGATTTAAAAGTCAATAATTATGCGAAAGGAATTATCTGGGCACGTGTCACAACTACTGGAAAGAGTGCTCATGGCGCATATCAATGGCAAGGCGAAAATGCGATCGACAAACTTCGTGTATTGTTAAATGACTTGCGTGAAATATATCCTGAAGCCCGCGAAGAAGTGTGGAAAACCACCGTTAATATTGCGCGTGTTGAGACCACTAACACCGCACAAAATAAAGTACCTGAAGACGCAACGGCTCTGCTTGACATTCGCATCATTCCAGAAGATCGGCCAAATTTTACTACCAAACTTGAAGCGCTGCTCAACAACCGAGCAACAATTACATACATGGCCAATGAACCAACGCAAGAAACTCCAGACGATCATCCGGATATTTTGGTTATCAAGAACATAATCAAGAAGGAGCAGAAGAAGAACCTTGTTTATTTGAAAACTCATGGAGGATCAGATGTCCGATTTTATTCAAATGCCGGAGCGGGCGCCATATGTATGGGTCCCGTGGGTGCCGGACTTCACACCGACTCTGAGTGGGTAGATATCAAAAGCATTGAAGACTACTATGACATCATTTGCCACTTTTGCCAGGCAATTGAGAAATAAGCCAAGAAATTAAGCTTGCCGCGACGGTCGACTACTTCGTTTCAAAGTACAAAGTCACCGTAACTTTGACCGTTTGTGAACCAGGCGCAATATCTGGATTGACCGCAGGCTCAGACACTGCCTTCGCAGACATCGCGTCATATCCACCGTAATATCCGCCTCCATATTGGTCTTCCATCACATTCGTTACTCGTCCAAGGCGAATTCCTGCCTGCTTTGCAATCGACTGGGCACGCTTTTTTGCGTCATCAATCGCTTTTTTGCGCGCCTCATCGCGGACCGCATCCATATCATCAACAACATACTCAACATTTCCAAGCTGATTTGCGCCAGCTGCCGTCATGGCGCTGACAACCTGGGGGACTTTTTTACTATCTCGCACTTTGACAGTGAGGGATGCATATCCGTTATACCCGACTATGCGACTTTCTGGATTATCAATCATGACGGGTGCATTTTGAATCTTGGCATCTTGAATAGCTGATGCATCATCACCCTCAATAACGGCGGTACCCATCGCGGGCTCAATAGCGCTTCCTGCTGATGATTGCGATGTAGCACCCCCGCTTCGAAGCGGCAACGGATCATCATAGGAATATTCAGGTGACACTGAAAATTGAGTAGTTTTTATGTCGACCTCATCAATACCCAATTTTTTCATGCTTTCAACAATCTTGTTTTGCACGGCGCTTATGCGATTTTTTGCTTCCTCAGCAGTCTGGACACGATTCACTTGTATACCGCCGCTCATTTGAGCAACATCAGGCACCACTTCCATCTCACCACTTCCAACGACCGTAAATGGACCGGCAAGATCATTTTTGTGATTAATGGTAATTCCAGGCGGGACAAAGTGTGTCGCGACTAATACGAGAAAAATAGCGCCTAAAACATATGCAACGGTTTTCATAAGATATTGATTGAAATTGTAGTGATAATACTCAATCACTCTAATCCATTTTGAGCGATCTTTCAAGTAGAAAGGGTGGTTAATTTGAAGGTATGCGCTTAAAAATACGTATCACTGGGTGATCAAACACGGTCCACGTCTCATCATATTGTTCATCTGCAAATACGTACAGCCGTCGCCCAAAAATGGTGATTTGAGGAAATGAATGAATCGTTTTCACATGCTCGAAGCCAAGTTTTCCTGAGAATAATTGATCGTAATATTCGTTCAGACGCGGATATGTGCTTCGCAAATATGCGCAGCGCCCGGGTTCATAGGCGACCGTTTCTCCAACCACTTTAGCAAAGCGAGTATGTGCGGCAATAGTATCTTTATTGCACCAATGGTTTGCGTAGATGCGCCGCGATGGAACAACGATATAATCAGCGCGTGCAAGCGCCCCTTCAAGCTGAGCTTGCAGCTGAGGATCTTGATCCAAATTATAAAAATCAAAGGATATGTTTTCCAGTTCAGGGCGCGCCCCCGCATACGCGGCGTCATATATCGGGACATCAACTACATTGGCTGTCTCTGAAAGCACAACTGAGCCTGATGGTATATTTTCAGCCACCCACCGTGAGGCCTGAAAACGCACATCTGGCGTCTGATACACATGTAGATATGCCACGGCCGATATGCAAAGCGCCACCGTCAACGTACTCCACATGAGGCGTTGAATGATGGTTGGAATAGTCAACCGCGACGTCAGATGCTCCTGCACATGCGCCACCAATATGCAAAGAGCGGTGACCAAAAGCGGAAAGATGGGTGCTAGGAATCTTGTCCATTTGGTATATACAAATGAGGAGATGAGAAAGTATACAATTGCGAATAAAACCAGCATGGCAAATGATCGATTCATACGGCGATGGACGATAAATATATATGCCAGCGCTACGCCAAGCGCTATGTACTGTGCCCAGCCAAGTGCCGCCGGAAGTATCGCAACAAGCGGATATACAACGGGGCGCGAGAGCGCAAATGATCGGGTATAAAACATCAAAAATGCGCCCATGGCCACATCAGATTCATATCGCAAGGACATAATCGTGTCGGCCCACGAAATAAGAAAATGCGGAGAAAGAAGTGCAAAAGTGACAAACGCAGCTACAGTGAGTGCGCCAAGTGAACGCGCCATGTCCCAGACTGTTTTCACCCGAGGCGCATGCGGCAGGCAAAGCATCATATATCCATGCCGAATCACAACGAGCGCGGGAGCCAGAGCAAACACTACACTTGATAACTTGACGGCCACGGCCGCCCCAATGAGCGCGCCACACACGCCCATATATGAATAGGTGAAAAGCGATCGTGAACCATCAGTCCTTCTTACCTGTTTGATCGTCAGATACGTCAATGCGACATACAACATCATAAGGACGGATTCAGTCGTCCCAAAATGCGCAAATTGAATAAGAGCTGGCGAAAATATCATCGGGCTCA
>CAYUJW010000044.1:0-8140 GCA_964445135.1 uncultured Gammaproteobacteria bacterium
AAGAAGTTGGAAGAACTGGTCGATGAGGGGCGAAGTCCAAGGGTCGTCGCATCATATGTTGACTATGAAACCGGTGAAGCAGACTTTGCATTGATGATACCGCCACCCACACATAGTTGGGAAGGGTCTGAGGTCGTCCCGCTTGAGCCCGATGAGGGAGTGGCATTATTTGTACGTGAGGAAACAAAACCGCTTCATGCAATTATAAGACAAGCAGATAGGACACTTATTACCCACCTTCAAGCAAACGTGCCCGACCTATTCGCATTCGTCGATGATCCATTTGCGCCGCCCGCTTCAGGCACTGTGTAATCCTAACTAGAGAGCAACGCATTGGAGGTGTAGAAGTGTATGAGCTCGAGTATAATATGAATTGTATCTATGGGTACTACTAAAAAGAATGATGATAAAAACGTGACCCATGGCGGGAACGCGGACACAGGTGTCCAAATGTCTGACTATGATGTATATGGTCCTCAAGATGCACCAGATAGTCAGGGTGAGGAAGTGCTCGAGAAGGCTGGAGATTTGCCACCTCAATCACGCGCAACAAAACGCACCGACCATGCCGATGTAGCTCAGCTGGTAGAGCAGTCGCTTCGTAAGCGAGAGGTCGCCGGTTCGATTCCGGCCATCGGCTCCATGAATAGTCGTCTTGAAGAGCATGAATCTGCAACATTGAGAAATCGTATGTTTGCACTGATTGGGTGTTTGGTGCTTATTGGCGCCATGCTTTACTTTGTTGGTATTGCCCCCGTTATCAATGTAATTACTGGGGTCTCCTCAATGTTTTTTAGTCGCCAGTCAACTGATTTATTGGCCGATACTGAAGGGGCGCTCTCCATTGATCCTGACACATTGCCAGCTGCCACCTCAAGCGCCACGCTTCGTGCAACCGCAACGGTCAACAATGCAGATACTGTGCGAATCTACAACGGTGATCGGCAGGTGCGAAACGTGACTACCAAAGGTCGACAAGAATTTCGCACTTCCATTCCTCTTAACCAAGGCTCAAACGAAATCAAATTTATGGCAATTAATGAAAATGGGCGACGTGAAAGTCCTGTGCAAGTAGTGCTATATTTGCACGAAAAACCAAAAATAACGCTTGAGGCGCCAACCTCCACCACACTTACAACACTTGAGAATCAGTTGATGATAAAAGGATCTGTAGAGCCATATAGTGCAACGGTCGCCGTGAACAAAACACCGGTAGTAGTTGACGCATCAGGCGTTTTTACCTATTCTGCAAACCTTAAGCCGGGTGATAATACCCTTCTTATTACCGCCACTGACGAAGCTGGACAAACAACAACTGAAACAATCCTGGTTAAGCGGGAGAAGTAGTTGTTATTTTTCCTGAGTCCTTCTACAATGAGTCCATGAATGTGGCGAAAAAGCTTCTTGATTTTCTCATGGACATACTGGAAACCATCACGTTTGTTGGGTCAATATTTGTCGTGGTCTACCTGTTTATCATGCAACCAAACCAAGTGAAAGGCCCCTCCATGCTTCCGACATTTGAATCCGGCGAATATATTTTCACCAGTAAAGTGACCTATAAGTTTCGCCCCATGGAGCGAGGCGACGTAGTGGTGTTTCGCTCACCCAAAAATCCTGACCAAGAGTATATCAAGCGCATTATTGGCTTGCCCGGCGATCAGGTTCGCATAGATACTGGACGCGTATATGTGAATGAGAAACAGGTAAACGAAAGCTATATTTCAAGCACAACCACCTTATTCGAAGGCGGAGCGTTACTTAACAATGTCCCAATCACCGTAGGAGATGATGAATTATTTGTGATGGGTGACAATCGTCCCCACTCTTCTGACTCACGTGAATTTGGTCCAATTCAGACTTCATCATTGATCGGGCAGGTATTCTATCGATACTACCCAACAACCAGAATGGGAAACATTACTAATCCTCTGAAGAGTCAGTTTGTGAAGCAGGCTTCGTCACTACTGGCTCCACTTCTTGAGGTTCGTATTTCTGCATTGCGTGCATAATCTTTTTTAATACCTCACTTGTCTTTTGTGCGTTTGCTGCAATTTCAAGGGTGTATTTTAAACGCGTCCGTGTCTGCAACACACTCACCTCAAGCCCCAACTGAGACATCTGTTCATGATGCATTTTGAGCGTATCTCGGTCAACATACTCACCCACATCATCAATGCTGTTGAGCTTCTCTCGAACCAATCGATCTGTCGCTTGGGTCGAAAGCGTCTCTGCCATGACTTGTTCAAAGACAATTTGTATCTGACCTTCATGATGCAAGCGAGATATGATGTATAAGTGAGTGAGACTCAACATCCGGGAATAGTAAGCATCGATGACAATTTCAGGAAGTCGATTTATTCGTGCAATATGACTTATTTGAGCCGGAGATTTCTGGAGTAGTTTTGCTATCTCGACATTCGCCACGCCTTGCCTGCGAAGTTGTACTATGTACTCAGATTGTTTGACTGGATCTGATTCTGATGTAAGAAGAGAAAGAAGGTGTTGGATTAGCTCTGACATACGCAGACATAAGTATCACCTTGCCTGGTAATAAAGTCAACAGTTCCAGCTTCAATTGCCATGATCGTAAAATCTCGTGAAAGCATCGTTCCTTTTCCAGCTTTTACCTTTTCACCACGCTGAGTAAGGATGATGTTGCCTGGCTCGACAGTCTCTCCGCCGTATTTTTTCACGCCTAATCGCTTACTGCGTGAATCGCGATTACCTTTTGTTGCTTTTTGTGATTTTGTATGTGCCATGGTAGTTTGTTAGGAAAATTACGCAACAGCCTGAATCTCAAGCCGAGTAAGGGTTGGACGAAAACCGGTAACGCGTCGATAACGACTTTTTGATTTAAACTTGGCAATGCGGATCTTTTCACCTTTGCCTTGTTCAAGCACGGCTGCTTTTGTTTTTACTTCAAGCTCTGGAGCTCCAAGTACAATATCTTCCTTTTCGCTATCAAATGTCGCAAGTGTGGTGAGTTCGACAGTTGCTCCAGGTTCGGCATCAATATGCTCCACGACAATAGATTGTCCAGCTTGGACAAGATACTGCTTTCCCCCTGTTTGTACGACTGCAAACTTTGCCATAAGTTACAATTATAGTGCACCACCCTCCCATGTGCAAGCACAACTCATAACAAAAGTGCCAGCCCCACGAACAAACTTAAAAATGACGATCCTCCATAAGAAATAAATGGCAGCGTAATACCTGTGACCGGAAATATACCCAAATTCATACCAATATTAATCACGGCTTGAAATGCAATTGCAGCAACAAACGCAATTCCGAACAACGATTTTGTGTGTGCAACTTTATCTGTCGCCCTCCCCCACTCAAGCGCGCGACGGAGCAAATGTATAAAAAGAAGCGCATACACACAAATAATTATCGCGCCGCCAATAAAGCCAAATTGCTCAACAAGTGAGGCATATGCAAAATCCGTGTGGTTTTCAGGGAGAAAAAAGAGCTTTGTTTGCGTACCATACCCAAGTCCTTTTCCGAAAAAACCGCCTGACCCAGCCGTAATTTTTGCCTGCAAAACATTGTACCCTGAGCCCAGCATGTCTACGGCCGGATCCATAAAACTGACAAGGCGTGCTCGCTGATAGTCTTTTAAAAAGAACCATCCCAAGGGAGCAAGAAGTGCCGCCGGAGCATACATGCGCCAAATGAGCCGACGAGGCGTGGCAGAAAGGAGGATGAGGGTGGTAAACATAACCAAATACACAAGTGATGAACCCAAGTCTGGTTGTAAAAATACAATTAAAACGGGAATTGCGGCAAACAAGGTCATTTTAATAATTACCGGCCACTCGTCCAATATTCGCGCATTATCTGTCAGAAACTTCGCAAAGTACAACGCATAAAATACCTTAAAAAACTCAGATGGCTGAAAATTAAACAGTCCAAAATCAATCCATCGACGGCTTCCACGCGCTTCAAAACCAATGACATAGGTGACGACCAAGAGCCCAATAAACACGGCATACCATACATGGGTATTCTCATAAAAAAAACGAAAGCCTGCACGTCGTACGAGAAAAAATGCGGCAAGTGAGAGAAAGAAAAAAATAAAATGCTGAGGAAGAAGTTGAGGACGAATACCAAGAATATTAAAAAACGAAAAGCTAAATAGCAGTGTGACCAATACTAATAATCGCTTCATAGAGTGTGTGAGTTGCCAACGTTTTCCTCGCGCCCCTTGTGATCATCGACGCACAACAGAAAATGCGTCGCCTTTGACAAGAGTTCCAACGTGCGCTTTTTTCTTGATTTCATCGGTAAATTCGGCAGGCCACGATTCAAGCACCACATCCACTAACTCGTCCATTGATGTGCCAAGCTTCTTACGCTCACCCTGTATGCTTCGTACGATATCACGCACACGTCCTTCATCTGCCAACTGCTGCGTAATAACAGTGTCATAACTTACGTCTAACTCATCATTTTTTTGAAAGATGACTTTTTTTACATTTAACTCCTCACAAAGCAATGTGATGTGGGCTGGTGTCAGCATTGAAATAATTTCATCAGGCGCTGCAACCGTCAGTGAGGCTAGCGGCTGTTTCACCGCAACCCCAATCTCGCGGCGCTTTGCATTTCCCATTTCTGACAACCGTTTCGTATGCGTCATTGCATCACCAATTGCCTCATCGGCAACCGCGTCTTTTGAGCTTGGCCAGTTCTCCAAATGCACTGACTCTCGACCTGTTAATGCACAATAGATTTGCTCACTGATAAACGGCGCCAAGGGTGCCAGCAGAAGACAAATAGTAACAAGACACTCATGCATAGTCGAAAATGCGCACATACGATCAGCGGCGTCCTCATTATCTGAAGACATTCTGTCGCGACTTCTTCGAAGCCACCAGGTTGATGTGTCTGTCACCAGCTGATTTATGACGTCAAGAGCCACAATTGTGTCGTATTGATCAAGTGCCAAAGTCATATCGGAGATGGTCTGCTGTAGACGGTACTTGAGCCATATATCAAGCACATGCGTCGATTCAACATGGTCGTCGATTGCGACTCCTGATAAATTGGCATAGGTGGTAAAGTACTTATATACATTCCAGACAACAAGCATTAATCCACGAACTTGATTGCGATATTCTGCCTCACTTATGGCAATATCTTCACCCTTCATAACCGGTGTGGAGAGTAGATATAATCGCAATGCATCGCCACCATATGTCGTAAGCATTGTTTTTGGATCGGGATAGTTCTTGAAATTCTTACTCATCTTGCGGCCATCTGTCCCCATAATCACCCCGGTTACTTGTACGTTTTTAAACGCAGGCCGATCATATAAAGCAGCGCCGATGACATGAAGGACATAGAACCACGCACGAATTTGGCCAGTATATTCAACGATAAAGTCAGGGGGATAAAAGTCTTCCAAATCAAACTCAGCATTAAAGGGGAAGTGGCGCTCCGCAAATGAAGCGCTCCCCGCTTCAATCCAACTGTCCAATACCCCAGACACACGGTGCGCCTTCTTTGAACATTCTGCACAGGTCACGGTAACTTCATCAATCTCTGGCATATGAAGATCAGCTATTTTTTGACCCGATGCCTGTTCAAGCTCCACAATTGATTCTGGAACATAAAAATGTCCATTTTCACACTCCCATACGGGGATCGGACTCCCCCAATATCGATTGCGCGAAATGTTCCAATCAGGCGCACTCTGCATGCTCTTTAAGAATCGTCCGTGTTTAAAGTGGTGGGGAAACCAATTCACTTGTTCGTTTGTGTGCTCCATCTGGCCTTTTAGTTTTTGCACATCTACGTACCATGCTTGCTGTGGGTTATAAAAGAGTTGTGTTGCACAACGCCAACAATGAGCAACAGTGTGCGTGTAACTCTCGTCGCGATAGACCAATCCACGATTTGTAAGATCTTCGTTTACCGCTTTATTTGCCTTCAGATAATACATTGCACCAAACAACGGAACTTCAGGCTTTATCATTCCCTCTTCATCAACGTGCGTTTCAATGTGAATATTCTGCTCCTGCATAAGCGCCATATCTTCTTGTCCATATGCGGCAAGAGTCACAATCCCTGTTCCCTCATCTTCCGTGACAAAACTCCCTCCAACAATCTCCCATGCTTTCTCACCTTCGGCAATTGAATAATAGTCATAATGTGGCACAAACCGTTGACCAATAAGTGTCGTGCCTTTCATTTTCTCTACCACTTCGTACGGAACATCATCATTCAACATCTTCAGCGTCTCTTTCCCCAGTATGTAATACTCATCTGCTTGTTTTACTTTGACATAGGTTAATTGTGGGTTTACCGCCAATGCCGGTGTCACAATCTTGTTCCAGGGAGTGGTTGACCATGCTAAAAAGTAGGTATTTTCTTCCCCAACTTTTTGATATTTGTATGTCGTTGCGCGCTCAGTCACTTCACGGTGGTTTTCCGCATCCATGGCAACTTCAAAATTAGAAATTGGCGTTGAACAATGGGGGCAGTACAACGAAACGCGAAGCCCGCGGTACACATACCCTTTTTTATACATGTTCGCAAATACCCACATAACTGATTCCATGTAAGGAGTGTCCCATGTTTTATAGGCGTTTTTAAAATCAACCCAGCGACCTATGTGGTCAACATACCATTCCCATTCGGCAGACATCTGTGTCACGTATTTTTTGCATTCTTGAATAAATGTGCCGACACCAACTTTCTCTTCAATATCGCGCTTACGCTTTATCCCCAGCTCACCCTCAACTTTATTTTCAATAGGAAGACCATGACCATCCCACCCCCACACACGGCGCACATAGTAGCCCTTCATGGTGTAGTATCTGCCAAAAACGTCCTTTGGAATTGAGGAGAGTAATGTGCCATAGTGCGGCATCCCCGTCACAAATGGTGGACCGTCAAGAAACGTCCATGGTTTATTTTGTGCACGCTGCTCGATGGAGCGTTCAAATATCTTATTTTTTTTCCAATACAAAAGCGTCTCTTCTTCAAGATTGGCAAATGAGGGAACTGAATCAACGGGCTTATACATAGGGACTTTAGTAGATACGATTATACCAGTTATTAAACAGTCCTGTTGGCCCAAATCCCGAACACTTCACGGGTACCTATGCTGCAAACAGACGAATGAGAGGACGAATACGAATGGGAGTACTCTGGGGGTCATCAGGCCGCATTTCACCTTGGCGATAGCGAGCAAAACGCCCAAGCTCATGAATAAGCTGTCCCCCTTTCACGGCAAGATAATGATGATCAAATATTCGCCCAACATGTACTCCACTATCATCCTTGTAGGTAAAATCAGGACTGCTTGATTTGCGAAGCAGCTTTGTCTTTGTCCATTCGGCCGGCGCAGGCGTGATGACGCCACGCATACACGCAAGAATATAATGTTCAAGTGCACTTGGAGTTGATACGATGGTTTGTTCTTGAGGGAATCGCGCGCTCAACAAGATTTCTTGTAATTGATCAAATATGGCACATGATTTATCAGATGCTTCAATTGGTTCATAGTACGCAGTTTGCCAACGATTCAGATACCGCGTCAACGGCCCACTTGGCATAAGCGTGCGTCTATCTGTCGTAAGTATCCATTGTCCGCGTAGGGGCGGCGAGGAAATATAATCTGCTTGCTTAAGCTTTTCAAGTAATCTCAAATAGCGAGCGTCGTCTGCGGTTGTGGCACTCGGGGTAATGGGGGGAATATAATACGGCTCAAGTCCAACCGCTCGTACCTGCTCAAGCATGCGTCCACTAACATATCTGGGGAGCTCAGGGACAGACACATCCTGGTCAAGAAGAGTCTTTTTCCATTCATATGACTCACGTGCGCTATACTCAACTCGTGTAGCTCCCACTTCTTTTTTCGCCATACTTGATGTGATTGTACAAACTCTGACTTGTTTGTCAATCTCCGTGCGTCTTTTTATACAGACTGTCAAATTCTACCTTGAGCTTTTCGACTTCGCGCTTTGTATACGGATTGTATTGCTGCAGATCCATATATAACTCCCAAGTATCATTACATACCTGATCCATTATTTCCTTGAGTTTGCGAGCGCCGAGCGTGTCAATTTTCGTTGCGGAATAATCATATTCTTGCAAAAGTCGACCTACAAAATGAGCAATTCCCTGTGAT
>CAYUJW010000045.1:0-8096 GCA_964445135.1 uncultured Gammaproteobacteria bacterium
TATTTCCGGCATAATCGACCAGGGTGACGACCGGATTAAAGTATCCTTCGCGATCAAGCATGGTTGCTGATAACTTTCTTCACACATGTCTCCATCGACATGCTCGTTATGCTCGTTGCTTTTGTATCCAAAGTCAGCTAGCATGTTTTCATGGCGAAACGCAAACCACTATCACACTTGGAGAAATCACTCAACGTATGGGGCATAGTCCTCCTCTTGTGGAGTGTATATCGAGGCATCTTCCATATCGATATGGGTATTTGGTTTGATGAATTTGTTGCTAAGCCCATCATTTTTCTCTATCCAATTTACTACTTTATCGTAAACGTCGAGAAAAAGAGGTTTTTTGAGGGTATATCGTTATGGAGCACGGGATATATGCGCGACGTGTTGTATGGAATAGGCGTTGGATCGCTCTTTCTGGTCACTTCTTTTGCAACAAGTACATTTATTATCCGTGGGCTCGATGCATATATTGGTCTTTTTGCCTTAGCATTTGTTTCAAGTTTCTCAGAAGAAGCATTGTCTCGCGGATTTATTCTGAATCGCATTTATAACGAGCATCGCAATAAAATATTATCAGCGCTTGCGGCCAGTATATTGTTTTTTATAATTCGTATTCCAATTCTGATGACAGACCCAAACCTCATGGGTATTAATCTGATTCAGATAATGGTTATGAATATGCTGCTGAGCATCATTATTTCACTGCTATTTTTACTCCGAAGAAGCCTTCTTTTTGCCGTGATGATTCACACAATGTACATCTTGAGCTTGTACTACTTCGGCGCAATGTAGAAGAAAAAAGATTGGTGCCCCGCCTTTGTTACGTACTCTAATTGCAATGGATCAAGTCGTGATAGGCTTTCATAGTTTGGAAGATCCGTTGGTACACCGATGACCAGGGAGCCGGGGGGAATGGGATTGGGGATATTAAACTCATACTTGCCAAAACGCTCGACTTGGCCAAATCCGTATTCATCAGCAGGCGTCAGACGCGCCATCTGTTGATAGGTGTCAGGATCGAATTTGGTAAAAAAGAGGGTGTAGATATATGGTTGTCCTGCAGCTTTTGAAATATATACATTTTTAAAATTGGGGTGATCGTTGAGATACTTTCCTACTTCTGCATATCCACATTGTTGAGCCACAATTACTTCGTCACGATTTGGGTAATGGTATAGGAATATTTGCCATGTCATCAGCTGGTAAAACCCATACGCGCCAACACAAAAAATCATTACATATCGTCCAACGCTCGGATGCGCTTGCCATATCTTTGATGTTGCGCTGTGATATATACCGACGGCAGCCGCCACATGAATAAGAGGCAGGAGAAATAAGGTTCTTGTGATCGAAATATCAGCCCATGAAAGTGAGCCTGCGACGGGAGCAACAATCAAAAAAAGTAAAAAAATGAGTGAGTTTTGTCGGGGATTTCGAAATATATGGAAAAGCCCAATAAGAAAAAATCCATATGTGACTATGTTGACCATCGACATGTCTTGATAGCCAAAGCGGTAATTGAGGTCGCCTCGTTCAACCAAAAATTGCGGCGCATAATACTGTGCATGTTTGAGTACAATATCACGAAGTGCAACGGTTGCCTTGTTAAAAAAGATCGGATTTCCTCCTTCGGTGCGATATTCCAATACTTTCAAATGCAGTCCTTCGGAATTAAAGTAGAACAGGCTATTGACTCGAGCTGGCGCAAAGAATAAATCGGGGATAAATAAAATAAAAACCGCAATCGACATAGCAAGTGCGTATTTCATGGGGAATGTTTTTCGCATCACCAGTACCCAGGCGACGAAAAGAAAACACAGTGCATATATGCGCCCTGCCTGATACCCAAGCATGGCAATTGCCAATGAAAGTATTGTGGCTATAACCCACTTCCACGTCTTTCGGTCAATCGCGTGTACGAAAAATCCAAGTGCAAATACCATAGCGAGTGTGCTGATATAAACTTCATGTGCATGGCGACCAACGCTATGGAGGCCTAAGGAAAATGTGGCGATGGTGCATGCAATAAGCGCAATGCTTCGACGTCGAAACAAGGCGCTCGCTAGCATATATATCGCAATAGGGAAGATGAGGCTGGCCACCATATTAGGTGCTCGAACTGAATCAACGGTGAGACCGAAGGCGGCAATAAACGGTATCGAAATATACGAATAGAGCGGCATCTTGTACTCTCCAAACGATTTGAAGCGAATAGGAAATGGTTGCCCGTACTCATCACGTCCCGTCTTCAGGATTGAGTAGGCGTTGTAGCCATGAGCTGCCTCATCTGCATTAAAACATGCCTGTGTCGTTTGTTTTTGGAAGAGATTAAGAGCAAGAGAAATGAGGCAAAGTGCGGTCACCGCGATGATTGTGAATTTTGTCTTTGTTTGGTTATTTGCGCTCACGTGTTTAAAAAATCTCATAGCGTATATTTCGTGGTGTGGATGATTTATGAATGACTCTTTAAAATGTCCGTATCATGCAGTGTAGCATATCGCGTTGCATGCGAGATGGTTGCGTGTCTTTTTAGTGCATCATAATATGCACGAATCACCCACCATTCTCGATGAATGGCGGCATTTGTGAGCAGCTTGGAAAGTCGAGCAGCGTGTTGCGCGCGCCACGGATGATGACTAATGTTTCGCCAGGTAAATAGGAGTTGATTGCGAAAGGCGATCATTTTGACATATGTTTTGTCAAAAGTTCCCGTTGTTGTTTCGTGATGATGTGTCACTTCTATTTCAGGATCAAAAATGACTGAATAACCAGCCTTTTTTGCGCGATAGCTCAAGTCAACGTCTTCCCAGTAAAAAGGAGCATATACTTCATCAAATCCACCAAGACTATCGACAACTGATTTTTTCAAGATGCAACTTCCCCCCTCTGCCCAGCCGTTTTCTCCGTATTTCAAATCTGTCGCGCGTCGATGTTGAACAAGTCCTCGATCCCAATATATATCATTTTTCCCCACACGTGATCCATCGCGTTCAATCTGTACAAAGGAGACTCCAAACAACCGATCATCTTTCATCAACTGATCAAGGCCGCGTTTATACGAATCGTCATGCAATATCACATCTGTGTTAAGAAGCATGAGGTGCGATCGTGTCGCCTGACTGATCCCGCTATTGACGGCAGGGCCAAATCCGCCATTTTTCTGTCGCTCGATCACATGAACTGGCAGGTGAGCGAGGAGGTTGGTAATTGGGGTTTGAGGATAATCGTTAACAACAATCACTTCACAATCTTTGAGAAACTTCAAATTATGAGTAAGATTTTTAAGTAGCATCTGCTCATTTTTATATGATGGGATGATGACTGAAATGGGAAGTTCGTGTGTCATGAGGTAATGATATCGTCAAATAAATGTTTTTGGAACGAGGTGATGGAAAATTCGCGTTTCACATAGTCGTGCGCTGCTTGTGAAACCTGCCTGCGTTCATTGTTTTTTTCTAAACTCAGTTGTGTCATTTGTTCAATGAGTTGCTCTGGGTTGTCAAAAAGGTATCCAGTTCTCGTATTTTGAATAATTTCTCGTGGCCCCCCGGCGTTGTATGCGCACACCACACATCCGGCTGCCATCGCCTCAAGTGGGGTAATGCCAAAGTGTTCAACTTGCTCGGGATGAAGTTCTTGATCAACCCCAAGGCCTGTCATGTGCCAAAAAAACTCTGCTCGTTTGTACAGCTGCTGAAGAGAGTCAAATGGGGCATTGGCAAGCAGAGTGACTGATGGATGCGCTTGTGCAAGCGACTTTAGCTCATCAAAATATTCCTGATCCTCAGCTTTTAGTCCGCCTGCGACGACGAGTCGATACTTGGCATATGCAGGACATGATTGTTGTAATTTGATGAAGGTCTCAATGAGCTCTTTTTGCTTTTTGTTATGGAGGTGTTTGAAAAATCGACCCACTGACAAGATCAGTTGTTCTTTGGCTGGCGGATCAAACAGTGCAAGGGACGAATCACTCACCGATGGATAATGCACGATCGAAGTATGGCCCCATGTGGCCAGCCACTGCTTTGTGAACTGAGAATTGGCGATAATATTCCAATTGTGAAACTTCAACTTATCAAGAGACGTGTGTGGATACAGTTGGAATGATGGAACCATGGCGTAGAGAAAATTGTGTTTGGCGAGTGAGAAAAAATAACTTCCATCGGGTATGTAAAAGAGTGTGTCAAACTGACTCAGCATGAATGCTCGTTTTATGGGATTTTGAGGTGCATGAAACAGCTCTTTCTCAATGATTGGATTTACAAAGCGAATGCCAAGCGTTTCTTGAATCTTGCTGAGTATATTTGTGTCGTGCCAGGCAATGTGTACCTGGTATCCTGCTTTTTCCATGATTTTTAATATCGTGAGCATATGCTGCTCGCCACCACCGACCACATCAAGGTATGGGTCGTAGAGAAGAACTTTTTTTGAGGGGTGGGAATTGGTATTCATGGAATTAATCGGGGCGGTGCGCCTCAGCGGTGCGCTTTGTTCGTTGTTCAAAGACAATAAGATAGGTGATGGTCTTTGAATAGGCTTGATATACGCTCTCCATGTAGCCAACGACCCCATCTTTATATCCCCGGTTCTTGATGAGTCTTCGATAAAGCTCACCTGCAAACTTGCGCATAAAGATAAGAGTTCCGGCCGCCGTATGTGCGCGGGCAAGAAGTGAGGCTTCGATACTTTCATATTTTATAGTCTTTTGAACCATGAGGGCAAAATCACCATGAAAGTAGTGTAAAAATGCATGTGTCATGTGTCCCATTGTGCCCTCGATAATCGGGGTCGCGTGGATGCGTGCCGGCCACTCTTTAATGGCTTTTGTTTGGAAAAGTCGCGTTTGTGCATCTGGCCACCAGCCGCCATGACGAAGCCACACGCGGCGAGCAAAGATATTTTTTCGGGGAACTTTCAGGTGTGTGTGATTGGTGAGCTGAATGGTTTTTTTAATTTCCAAAGCGAGGGGTTCGCTCATGCGTTCGTCGGCATCCAGAATGAATACCCAATCAGTTTTGACCGTTGCAATTCCTGCCGCGCGGGCTGGCTCAACATATTCAACTGGCTCAATAGTCGTCACACGACTGCCAGCTTTTATCGCAATTTTGCGCGTATCATCATCGCTTCCGATATCAATAACTGTGATGTTGTCGCAGAGCAAACGCGCGCTTTGTACGCATTCTGCGATTTCGTCAGCGTTATTTCGTGCAAAAATAAGTGCCGTAATAGTAATTGGCATAGGTCAAAGTATATATAGTATAAATGAGTTGGCGACTAATTGGGGCGCTTACCTCATATTGCAAACTGCAAAAAAGTAATTTATAGTTGATGAATTGATGCTATGAGCTATCTCTACTTTCTTATTCTCGCCGTTCTTTCGATATACTCGTACGCCTTAATTGATACAAACCTCACTCTCTTTAATCATCCAACATGGGAACTGTTTCGCAATGCAATGGTTAGTCTTGGCTATTTTCATCGCGACATCTCAGCAATAATCTACACCGTTTTGTTGAGTCTCTTGTGGATCACTCATTTGTATTTGGTGCGTCAGGCTGCGCGCGTAAAGCTCAAAATCATCGTTGCGGCAGGTGTCATGTTTGTTCTTTTTGCGTATCCACTTTTGTCCCATGATGTATTTAATTACTTGTTTGATGCAAAAATTGTTACACACTATCACAGCAATCCCTACGTGCACACACCTATTGAATATAGTGGCGATTTGTGGCTGCGCTTTATGCACTGGACCCATCGCACCTATCCATACGGTCCATCATTTTTGATTCTTACTGTCCCAACCTTGTTTATATCTATGGGGAAGTTTATCGTGGCACTCGGTGTGCTGAAGCTTCAATATGCGGCATTGTATGCGATAACCGTTTTGGCCTTGGCAAGGCGAAAACGTGAGTGGGCGATATTTTTTGCCACAAGTCCGCTGGTTGTTGTTGAGGGGCTTATGAATATGCACAATGATATGTTGGCTGTATGCATCAGCATCCTTGGTCTCCTGTATATGAAAGAGCAACCACGCTACGCACGAATATTGCTCGTCTTTTCAGGACTTATCAAATACACGACCCTGCCGTTTATTTTGTTAGCTGAGAAATCAAAGCAGTTGAGGATGATTGGCTTAGCAGGTGTTGTGGCGGTCATGGGATATCTCACCTTTATCATCGATACGCAAATGCAACCTTGGTACTTTCTCACGCTCTACGCATTCATTCCGCTGTACTATTTGCGTTTGAAAACGTATGGGATATTTTTAAATGGCATGCTCTATATGTATATCTATTTCATCGCAATTGGAGAGTGGTCAAATACGCTGAAATATCAAATTGCTGCCGTCTCACTCGTTATTAACATTGTGTATAATTATCTCAATGGCCGACGCAAAACATCGCATCCTCTCCACGTTGGGACGTAGCTGGCATGCCGCACGAACTCACAAACTTGATCTCTTTCTATTTGCACTATCGCTCGTCGCATTTATGGTTGGTGCGCGCTACGTTGATTACCCAGATGAATATGTAAATTTACTTGGTGGTCAAACCATTCTTCGTGGCGCGTTGCCATATACTGACTTTTGGGATCATCATTTGCCTGGCGCCTGGTTTGGAAGTGCGGCGCTGCTGGCACTGTCAGGCGGATCATTTGTACTGTTTCGTGTTCTGTGGGCGCTCTTTTCATGGGGGCTGCTGGTTGGGGTTTCGTTTTTTATTCCCAAAAAGCATGAGCTCAGACCCTATTATTTAGGATTTGTCACGGTGTATCCGATGGCAGCCTTATACTTTTGGCTTCATCTATTTTTGGCAGATGGCATTGCCGCCTTGTTTTTTAGCGCCTCATTTTGGTTGATTATTGCGCAGTGGACTGACGTGCATAAGGGGCGCGCTACGATGCGTTTAGCGCTGGCTACGGTGTTGACATTTGCTATGGTGTTCACCTCGGCAACGTATGTATATATGGCCGCAGGATTGTATCTGATGATTGCCTATCTGTGGCCGAGTCGTCGCGCACTTGGACTGCTGACGCTTGGCGGATATATTCTGGCTCCATATCTGGTTTTTGCGCTTTACCTTTTGGTGACGGGAACCATTGCGGACTTCTATTTTGCAAATATCGTGTACAACTCAAGCTACTACATCAGTATCCCCAACTATGTTCGTGGACCCAACTTTAATCCAATTAAGTTTGCACTCACCTTAGTTTCTAATTTTTATGATGGGTACTTGCCGCTTTTGAGTAAGATAAAGCACCTCGATCTGTATCTGCCAATAGCCACGCTTTCCGGATTGGCAACATTTGTGTTGGCACTAATACTTGTCTTTTCAGCACCCGTTATGGGGATAGCGTATGTGGTGCTTTTGTCGTTTTCAGCCCCACGCAGCAACGTCTCTGTATATAAAGAGACAGATTACCAAATGGGAATGTTTATTATGCTGGGCATTGCATCGTGCGCCATTGTGCTTTATCTCACTCGTCGTATTAGCGCGCGCGAAGTGGTTGGAGATGTCCTTCGAGTGGTGCGTGGAGTCGTGTTTGTATTTGCCGTATCAACTGCCTTGTTTTTAGCCTTCAACACGTATAGTAAAGCGTTCCAGATGTATACACAGAAATTGCCATCAATTCACAATCGGGGATTTACTGCTGAATTTTTTGATGAAATTCTCAAAAGTGGAGAAACCTATTTTGCGGGGCCATACGAACCTCAGGACCTTTTTTATACAAAAGTTACGCCGTTTACCGGACGCCACCCATCGTTACTACCTCAATTTAGAGAAGGTGAGACGCTTCGTCAATCATTCATTCAAGATATGCAAGATCTTCGTCCATCACTCATTGTCTATAAGCATGAAGCTTCGATATTTGGGACGCCGGCCATGGAGTTTGGGGCATTTTTTATTGACTGGATGAAGCCTGATTACCGCTCGATTGAAACAATTGAGGGAGTAGAGGTGATCAAAACGCCAAGTAGCTTTAATATGAAGTCAGATCTCTATCTACGCATTGACCAGCAAAAGGAACTGCTGCGCAGGCTTGAAGAAAAGGGATATATTAAGCTTCAATCATTGAGCCGATCCTGAAGCTTC
>CAYUJW010000046.1:0-6924 GCA_964445135.1 uncultured Gammaproteobacteria bacterium
TCAAGTGTGCGCGATGTGCAGCAATCACTTTTTCTTTTACTCCGCCAATTTCAAGAGCCCGACCGCGAAGCGTAATCTCTCCCGTCATCCCAACATCTCGTCGCACAGGAATTTGAGTAAGTGCCGATATCATAGCGGTTGCTATAGCAATTCCAGCAGATGGACCGTCCTTGGGCACTGCGCCTTCTGGCACATGGATATGAATATCAGTCTTTTCAAAGATATCTTTTGGAAGTTTGAAAAGCTCCCAGCGACTACGAATATACGAAAGCGCTGCCTGACATGATTCTTTCATCACGTCTCCCAAATGTCCCGTCAAAACGAGTGCACCTTTTCCAGGCATAGTGGCCGCTTCGATAAAGAGAATGTCACCCCCGACAGAAGTCCATGCCAAGCCAGTTGATATTCCAACAGCATCTTTTTCCTCAATCATTGAGGCACTGTATTTGTATGCACCAAGATAAGCATGTAGGTCGTCTGGTCCAATTGTCTTTTTCTCAACTTTGTGTTCCACAATTTCACGGGCAATTTTTCTATAAATTGTCGCAATTTGACGCTCTAATTCACGTACCCCCGCCTCACGCGTATAACGCTCTATAATCACCTTGAGCGATGGGTCAGTGAGTGTTGCCGCACCCTTTTCAATGCCATGTGCTCCGGCCTGCTTGGAAAGCAAGTATTGCTTTGCGATAGAAAACTTCTCGTCTTCCGTATATCCGGCAAAATGAATGATCTCCAAGCGGTCTCGAAGTGCATCAGGAATTGAGTCCAACATATTTGCAGTCGTGATAAAAAAGACTTCAGACAAGTCGATTGGCACTTCAAGATAATGATCTGAAAATGCGTGGTTCTGCTCTGGATCAAGTGCTTCAAGCAGTGCAGATGATGGATCGCCGCGATGGTCATGACCTATCTTGTCTATTTCATCAAGCATAAATACAGGATTACTGGTGTTTGCTTGCTTAATTCCCTGCACGATGCGCCCAGGCAAAGCTCCAACATATGTTCTTCGATGTCCGCGAATTTCTGCCTCATCTCGAACACCGCCTAAGGACATTTTTACAAACTCGCGACCCAGCGAACGCGCAATAGATCTTCCAAGCGAAGTTTTTCCGACTCCTGGAGGACCTGCAAAACAAAGAATTGTTGGCTGATGCTCACGCTTGGCATTCTTTGCATTTTTGCTCGTTTTTGATTTCAATTTGCTCGTTTGGCGCTTCTTGAGCTCAATAACGGCCAAGTACTCCAATATGCGCTCTTTTATTTTCTTCAGTCCATAGTGATCTTCATTCAAAATACTTTCCGATTTCTTTATGTCGATTTTGGTCGGCGACTTTTTTGACCATGGTATGTCGCACAGCCAGTCAAGATAGGTGCGAACATAGGATGACTCAGGATTAAATGAAGACATCTGAGCCAACTTACGCAGCTCTTTAATTGCTTTTTCTTCAACTTCGCGCGGCATCTTTGCTCGCTTTATTTTTGCTCGATATTCATTTACTTCCTTGTCTTCGCTTTGTCCCCCAAGCTCTTCTTCAATTGTTCGCATCTTCTCGCGCAGGAAGTTTTCTTTCATACCTTTTTCAAACTTTTTATGCGTTTTTGAGGAAATGTTTTGCTCAATCTCAAGTATTTTAATTTCACGGTTGATATATTCAACCATTTTCTTCAAACGTAATTTAAGATTGTGTTCTTCCAATATCTCCTGACGCTCATGTTCGCGAAGATCAATGACCATGGCGACTTGATTGGAAAAATCAAGAGGATTGTGAATATTGAGAATATTCATTAAAAATACGAAGTCTATTGTCTTTCCTAAGTTGATTGCTCGCTTAATCTGGGTCGAGATGTGCTTAATCATTGCATGCACTTCCTCATCCTCGACCAAGATATCAGAGACTGAGGATACGGCGACAATGCTATATGGATCAGTTTGTTCATATGACTCAATTGCCACTTTCTCTTCACCATGAACAAGCGCTGTAATTTCACCCTTATCACCCGTCACTACATTTTTGACAGTAGCCAACACGCCAACTTGGTATAAATCGGCGGGTTCTGGTTCATCAATACTCGCGTTCTTTTGCATAACGAGCACCACATATTTGTCATCTGCCATAGCAGCTTGAATCGCATGAACGCTTTTCTCACGACCAAACGCAAGAACGTTTTCTGTACCCGGAAACACGATTCCGTCACGCACTGGAATGAGTGGATATTGTTTGTTTTGTAGTTCCATATTAGCAGTATAGGCAAATGATTGCTAATTGTCAAGTCTTATGTAAACTCGCCCAATAGCGGCTCAATTGTTGTAGGTTTGGTGTAAGTCACCAAGGGATTTTCATGAGCGGCAACGGCCGTATGATATGCTTCGCGCTCAACATTATATACTACCCCTAAGGCATATTTCTCTTCATCCATGGCCATGGCATGAGCAATCGCCGATTTCTTATCAGATGGGTCATACCCCTCAGGCAATGGGTAGGACTTCTCTAGATAGTACTGATAGGTATTGACTCGATTAAATGACACACACGGCTGAAGAATATTAACAACAGAAAAGCCGGTATGCTGCATCGCTTGTTGAATCATCAAAGACACATGGTCTAGATTTCCTGCAAACGACTGCGCAACAAACGTGGCGCCCTGCGTGATAAGGAGGTTCAGGGGCGAAATAGGCTGCTCTATCATGCCTTGAGGCGTTGACTTGCCCTTTGCATTATGTAAGGCAGTCGGCGCAACTTGCCCGGTTGTGAGTCCATATACGCTATTGTCGTGGATAATAAGCGTTATGTCGTGATTTCCACGACATGCATGAAGCAGATGATTTCCTCCTTCTCCGTACGTGTCTCCATCACCTGCAATCACAATAACTGGCATATCATGATTTGCCAATTTTGCACCAATTGCAGTGGGTATTGAACGTCCATGGAGTGAATGAATTGCATACGCATGGAGAAAATCGTTCATATTTCCACTACACCCCACTCCAAATACCGCAATCAAATCTGATGGCTGGAGATCTTGCGCCGCAAGTGCCCGCTGCAATCCAGTGTGAATTGCCCAATCTCCACATCCAGGGCACCATGTGGGTGTGCGATCACTCCATTTTTTATGATTATGTATCGTTGTCATGATTATTATTTGGATATAGACTGTGCCACAAACTGAACAATATCGTGTGCGGTCATTGGGCGGCCGTCATAGCGAAGTAACGCCTGCTGAATATCATAACCTGTCTCTTGTCGCAAAAGGCGCGCAAACTGTGCATGACTATTTTGCTCAACAGACACCATTTTACTCAGATACGCCGGCTGAAACAAGCTTGCAAGGCGCTGTTTATCAAGAGGAAATACATGGGAAAAGTGCACATATGCGACTGGTACGTTAGATTGGGCTAATATGTGTGTGGCCGCCAGCCCCGCCGCCTTGGTTGAACCCCATCCAACAAGTATGCGCTCGGCATGCTCAAGATCTCCATATACTTGCGGGAGTACAAAGTGACTCTTCAGGTATGTTGCGGTTTTTGCATTGCGCTTAGCCACTTCCAGTAGTCTATCTTCTGCCGACTCTGACGTATGACCATTGGCTTCGTGAGTGTATGAGTTTGCCTGAAAATATACGCCCGAATACCCCGGCTGCAGACGCGGCGAAATCCCATCATCAGACCACGCATATCGTTCGTATGATGCATCAGCTTCCAATATATATTTACCGCGATTCACTTGATATGATGATTCAATCTTTTGCAATGTGCTCCTTGAAATGTCGCGATGTGACTCAGACAAAAGCATGTCCGATAAGACAATGACTGGAGTCTGGTAGATATCTGCCAAATTGTATGCGTGGGCTGTCAATTCAACCATTTCTTCAATATCCCCTGGCGCCAATATTATCTTTGGAAACTCTCCGTGCCCGGCATGAACCGCAAAAAGTAAGTCGCCTTGTTCAGTCCATGTTGGCATTCCGGTTGCAGGGCCCGGTCTTTGGGAAAGAAATACGACGAGTGCCGATTCAGTAATTCCCGCCAAAGAGAGTCCTTCAACCATCAGCGCAAATCCCCCTCCTGATGTCCCGACAGCGCATCGCACGCCGGTAAATGAGGCGCCAATTGCCGTATTAATGACAGCTATTTCATCTTCACTATGTCTCACAACCATGTTGGCCTTTTCTTGCCAACCAGCCAGTGTCGCCAAGACAGTTGAGGAAGGAGTCATAGGATATGCCGCATAGAGTCGACAATTTCCAATGACCGAACCTAAGGCAAATGCGTCATTTCCCGTCATCACCACTGATTGGGTCGCGTCCAGAGTACGCTTTGCAAATACTGGGCGAATCATGGTTGCATAGTTTTTTGTAACATACTCATACCCTTGGTTGACAAAGAATATGTTCGCATCAACAATTGCCTGTCCTTTTTTCCCAAATTCCTGTGAGATAACATTGTGCATCCACAATACGTCACCCCCCATGACCGCCAAAAGCGAACCCATAAGGACAGTGTTTTTCATCATGTAGGAGCCTTGGGCGGCCGTCAATATGTCTCTGAAAGGCACGGACACCGCATGTATCTTTGAATTTTCAATGGTAAATTCCTTTGGATCATGAAGTACGACAGCATCCTGCGCAAGTAAATCCTTATGTGTCTCGTATGTTCTTTTATCAAAGCAGACAAGCAGATCAATTGGCCCCATAAGTGTACCCACCTCACTGTCACTTATCATCACCTCATATGCATTATGACCTCCACGAATAAGTGAGGGATACTGTACGTAGTCAAATATGTGAAGACCAGTATGGGTGGCAATTTTAGAAAGGAGCAAGCCAGACGTCATGATGCCGTATCCTGCCTCGCCACCAATTAATACTCGATAGTTCATATGTTATTTTTATTCATTTAGTCGTAGCAGCACGGATCCTTATATCCACAATTGCCACAGATGGAATCACGACCTCCAGGCATCCCAGCCAAAGATGTAAATCCACACATTGGGCACGGCCGACAATTGTCAGGATCAATAGTGACGTTATGGGTATACGACGTGTCCGTCATTATCTTTAAGCGTAATTGCAGCAACAGGACAAGCGCGCGCAGCCTCAAGGACAGTTGCCGCATCATCTGAACCAGCTGTGTCTAAAATAATCGCCTTTGCGTCATTATCGAGGTTAAATGTATGGGGCGCAATAGCCGCACACGTTGCTGCTCCAATGCATAAGTCACGGTCAATGTGAACCATATAGGTCCCAACAAGAGCGGGGCCAGAGGGATGTGCTTGATCTTTTGGATTCATGAGTTTTGAATAATATATTTTACGTTTTCCAACGGCAATAATAAACATTTTACCCTACCTGGATGTATTTTGCTACCTATGAGCTCATACATTGTCTCGACGTTCATTTGGGCAATTTGCTCAGTCTTTTTACCTATGATATGATCTGCCAGTAATGCGGCAGCGGCTCGTGCAATAGCACAACTCTCTCCATAAAATGTCATGTCAATCACTTTACCTTGCTCCGCGTCGATGTTCATATCAACCGTCAAAACATCACCGCAGCTTGGATTGTTCATGGTGTGCGTTGCAGTCTTTTCGCGAAGCGGACCAAAATGAGGGGGGTTGTTGTAGAGAGCTAAGATCAAGTCACTGTACATGGACTAATAGTACCACATAGCCACAACCATGCTCAAGCGGTGACGCAATAGACGCCCAAATATGTGCAGCAGACGATTGGATCAAAACACCAGGAGCAAGGATGCTAAGAGTATTGATGAGGCAATCATAAAGTACACGCCAGCTGGTGTTCCAGCAGATGGAATGGTTGGCTCAGGCGCACCTGGTGCGGCTGTTGCTTGTACGATGATTGTCTTTTCGGTGGTGGTGCCTGGCTGTTGGACAACTACGGTTGACTGTGTGCCGGTGACCACAACTGTTTGAGTCTGCTGCTGAGACTGCTCCTGATTCTGCACGATCACGATTGGCGTGCTGGTTGGTGCAGGAGTCGCTGTGGCAGTTGGTACTGGTGTGGCAGTTGGATCAAGTACTTGACACTGATTGCTGGTACAAGCACTTCCGTTGAGACACTTGGTCAGAATACATTTGTTGTTGACACATGAGTGCTCGTTTGGACAATCTGACTGACCGGTACAAGGACCTCCACAGGTTGGATTGACGGTTGGCGTAGGAGTAGGTTGTTCAGTTGGTGTAGGAGTCAAGGTGGCCGTTGGGGTTGGAGTAGCCGATGGCGCAACAGTTACCGTGACAGATGGCATGGGAGGCGTGACAGTTGGAGTTATGACGTCACACTTGTTTGGGCTACAGCTTGCGCCAGTCTCAAGACAGGCACTCAAGGCGCACTTCCCTTGATGACACTTGTGAGCTGGGCTTTGAGGACATTGACTATCTGACGTACACGTGTTGCCACAGCCGGTGAATCCACAGGCATTTACCGTTCGTGTTTCAGGACCTGCACCACACTTGGTGTGCATAGGCTTCACAATACACTCGTACTGATTACCCATGACTGGTGTGTAGTTTACCTTTGTCTCAGTGGTGGTACCAGTTATGGCAGGCTTTGTTGTGTCTGTGAGGTTTTTGATGGTGTAGGAGTAGGAAAGACCCTTCATGCGGTACACATCTGCCCCATTGACAGTCACCTTCTCAACATCATATGGCAAGTTGTTTGGATCGATTTCAGAGGCAGGGATAGTACCTGGCTCCCACTGACATACTGCAAACTGAGGAACGCATTGTGAGAGATCATTTCCGGGAGTTGCTGCTCGATTTTGAATACTCAATGACTGCTGGCGCATCACGATACCCACACCCAACAACGAAGCAACAAGGACCAATACCAGCACAAGAACAAGCATCAACTGCTTCTTGTTTTGTTTTGGTTTAGTGAGTGGTTGTGGTAATTCCATAGGTG
>CAYUJW010000047.1:0-6892 GCA_964445135.1 uncultured Gammaproteobacteria bacterium
TTTCAACCTTTCAACCTTTCAACCTTTCAACCTTTCAACCTTTCAACCTTTCAACTAATTATCACCACATGTCATTGATGGCGTTGTACCAATTTTCAGCCATTTTATTATTTCCGCTTGTTGAGGGATGCACTACATCAACATAGTCTCCTGATTGTACTCCCTGATACACATCGACCACGCGGATGGAGCGACCAGCGGCCGTAAGTTCTGCAGCCACCGCGTCAATACTGGCATTATATTCACCATAGGTGCCGCCATTGAAGCTCACTTTGGAAATGACTATGCGAACTTCGGGGCTTGCAGCATACATTTTTTCTAAAAATGCCTTCAATCGCTGCCTAATACGCGGTTGTTCGCACTGCGCTTCTGTTCCACCTGCACATGCAAAATCATTGATGCCAATAAGAAGCAGCACTATTTGCGGATCGTATTGTGCAAACCATGTATCAATGTTTTCCGAAAGTCCGCCTGCTTCTGGCCAATATGCCTGGCAATGATTGGCCACATCGTCCATACACCATCCTCCATGCCCCTCGTGGTTTGTGTCTGCTGCATCGCCATCGCTTTGCGAACCAACAAAGTCTACTTGTCGACCGGCGCCACTTAAGAGCTCATAGAGTTTTTTTCGATAGGAATTCCCATCCATACCTCCGGTGACCGAATCACCAAGCGGCATCACACGCACCCGTCCGGTAAGAGGCGGATCAGTGTTTGGATTAGGATTAGGGTTCGGGTTAGGATTGGGGTTGGGATTTACGACAGGTGGAGGGTTTGTATTTGGTGGATTGGTGTTTGGCGGAATATCGGTATAGACAACGGTTGGAACAGGGGTACTGTATGTTGGAGGAGTAAATTCGTATCTGCCAGTATTTGGATTCAATTGATATCCATATTGGCGCGTCAGCTGAAACACTTCCTGACCCGAAATTGTTGCCGAGTTAATCGTGATGATAGATTGGCCATTTGCTGGCTGTATGTTTTCATTTGCGTAATTGTTGATTTTGAGCTTGTATCCACTTTGAACTCCGCGCGCCACTTGAAACACGCCAATTCCAGCGGCCACCGCCCGGTATTTAAGTTTGACGACTGGTGTTTTATCAAGAGCTGATAGCGCATTGTTTCGCACATCTTTTTCAACTCCCACGATGACTGAATAGTTTGGCTCTTCTCTCACATACACGTTATACGTATCCGTCACATCCTCCGCCTGAACATATTCAAACATACGAACATCATAGGCAATTGGCACGGTAAAGCCAGATACGTGATCGTCAAACATAGAAATTGTCACGTCCATATCTATCGTATCGCCAAGCATGTACACCGATTCTCCCGTACTCGGGACAATTTCCACAAATCCACTTTTACTGACAAATTCCTTCTCTTGCTTCTGCTGTTGAGTCGGTGCCCATTGTGCAAGATTAATAAGTGTTGGAAGCCCAACTCGCACCACAAGAAGAGTGAATGCTAAAAAGACCGTGAGAAAAAGTGTCGGGAGAAGTTTTTTGTACATAGAGTCATTCAAATAAATACGCCAAAATGTATGATCTCAAGCTTAGTGAGAAACATTGAGCATCGACCACAAGGCCAACTCAAAATCTTCCTGAGATATTGTTCCATCCAAGTTTGCATCGTATTTGACTGAATATGGTGAGCGACGCGCAATGGCAAATAATATGGCAAGCAGGTCTTGAGAATCAACGACCGAATCAGACCTTCCATCAACGACCAAGTCCCCCGCGCCAAGCGGGATTTTTGAGAAGTCTAAGATGCTACGGCCCGCACTCACGGTAACCGTTCCTTCATTGAGATCACATTCATAGTTTGCGTATGTGGCTTGAGCTGAGCCGGTTCCGGAATGACAGAATGTTTTTTTGGCGTGATTAAGAGGCTTGACAGAAATACTAAACCCAGCACCGGGAATATGACGCCCCACATACGTACCCTCCCAGACACCATTATTCAAATATTTCATATCAACAATTTGCGAACCATTGTCGCCGCTTATGGCCAAGTTTTTGACGGTGACTGCCGTTTGAATCGTGGTCAATGCTGGGGTTTGATTTACCGCGCCAGGTGGGGCAAGCGGCATAAATAGTCGAAGCGTCATGGAAACATCTTTCTCAGTTCCCCCATCACCAACATCAACGGGCGGCACAATTGGCGGCTGTTCAGGAGGTTGTGGAGTGGCCGGACATGTGAGGGTAAATGGGGCAGGTGGCGTCTCATCTGGGCGTCGCGCAAGCAATGCGCCAATTGCATCCAATCCGTGAATGGTGTAGTCAAAAGGAGGGTTGGTGTTTTCAGCAATGGTGTATATGTAAAACTGAATAGTGCGGCCGTTTGCAAACCATGCAGGATTCATCGTTTCAAATGTTCCCTGATTGATCGATACATCTTGTGCGATAAGAGTTCCTCGCCCAATACCCGCCTGCTCTGGTCCATCAACCAGCTCGATGTTGTAGTAGATAGGCGGTTTTGTTGGATCATCCCCTGCCTGATATGCCGCAGTCACAGATACGCCGTTGGTACAGTCGATCGCATATTTTGCAAAGGCCAGATATCCCGCTTGTCCAAGAATTGCCGTGGGAGGCGCAACACAACATTGCATATTTGCACTCCCCGGACACACTCCTGCAACAGACCGATATGCCGCACCCTTTTTGTCCTGACAATTCAGACTATTACTATTTGGCGCAGATACATATTCGCATGTCCCACCGCGCCCATCATTTATGACACAAGATTGTCCAACATACTGCAAATCAGGATCAACAACCACTGGCTCCGCTCCGGCGCCTGGAGGCGGCGGATTTACAACCACCGGATCTGTCCCAGCTCCGGGCGGGACGGGATTATTTCCACCTGTTCCTCCGGGATCTGGCGTTTGACCTGCTGCACAAAATGGTGCGGCTGTTGGGGCAGTTGGCGTACCTCCGCCCCCAACTGATCCGGCAGCATTATTATCAACAACTGCCAGCTGACTAAATATCTTGTCAAGATCAGCTCGATTAAATCCACCAATTGTTGCAAATTTTTCTCTTCCACTTCCCGCAGGACCCCACTCAAGGGCGATATGGTTATACGAGTACGCTGAATTATCAACCACATATCCTCCATACTCCTTTAGGGCGCGCGCCACCATTTTAGATGATTCCGCCTGAAGCCCAAGGGAGTTTATGTCAACGCTTGGCGGAAGCGCAAGGAGCGCTCCCATACGAAGCGCAGGATTGGGGCCACAGTACGCATTAGTGCCTTCGATACACGGATCATTCCATCCGCTGTCTGCCTTGACTGCTGGCCAACGATATCCATTCCCACTACGACTAATGTTTTCAATGCCGTATATGACGAGCTTTAGGGCGTGAGGAATGCGATATCCCGCTTGCATCTCGCTAATACGGATTGCGCCCCCAAGGCTAGACATTCCAGATCCGCCTTGGGCTCCGAGTATCCCATTTCCTGTTTTAATATTATCTTGTCCATAGTCATATTTTGATATCGCCGCTCCTCCTGCCTCACACACGGTAAATGGTTGCGATGAATAGAGCGTCTCCCCATCTCGATCCAATATGGCAGATGAGGCGTTTGGCGTGCCGCCCCCCAGGACGTTTAATGTCACAACACTATCTGGCACTGGCAGTTGCCGACCTCCCCACAATGAACCACCATCGAGACTACATCGCCCTTGCTGTCCGCCTCCCCAACCGCCTCCTGACATTGTCTGAATTGTCTTAAGCGGCGCATCAGGCGTCATGATGATCACGTTTTCTTCCGGTCCGTATCCATTATCAGGAAGTCTGAAGTTGGCAGGTACAAACGCGGCCCCTGTTCCAATTGGAGTATTCCATATAGAGCTTGCAGCAAATGGCTGCTGAATTGGATCGCGACAATTTGCCACCTGTGCCGATGTTGTTTGACGCGAATAAAAGACCGCGCCCACCAGAGTAGCTGCTGCAACAAGCGACATCAAGATAATTTTTTTACTCATAGGTTCAAGTTTTGAAAGCACTGTTTTGAATCAATACGTTGATGTTACTTTACAACAACCACGCCTTTCATTCCATCATATCCAGCCGGCCCGCAGTTTTTCGTACACGTAATCGGAAAGCGACCGATCCGATCTGCCTTGAATGTTATTTTTTTAACCACAAACGGCTCAACATTTCCAACAACTCCAAGGTCGGCAATCTCAAAACTGTGAACGATATCCACGCTCTTTGCCTCGAGGATAACCGTTTGGTCTTTTTTGACAATGATCGTTGGTGGGCTAAATTCAAAGTTCTTAACGGTAAACGGCACCGTCACTGTGTTGCCCGATTGAGCTTGTGAAGAGGTTTTGTTGTCTGTGGTTTGAGAGTCAGGTGATTGTGTCAGGCTTTGAAAGAGCGTTTTTTTCCCGCTTCCCAATTCGAGAAAAAATATGCCAAATGCCATGGCCAAAACTACAATCACTAATAATGCTATTACGCGTTTTTTCATAGAGAGGTACACCATCCATTTAACAGGAATGGGCCACGTAATGCAACATAAGGAGATTATTTTTGAGGGTAGTCGTTCCTAAACCACATGGCAAAGACCACGGGTATAAAAAAGAGTTTGATGGCACCGGTGAAAAGAAGGCCTGCAATAATTGCGCCGCCTAAACCTCTCCAAAATGGATCAGACAAGGTGATGGGGACAAGTCCAACAATCGTCAGCAAGGAAGTCAGAAGAATTGGTTCAAGTCTTGATGCTCCAGCATCAACTATCGCCTCTTCAAATGGCATACCTGAATTGAGATTTAAATTAATCTTGTCAAGCAACATGATGGCGTGAGTGACGACAATTCCAAATAATGCCAACACTCCAATGAGCGCTGGAAACGATAGTGGCGTGCCAGTTACGGCAAAAATCAAAAATACCCCAGATACTGCAAATGGGATCACCAATAGCGCCAAAACTGCTTGTCGATATGAGCCAAACTGAAGGACCATATTGATGAAGATAAGCATAAATGCTAAGAGCATCGCCTGCATAATCGACTGGATTGATTTTGCATTTTCTTCATTTGCGCCACCCGTCTCCCAAGAATATCCGGGAGCCAACCCAAGCGTTGTGTCAGCAAACTTTTCCAGCGACTGCCCTATCTCAACATTTGAATATCCCGCGGCAACTGAAGCACTGACTGAAATTGTACGCTTTTGATCTTGACGGGTAATAAGTGTCGGATTGGTTTCCAAACGCAATGTACCCAAAGACAGCAATGGGTATTCGACCCCCCGTGCACTAATCATAATGGCAGACAATGCAGCGGGACTCAGCAGATCATTATCATACCGGAACACAATATCAAGCTCCTCGTCCCCAACTGTCAAGGCATCGAGCTTCAGCCCGGCAGTGGCCGTTCGAAGTTGTCCTCCGACGGCGGCCGCGTCAATCCCTAGGTCTTTGAGTTTTGTATAATCTGGCTCAAACACCAACTTACTTGTTCCGGGTTTTATTGATCGCTCAATATTGCGCACTCCCTGCTGTTTGCTCAAGTATTGCTCAACCTGCTTTGCGTATGCATCAAGCTGTGTGAGATCATCACCCAGTAGCTTAATTTGAACATCTGCGCCAGCTGGCGGACCACCTGACAGCTCAACAACACTCAGCTTTCCAACGGTGTAGGTAGCAAACGTTTGACGCAGTTCTTCTGCTAATTTTGTTGAGTTTTCTTCGTTTAGATTAAGGGTGATTTTACTCAGATGCGTAGTACTTCCACCGCCTGTCCCGCCTCCACCATCTCCAGAAAAGGATTGTCCAACATCAGCGCTCACATATGAAACGTCAGGGTTTGTGCGCAGTCGATTGACAAGCGAAATTGTCTCGCTACTTGTTTTGGCAAGTGTTGTGCCGGCCGGAAGTTCAAGATTTATATACAACGAGTCAGCATCTGACTTGGGAAAAAACTCATTTACAATAAATCCGGCTGGCAATAATAGGTATGAGAAAATCGCAAATAATGTCACGATGATCAACGTGTTTCTTCGCCATACTTTTGAGGAAATAACATAAGAAATGGCTCGTCTATATCCGTCAATAAATGGCTCCATATTAATAAATCCTCCAACCATTCCGCGATTTATTCGACTCATGGCGCCCGCCCACTTTGGCCGACTTTTTATCCTTTGCTGTATATTCTGCGTGAGGGTTGAGCCAACGGTTCGAAGCACGGCATACAACACTGCACAAACCAGCAATACCGCCGGGAACAATGGACCATTTGAAACGGCAAACACCAGCCCAAATAACGCAACTGCCAGCAAGATTTGAACCAACAGTTTAACTCGGTACGGAACTTGAGGATTCAGTGAAAATATCATCAATGGCAAGGTGATAAGTACCGCAATTGCTGTTGAAGAAATCAAAGTAACAGTAACCACGATTGGAATTGACTTGATAAACTCGCCGATAATACCTGTCGCCAACAGAAGCGGCACAAATGCCCAGATGGTAGTAAGGGTTGTTGACCAAATTGGAACGATGAAATCACGCCACACCATGATGCCAGTTTGCGCGGCATTAAATCGTCCAGACTTGCTATATGCAGTCATTGCTTGGACAGTCACAACGGTGTCATCAATCAATAATCCAAGAGCCAACAGGAGTGAAAAGAGCGAGAGAAAATTGATTGATAGTCCAAACGCACGCATAAACGCAAATGCGCTCAAAAATGTAAGGGGGATGGTGAGGCTTGCGATAAATGCTTGGCGAAAACCTAAAAATGCAACAAGGACAATAAACACCAACAATATAGTGTCTCGAAAATTAGTGGTAAGCTCGCCGAACTGTTCGGTAATCTGATCAGCCGCATTGAGGGTAGTTTTGACCGAAAATTCAGGAGCGAGCGCTAACTCATTTTTTA
>CAYUJW010000048.1:0-6890 GCA_964445135.1 uncultured Gammaproteobacteria bacterium
ATTTACACATGAAATTGAATTCGTATTATGTATATACTAGTGCTTGAATTATATGAAAAAGTACCTACCACATGCCCTTGTTGCCTTAGCACTTTTATTTGTTGCCTCAGGCAATTTCGCACCAGTTGTGATTCCTGATCGCACCCTTATCAACCTATTTGGCGCAGCAATCACCTTGCGTGATGTTTTGATTTTTGCGCTATTGATCGTGCTTCTTCGCTATATTCCATCTCCGCTCTCGGTGCTTGTCATGATTGGAATCATCCTTTATCTCTTGTCGATGTTTGGGTTTTTGGCGTTTTTAGGTAGTGGGGGAATTTTTACCATTCTACTTGTATTGCTGCTGTTGATGTTTTTGGCGGGATTGATGTAGCCTCTCATGTGCATCCTCATGAGTAGCCATTGTGCCCGAAGTGTCTGCGCCTGAAAACAAAGTCTATGATCAAGAAAGTTATTATTCCACTATTGCTGATTCTTGCCGTTTTGTCGGCCGTGAGTGTCGGGCTGTTTCGACGTGCACTTGCCCAGATTGCCACCGATCGTCCGCTTGACAAAAATACCCAATCTGCAAATACCTTTGTTACGCAGGCATTTGAGAATAAAAAACCATTTGCGATACTGCTTATTGGAACAGCGGGGAATGAGCATGAAGGAGCATATTTAGCTGACTCACTTATCGTGGCACGTATCGATCCGGCCGCCCAAACGGTCCAACTCATCTCAGTTCCGCGCGACTTACTCCTATACATGAAGCCGGAATATAATATTGGAGCTAGTTGGAAAGCCAACGCACTCTATGCAGTTGGCGCAAACGACAAAGATTTCACCCAAAAGCCAGCAGAGTTTCGAGGAAAAACAGGTGGGGGAATCCTTACAAGAACGGTGCTCTCTGAAGTTGTCGGAATTGACATCGATCGGTTTGTGGCGCTTGAGTTTGAAGGATTTACCAAGCTTATTGACGCAGTAGGTGGAGTGACAGTGACCGTTGAAACAAGCTTTACTGATCGTGAATATCCGCGAGCAGGACATGAGGATGATCTCTGTGGAAAAGACAGTAAACAACTTCCCCAGCTCCTGACGCAGCTGACATACAAAGCACCATATGAGGTATTTCCCTGCCGTTACCAAACGGTGACCTTTACCAAGGGGCAAATGCATCTGAGTGGGAAACAAGCCCTTGCGTTTGTTCGCTCACGCCATGCAAGTGAAGATGGGAGCGACTTTGCACGCTCGGCCCGTCAAAAAATCATCATCGAGGCACTCAAGAAGAAGCTTCAATCACCGGCCATTTTGCCCAAAATCCCCGCGTTATTTGATGTCGCCGTCTCCTCCATCGAGACAGACATGAGTCCGGCCGAACTTGAGTCGCTATTGCTTATGAGTAACGCACTCAAAAACTATCGTACAATCGCGATCCCCCTGACAAATACCAATGTTCTCAAAGATTCAACATCTGCCGAGTATGGATTTATCCTGATGCCGCGTGATGGCCGCTATGAGAGCATTTCATCGTATGTGAGTGAACAATTATCTCCCTCAGAATAAATTATTTGGCGTAGAATAGAATCATGCCCCAAACACCGCAAAAAACATCAAATTGGTCTTCGTTTTTCAAACGGCTTTTGGCGGCGATTATCACAATCGCACTCTTTGTTGGCGTCATATACTTAGCACTGAAAGCACGAAACACCTACACAATAAACCTTTCGCGCCCAGCAGTTATTCGTCAAATTCGCTCACTTGCACGCCTTGAGACGGCGCAGTTTACCATCGAGAAAGTGATTGACGCCAGCTCAAGCGAAACAAACGCACTTCAACGTTTTTTATTTGGCGACAAGATACTTCTTATTGCGCATGGACAAGTCATCGCAGGCTTTGATCTATCACAAATGTCACAGTCAGATATTGAAATTTCAGGCCGCGCAATCACCATGAATCTCCCTCCACCTCAAATACTGGTAGCGACGCTTGATAATAGCAAAACCAGAGTATATGACCGCCAACAGGGGATACTCAATCGAGCAGATATTGAGCTTGAATCAGAGGCGCGACAACAAGCCGAGCGAGCAGTTCGTCAGGCAGCATGTGATGGTGAAATACTCAATATTGCGTCCCAAAATGCCAAACGACAATTAACAAGCTTCCTCGAAGGATTTGGATTTACCACCGTGACCATCAACACTCCAACTGGTCGCTGCGAATAATCCAATTATTTATAGGGCACAACTGAGCTCTTGAGCAACCGAACTCCACCACGGGGATTTTCCACATCGCCAACATATCGTGGGATCACATGAATATGCGTATGAAACACTGTTTGCCCAGACGCTTCTTTGCAATTTGCACCAATATTATATCCGTCTGGCTGGTGGCGCTTATCAAGCAGTTCTTTTGTCATAAGAATTGCTGCATGCAGATCTTCCCATTCAGCAGTTGTTAGCTCAAAGATATCTTGACTGTGACGAATTGGAATAATAAGGGCATGTCCAGGATTTACCGGATAGCGGTCTTCAATGACCCAAAATTGAGAGGTCTTTAACAAAAGGCGAGTGTTAAATGTGGAGGGAGTACAAAATAGGCAAGCAGATTTCATGGGTGCACCCGGAGGGACTTGAACCCCCAACCTTGTGGTTCGAAGCCACATGCTCTATCCAATTAAGCTACGGGTGCTTAAGGCTCCATTATACCTGATTCTGGGGCTTTTGAATATCTGAATAATCGTGGTACCATATCTACCTATGCAACTTGTCACTATTATTTTATATGTCGCGGCGCTTGTGGCAATGGTTGCCCTTGTTATTCGATTTATTATTCAAGGAGGACTGTTTATATATTCTGCCTTGTCTGGGGCGCCATATGTTTCGACCAAAGCGAGCATTGATGCAATTCTTCGCGCAGTGCCCATTGGTGCAGATATGCGCTTTTTAGAAGTGGGGTGTGGAGACGGGCGTGTGGCACGACGGGCAGTTCAATTATTGGGAGTGCGCGCTGTTGGAATCGACATTGACCCACTGCTCATCTGGAACGCAAAACGCGCCAGTAAATCGATACCGAAGACGAAATTGGACTACCAGCGCGCCAATATTCACAAAACTGACACCTCCAAATATCGGGTATTTTACTTATTTCTTCTCCCCAAACTTTTACTTAAAACTGTTGAGAAAATCAAAGCAGATCGAACCACAAAAAAGCCAATTCTCATCATTTCTCACGCATTTAAAATCGCATCAATTCAAAAGGCGCTGATTCATACCGAAAAAGCCAAGCCATACAACACATACTATTACCAACTATAAGTACAATAAATCTGAGAAAGCAATGGATATGAAAAATTGGTATAGTAAATAGATATGAGACCCAAGCGTTCAACGCTTATTTGGTTGGGGGCATTTCTCCTGATGGCTTCTGTAAATCTGCTTGTTATCGGTTCGTATGTCAAAAAAGTGAAACGCGTCCAAGCATCAGCGCGTATTCTTGATGAAATTGAGTTTGATTATGAATCAACTCAAATGACCGCAGATGCAGACATTATCAACGTACAAATCGATCATGATGAGATGGTTGCCACAAGCGATGCACGAATTGCCAATCTCAAACGCTTTTTTCGCAAATATAACTCTCCACTCTATGACCACGCAGAATACGTAGTCCAAGTGGCGGATGAAAATAGCCTTGATTACCGACTATTGCCAGCTATTGCCATGCAAGAATCGGGGCTATGCCGCCAGATCCCACATAACTCACATAATTGCTGGGGATGGGGGATATACGGAAGTAAAGTTACCCGCTTTGCATCGTATCCAGACGCAATTGACGCCGTATCAAAAGGCCTAAAGAAAAACTATATCGATCGCGGGCTCACGACCGCCAATCAAATTATGGAAGTGTATACTCCGTCATCAAACGGAAGTTGGGCACATGGGGTAAATACGTTTTTACAGGCCTTAGAATAGGAGACTAAACCGGGCGAACGAGAATATTGATTGCAGATTACTGCGTGTTTCGCGTCACCTGGAGCTCGGCGGAAAGTGAGTATTGCGTACCCTGATCTTTTGCACGTTTGGCAAACAAAGAACCACGTTTGCTTTTTTTGGATGTAAAAGCACCAAGCCATGTGCGAGATTCTCTCACCTCTTGAATAAGTGTTTGCATAAGCTGAACGAGCACCTCAACAAAGCTTAAGTCATAAAGCGTTGGAGCCTCAGGCATGTCTTGCATCACAATCTTTTCTGCATCGCGCACTTCGTCTGCAAATTGTGCATTTTCATTCTTCAGCACCTGAATACTGCGCTTTAGTTCTTCTCGCAAGTACATGGTTAATTCACGTATTTCTTGCTTGTTTGTGACGTTTTCCGTATGTTCCACGTAATTAAAGAGGGGGCGGGGAACTTCAAGATGCGAGCGCAATTTTGAGCGTGCAGCATCGATTGCACTTGGTGAAAATTGCTCTTTTTGATCAATACGAATGGCTTCTTGCTCATTTGATTCGCTTTGACCAACTCCCATTATTTGCTCAAATACACCGCGCCCGATATCGGCCGTTCCTTTGACCACTTCGCGCGCCGTAGACGTTCCAAATTCGCCCAAAGTCTCAAGGGGATTTTTCACCTTTATAGGCGTGCTATTTGGCTTGGAAGAAGACGTATTAGCCATGATGTAATTATACTATAGGGCAAGAAGGTAATCAAGAACCTTTTGCTTTCGAAGAATCATGACGTAAAAGTACATGTTTTTCGCAGCGGCTTCTTTTTCCTTTTCATCCTTTGCATTTCCGATAAGCGCGTCCATTTCTGCCTGTTCAACTTGGATATTTTGCGCATCGGCAATTTCATTCAAAATAAACTCGAGCTTATACATTTCGTCTACTTCACGCTGTATTTGTGCTCGAATTTCCTCAATAGTGGTGTTTTTGCTCTTTGCATAGGCCTCAATTGTCATTCCAACCTTTTGCACATCATCAACGAGACGCGTGAGTCGGGATTCAACTTCCTCTTCAATGACCATATCGGCCACTTCAAATGGAATCTCTTTGAGTAAAATGCCAAGTATTTCATTGAGAAGCTGTTGTTTTTTGGCAGATTCAGATGAGTCTGCCGCAGATGCATCCTTACCAGGGGTCCAAATTTCATCACCTTTTTTACTTTTTTTAAGCGTTTCTATGGCTTTTTTATAGGTAGATAGATCAACGGGTGGCTTTTGTGCAATTTGCATCTCCACTTCCCATTGTTCATTTTCTTTTGCAGTTTTGATGTCAATGCGTGGCGCCACAATTGGCTTCAGGTCTTCTTTTTTGACAATCTCTTCGTAGAGGCGGGTGAAGAGGATTCGAACTAACTTGTCATATACCTTTTCCTGCTTGATATGCTTTTTTGCAAGCGCTTTGGGCGCTTTCCCGCGGCGATATCCCTCGACCTCTAATTCCTGGCTCAGCTTGTCGAATGCGACATCGTATTCAGCACTGATAATGTCCCAAGGAATGGTAATTAATGCACTTGTTACTGATTTGGGGAGGGTTGAAAGAGTATAGGTATAGTCCATAGATAGCCCCATTATAGCGAATATATGGCAGAGTGCAACGTGTCATTGCGCTCTATATTCTCAAATTGAGTCATAAAGTTAGCAACACGTGGCGCCCATGTGGGGCTTGCAGAATATTTCGGACCTATGGCATCAACACCCAACAATCCTTGGCCAATATAGTTTTTTGCAAGACCTGCGGCAACGGCATCAATACCTTCTTCCCACGAAGTAAACATGATATATCCACCACCCCACCCGAAGGCGTTATGGGAATCAGGCCATATATGAACACCAAAGCTTGATTCAAGTCCCGCAATTGCCGGAAGCAAGTAACAATCCATATTGTATTTCACACATGCCTTCAAAAAGGCATCTGCGTGCTGAGTCATTGGCGAATTGTATCGCTTTAAAACCTCAACGATTGCGCGGCGTTTTGCGGCCATCTCAAGAGTTGTATGCTTCGTTTGCTGCGTTTCAACAGCGGCATTTGAAGCAAGCACGGCAGAGGTGCCCGCATGTCGCTCATCAGCAGACACAGAGCCTGCCATGACAAGCCAAAACATTAGTATGATAAGTATTTTTTTCATAAAAAAAGATCCTAAAGCACTTTGCCGAAATTGGAAAGAACCTTAGGATCTGAATAAAGTATAGCAAATTACTATAGGTTTGTCAATAGGTTTGATGTATCTGTGGGACAACGTAAAAAACTCGATATTAGTTGATCTTTAGAACCTATAGTTAAAGGTGAGTGGTGGATAGCTCACGATACGCACTTGTGAAGATGAAATGCAGAAAAATATGTGCGCGGTCTGGTGAACTATATGGAAGCCACTTATCTGCTTTAACTTTGTATAAATTTTCCTGAGCTACCTTTGATTAAGGGTTTAGTTGCATATACAGCATCTGTATTCAGAGGTCCATAAATATGCGGAAAGACACCAACTCTACCACTTAAGGCTCCTTCAAATTTAATGGGAGACTTTACCTTTTCTACATCTATCAAAAGCATGATTAGGCTATCTTGATCGGAATATCTACGGTTAGCTATATCTAAGGTTTGATCTGGAGTAGAACAGTGTATGAAGCCGACTTCTTCTAATGTCGAATCAATCGTAGATTGCGTATATTCACCAGCTGATAGCGCCGCTTTCCACACATCTTCTCTTGCTATGGCAACAATCGTTTTTTTAGTATCAATCATGCAGTGATTATACAAGAAGTTCTCACATCGTAGATTTGAACCAGTTTTGCGCGATTGACGGGACTCCCTTCGGTGAACTCAGGGCAGGCTTCTCGTCCTTCTAGTGCGCGATTGACGGGACTCGAACCCGCAACCCCCGCCGTGACAGGGCGGTGCTCTAACCAGTTGA
>CAYUJW010000049.1:0-6859 GCA_964445135.1 uncultured Gammaproteobacteria bacterium
GTTTGTCTGGCTATTGAGTCGATGAGGGTAGTTTTCCCAACACCATTTGGCCCAACAACTTGCAAATGCTCACGACGTTCGAGGCGAATATTTGCAGTTCGTGGCTGCGGTTTGTGGTCGATCACGACGTTATATCCGGTGATATGGAGAATGGTGTCGTACATATTCTCCTGCGTTTCGATGGTGAATGGGGGAATGGTGCGATCTTCGCGGCGTATATCTACCTTATTTTCTTCCATTTCAGCCGCTTTTTCACGCATTTTTTTAGCAACCAAACGCATCTTACCTCCTTTATGCGCAAAGAAATTTGCCTTTTCTTTATTCTCAATAATCCCTTTTTCCATACGGGCGTTTTGCTGTCGTTCTTTTTCAATGCGCGCTGCAAAATACACAACAACGTCATAATAGTTGCCCGGAAAATAATCAACCTTGTGAGTAAAGGTGTCCAGATAGAGCACGCCCTGAGTAAAGCTGTTTAAAAAATCAGCATCGTGGGAAATCACCAGACACGTCTTTTTGTATTCCATCAAAAACTCCATCAAATGCGCAATTCCTTCAGGGTCCAGATTGTTGGTTGGCTCATCCAAGAGGAGAAGATCTGGGTCTTGAATAAGTGCAGCAGCAAGCAATAAGCGTGCTTGTTGTCCGCCTGAGAAGGCTCCTACCTTCTTGTCACCTGGGGCATGAAGTTTGACGATTGTCAGCACTTTGGCTAATCGACTACGCAATTCGTGCAATTCAACATTGATGCATCGGCCAAAATATTGCTCAACGGTCAGCTCATAGTCTGCCGGATCAACCACTTGGTGGGATGTGGCAATAGTCACACCGCGGGACACGGCAATTTGCCCATGTGTTGGCTTGAGTTGCTCAGTAATCAGTTTAAAGAGCGTGCTTTTTCCAGCGCCATTTTGCCCCATGAGCGCAATTTTTACCCCATTTTTAATCGAAAAGCTCGCCTCATCAAGAAGCGGTTTATCCTCACGATATTCAAAGGTGACGTTATTAAATCTGACAATAGTTTCCATAGAGAATCAAAATGAACTGCGAAAGAACAAAAGAATAGGCCGTCCTAGCAGAAATAGTAATTATATCAGATTGCGAAGCCAAGCTTGGCCCTCCAGTCAGGTTTAACGGGCATTCCCAACTCCGACCTGTCCCAGGTCGGACATGGTCACAATTGTCAGTTTGGTGAGGTTTCTGGCATAATGGGGACATGAACTGGAAGGCCCCACACATTTCAAAAATCTACGAAGCGCTCACCGCAATTGCCGATGGACGTGTGCAGATGGGGGAGAATATGGCCAAAGTATACTCATCAAGCCGTGGTAAGTATTATGACGTAGCGTATGATCCAGCAGCTGGGAGCATTGGGTCAAACGACAACACTGCATATTTCACCGGCGCCCTCAGCTATCCGATGATTGCATATTTGATGAATATCGGGCATATCACATATGACAAATCAGTAGCAGCTCGTTTGAAGGGTATTTTGTGGAAAGATATTAACCAACGACACAAAAATAATTATGACGCAGCAATTGACGAAGTGTTAGATGAGCTGCGCAAAAACGATGTGGAAACGGGAGAAATTACGACAGAAATAGCGCGTATTTATGAACAAGTGCTAGCACTTAATGTCAGCAGGCTTCCTTCAAGAAAACGCCCACCGAAGGCGTATTAGTTGATAGCTGACAGAGGCAAGGAAAACCTTATTCCGGATTTTCTGAGGATAATTTTTCAAATCGCGGCATGCGTTTACCATTTACCTCGACTGTCTCCAGAAACATCTTGAGCGGACGTACCCAGAGCGGGCCCGACTCATTTTCATACAAGGTGATATACACCACGAGATCCTCCAGTGTTTCGCTATGTTTGGCAACGCCAAGAACGAGGTATTTCTTCCCTTTATAGTGGCGATAGATGCCGTTTTGAATGGGTGTTGTATTCATGATATAGAAATATAATTTTGGACGGTATTTTTGAGGTTTTCAGGCATGTTTTTTGTCAGGTGATTTTTGTGTAAAGTCTTCCACTGTGTGTTGAGCATTTCAACGAGAGCCTCATACTTTGCCCAGGCGCGTTTATCATATGATTTATGCGATTTTGGTGAGAAGGTTGTGGTGAGTGAGGCGCGGTATGCGTATGTTGCAATGTTTGCTTCTTCCAGTTTGCGTGTTATTTGGTTTGCAACGTGCGTGAGTTGCAAGAGGTCCAATAGTGCAATAAGTAGGAGTCGAGCGGAACGTGTGAGTGCCGATCCACCATGCGCGTCATGCTCGGGCACACTGCGCCCGATGCACTCTGCCTGTGCCCGAGCAATGCTTGGGAGTATGCAGGATATGGCGGCAGACGATGAATGTGCCACATGCAGTGAGCGTGCAAAAAGCAACTCAAATTCCTTGCTGCGATCGGCCAGTACATCATGCAGATATCCATTTGGGGTGGTCAGATGTGGCGAATTTCGCGCACGTACACCATCTACAATATCCATAAAGTATCCGCGCACTAATTCCCAATATCCACCAACTCGCGTGGCCTGCCCAACGTGTGTATCATACAATTTTGACACGCCATTTTTGACTAACGTCGTTCCGAGTTGTGTAATCTCATCAGGCGTAAGTTCTTGTGGAGCAAAACGATCAATGACAAACTCAAATGGTCTCATAAGGGTTCGAAATGGACTGTTTTGCGCATTCGTTTTTCCATTTTTTTGTGCATCGTGAATCGCGCCACTTAAAATGCGCCATATTCGCTGAGGGGCAGAGTCTTCATAGCTTACAACACGCAAATCGCCTGATGCAGCAATTGCCGCTTGTGCTTGAGGCGTGAGATGAAGCCCAAAGGATTGGATTGTTGCGCCTGGGTATTGCAGTGTCAAAAGTGGGACATCAACGAGCGCATCACCGAAACAAAACACATGAAGATGATCGTCCGGATGAGCCTTCTTGATTAGGTCAAGCAAATATACGGCAGAGGTTCCTTTGTCAGCGGACTTTGGAATGAGGAATAAAAATCCTGAAAAACGCTCCTTGGTATTTGGCAAAAGAAGCTGTTCGGTAATGACTGTTCGATATCGATCAGAGGACACCGCTTCCATATCTGCACGTATCTGATTAACTTTTTCAATCGGACTGTTAAAGAGCCAAAAAGTAATAGTATATGGGTTAATTGTTGGAATGCGAAAGAGGTGATGTCGTCCCGACACAGCATTTGTGTCGCGCAATATTTCTGATTTATTCCACCCTTTTTTTTCAAAGGCAGATGACCACTCTTTGTCCGGTCGATACACATAGTGGTATTTTTTATGAAGTACGTTTGTGCCAATTCCGGTAACAATATGGTCTGGCGGATACATTCCCAACATGTGCAGCTGCACATCATTTGTCTTTATCCAGCTGCGACGGCCAGTTGTAACAACTATTGTTGCCTTATTTTTCTTCAGTAATTTGTAGCTTTTTCGGTTGTAGTATGGGGCAGCCAGCAGACGCAAATCCGGATCAAACAGTGTGCCGTCGATGTCAAAAAACGCGACGTAGTGGGTATTTTTTTGTTGGCTCATGAGTGGGGAATAATAGGTAATTATATCGGTCGCTTAGGTGTTTGTGGGGTGTGGCGGTTTTTGTGTACTTCGGGCACGGTGATACATGCGATTGAGCAAGTTAAATATCGCAAGTGCACCTCCACCGGCGATCCCTCGACCATGCGAGAACGCGGTACCCAAGGTGCTCCAATACCAGCGTGTTATGGCGCGTTTTCTTTGGACTGAGGGGTCTGTCGAACGCTCCAATCGATAGATAAATTCAAGCCATGGACCATAATGTTCAGCGTCCATATAATTGATTTTTTTCCGGCGTCCCTTTTCAAGCATCGTATCAACAAGCTTTGAGAGGTTGAGAATTTTTTTCACATCTTTTGGTTTGATGCCTGCAGGCGACCGAAACTGATAGGCATAATAATCGGCAATTGGATTGCGCGTGGTATAGCTGAGTCCATTTTCAAGCTGAACAGTCCATGGTTCAAGTGAAGTGGTGCTGATTTGTTGAGCCACTTTATCAAAAACAAGAAAATAATTATCTGATGAATAGTGAAGGGTGGTGACATACTCTAAGAGTCCTGGAGGTTTTTCACGCTTTTTAAATACGCCTTCAAAGGAGATGGGGGGAAGGATGTGTAGCTTTTGCTTGATATCCCATTTGAGCGACTGAATATATTGTGAGAAATTATCGATCACTTCAGCATTCTGGTTGAGCAATATCAAATCGATGTCGCGAACACTTCCATCTGCTCGGACAAACTCAAATGCATGGTGGTTGTGTAGCTGAATTGTTTTTTTTTGTATGTCCACCGTGTAGGTGGTGTTGTTGTCAAGCAATCCACCGTATGAAACGCCTCCCACAAAACGATGATCGACTCCGTTCAATTGCGCATATTTTTCAATAGCTGCAATCATGTATTCAAGCGCATTTTCCTTCGTGACAGGTGGTGAGATTGCAGTTTTCATTGGTCAAAGCATAGTATATACATTCTGCGCATGCTATACACGAGGTAAAAATGTAAAAGAGAACAGTGCGTAAAACCTAAAAACGCGAGATTATTCAAGCTCCTCAACATCCGCTTGGTCGATGTCGCGAAGCATGTGTTCAATTGATCGAAGTTCCTGATTGACCGTTGTTGGTCGATTGATAGTTGAAGCACCCATCACTGAGGCAGAAGTCGCTGATGAATAAATCAGATTTACCACCAAAAGTATTCCAAGCAAGATCAGGGTGATCCCAAACAGCAAAAGCATCGAGTTGTTTTCCTGCTTATTTTTTGTGGTTTTTGTTGATGATTTAGTAGCCATATTATTTACTATACATGAAGTAATAAGTGAATTATCGAGTAGTTGTTGAATTTTTCGATGGTGACTGTGCGCTGCGATAGGCGGCTTTCAGGGCAGCAACCTCTGGTTTGACTTCCTGAACAAATGTTTCACGCATTGCTGCGCAGTTTGTGGTGCGATCAAGTCGTGCTGATTTGGCGAGTTTGATGGCGGCTGTCAGCTCCTGGCTATCTTCGCCATTACAACTTCTGGCTTTTGTATCGTTGATTTTGACAAGTAGTTCCTCTTGTGATGACAGACAAAGCGTTGCGTTTGTCTGAAGTGTGGTGATGCTATTTTGCAATTGCGAGGTGTCCATCCCTTCTGCTTGAAATGTTGCAACAATGTTTTGTAGTTTTTCGTGGATTGAGGAAATTTGCTCCTCCATCTTCGTAAATTGTGATTCTTTTTGCTCAGCGTAAGTGGTCATGGCGAGGCAGCGATTTGCGATGCGCTCTTTTGGATCTGTGCTTGGCTTTGTGCTTCTTGCTGCTGCTTCTGATGCAGCTTTTTGAACAGGTAGTTTTTTCTCAATTTTCTGTGCAGTTTGGAAGGTTTGAATGACGGCTGACGTTTCGGTTTCAGCATGTGCAATTGCAACCTGGGAGATGAAAATGATTGAAGCCAAGACAATAACTACTTTTTTCATATGTATACAATACTAGATCATTATTTAATTCATTGTCAAATGGAAAAGGGAGTAGTGATCTGGCGCACACCCCCGACACCGGCAATTTTTATACAAGTTGGGAGTGTGTCTATAATATTTTAGGTTGTGTGGGGGTGGCACAATGCTTCTATTTCTGCAATACTAATGGGATGAAAAAAATCGCAATTATTGGAGTGTTGTGTATGAGTCTTGCGGTGGGGGTGTTTATCGGGTACGCGCTCATGTATCCACGACATCTTCGCACATGGGCAAGTCAGTTTGGCAACGCTACGCAACAAGCGCCCGAGTCAACAAAATCTGCGACAATTGCGCATACTCCCACAAAAATGCAGAGCATATTTATTCCTTATTGGCAGCTTGGTGCATGGCTCAATCCTACCTGGCTTGATGGAGATCAGGCAGCTAAACGCTACATATACTTTGCGATTCCGACCAGCAAATTTGGCATTGATCAAGACAGTGATGCCGGCAGCGCGCATGTTGATGATTTTCTTAATCAAGTGCCAAGTGGGGCGAAAAAAGAGCTGGTTGTTAGCATGACGAGTCCCGATGTAAATTATGAGATATTTGATTCTGAAGAGGCACAGACAACAATCATCGAGCAAAGCGTAAGTATGGCGCGTGAAAAAGGTTTTGATGGAGTCATTCTTGACTTGGAAATGCCACCACTCTTAAGTGACCAAGTGCCCGAACATATTCTTCGTTTTACCACAGAGTTTTCAAAAGGGGCGCGCCAAGCGGGATTAAAATTTTCAATTATTTTGTTTGGAGATTCATTTTATCGGGCACGTCCATTTAAGGTTCGCGAACTTGGGGCGCTTGCTGATGAGGTGTATATCATGGCATATGACTTTCATAAACCAAATGGAACGCCCGGCCCTAACTTTCCATTTGAAGCCGGGCGTGACTATTCATATGATTTCCAGCGTATGGTTACTGATTTTTCAGTTGTCATACCAAAAGAAAAACTCACCGTCATCTATGGGATGTATGGATATGATTGGGTGGTCGATATTGAAAAGAGGCCGCTTCGTGCAGCGAGTGTGCTTACAAATCGAGAAATAGCAGATTTATACGAATCAAGGTGCGCGGCACTTAATTGTGTTATTACCAGACATCCTCAAACAAAAGAAGAAGTGATAGAGTTTGTCGATGAAGACTCGGCATATCATATTATTTGGCATGATGATGCAGAATCTGTGGCACGAAAGACAAACTATCTCAATAGTCAGGGAATTAGCTCAGTCGCGTACTGGGCATATGGGTATTATTGATAGTTGATAGTTGATAGTTGATAGTTGATAGTTGATAGTTGATAGTTGATA
>CAYUJW010000050.1:0-6474 GCA_964445135.1 uncultured Gammaproteobacteria bacterium
ACTTTGTTGGCTTGACGGGCGGTGTGTGCAAGAGGCAAGAACGTATTCACCGCGGCTAGCTGCTTCGCGATTACTACCAAATCCGCGTTCACGCAGTCGAATTGCAGACTGCGATCCCCACTGAGAGAATGTTTTAGAGATTCGCTTACCTTCGCAGGTTTGCTAAGCTCGTTGTTAATTCTCATTGTAACATGTGTGTAGCCCAGGGTATAAGGACCATGCTGACTTGACGTCTGCCCCTCCTTCCTCCCCGGAGAACTCCGGGGCAGTTTCGTGTGACACTTGTAACACACGATGGGGGTTGCGTTCGTTGTCCCACTTAAGGGCACTCCTCACGGAACGAACTGACGACAGCCATGCATCACCGGCACTACCATCCTTGCGGATCATCCACTGTTTCCAGCGGACTAAAACGGTAGCATGTCAAGCCCTGGTAAGGTTCTTCGTTTCGTATCGAATTAAACCACATGTTCCTCTGGTTGTGTGCCTCCCCGCCAATTCCTTTGAGTTTCAGCCTTGCGACCGTACTCCCCAGGCGGCTTGCTTAACGGGTTACCTTCGCCACCCCAAATCGAATAAATTCGAATCAAGGCAGCTAGCAAGCATGGTTTAGGGCTAGGACTACGCAGGTCTCTAATCTGCTTTGCTCCCCTAGCTTTCGTGTCTCAGCGTCAATAATCTCCCAGGGACTCGCCTTCGCCACTGATGTTCCTCATAGTATCAACGCATTTCACTGCTACTCTATGAGTTCCAGTCCCCCTTGAGAAAATTCTATCCTGCCAGTATTTTTATCGAGTCTATGGTTGAGCCATAGGGTTTAAATAAAAACTTTGCAAGACGCCTACACGACACTTTACGCCCAATGACACCGGATAACGCTTGGAGCCCACGTATTACCGACGCTTCTGGCACGCAGTTAGCGGCTCCTTTCTAATAGGGTACCGTCAATTCTAGTAAACTAGAACTTCTTCCCCTACCACAGTAGTTTACGCTCGTTAGAGTGTCTTCCTACACGCGGTGTCGCGCGGTCAGGCTTTCGCCCATTGCCGACTATTCCTGATTGCTGCCTCCCGTAGGAGTAGAGCCCGTGTCTCAGTGCTCTTCTGGCTGACCACCCTCTCGGGCCAGCTACCCGTCATAGGCTTGGTGAGCCATTACCTCACCAACTACCTGATAGGACGCAGGCCTATCCCATGGCGCGCGGTTAAGCGCTTTGATCCGGAGATCATATAGCGTATTACCCACTCTTTCGAGTGGCTATCCTCTACCTTGGGGCAAGTTCCCACGTGTTACTCAGCCGTCCGCCGCTACATCTTTCATTCCCGAAGGAAATCAGACGACGCTCGACTTGCATATCTCAGGCACACCGCTAGCGTTCATCCTGAGCTAGGATCAAACTCTTATAAAAAGTTTGGAAATTGCTTTCCTCTCTTGATGTTGATCAATAAAGTTCAACATCAATACTTCTGTTATCTTTTCAAAACAACAGAAAACCCGATTAACAACCTAAAATGTGCGTCCGATTTGTTAAAGTGCAATAAACTCACCTGAAAAATCAAGCGAGTCTGCTTATTCTGTTTGTGATCGAAGTCGTTGATTTGAACCATTTCTGCTTCATTTCAACCGATATCACAACGAGAAGTATATGTATTGTAATATACCCTTCTTGCAATGTCAATGAGCTTGTGGAGCACGAGCTACATGCCCATCTCTTGTGTGATGTCTGCAGGCGCAATCTGAGGGAAGGTTTTGATTGTTGTATCAAGCCATTTTTGCTGTTGTTCAATTTGTCCATAGCTGCCCAAAAGCTGGCCTTTGAGCACATATGCATCAAAATAATCTTTCTTCAGCGCAATTGCCTCGTTCGTACAGTCGAGCGAATTTTGCTCAAGCTTGGCGATTTCATCTGCTTTTTCTGATTCCTGTGCCAAGATGGTAAACACTAAGCATTGTGAGTACACTGGCCGAGGATCTGTGGGAGCCAGAGCTTTTGCCTTCTCAAATGACTGGAGACTTCGAATTACGTGGTCACTATCTTGAGTGATTTGATAAATGAGCAGCTCATTCTTTCCTTGATTGCGGTAATACGTTGAGTTGTTGGGAGAAGCTTCAATAGCTTGAGTTTGATACTTTTGCGAGAGCTTTGTAATGCTTGTTGCGGAGTCTGACGCCTGGGGACTAAAGGAGGCAACGAGCGCCAACTGTGCCAATGCGCCGGCCAGTTTATCCTGATATACATGCTCACTTGGATTTAGGTCTACTGCCTGGCTCAGGAATGTGCTTGCCTGTTGCGGCTCATCAGCATCTAAATAGCCACTGCCTTTGGCATAAAGCACATCCGCCATATATGAGTTGACCAACGATCCGACCCCAACCGCGGCCACTGCAGCAATAAGGGTATATAAGAGTATATGTTGTTTTATGCCGCCTGATCCAACAGGATTGAGTGCTAATAAATCGTGTTTTTCATCTTGAATAGTGCTCCAGCTGAGGCGCAAAAGGAGCATTGGCACAACGTACCATATGAGCTGCACCGTGGACGTTGAGAAGCCAAAGAAGTTGGTAATCGCAATGCTTATGGTGGCACAAGCGCCAGCTACAATAAGCGGTGCATACGAATCGTCCTCAGATTTTGATTTATTGCCCTGTTGAGTAGGCGAAGTAGCTGTAGTCAGTGCGAGGCGCAACACTGCCAGATGGTACCACAAATACCCAACAAGCCCCGCAAGACCGATGGTTGCTGCGTAATTGAGATACTCATTATGCGCTTTGTTATAAATAAAATCCCACTCACTCGTTGCATTGTGCCCAATTGGACGAACAGATGGATAGCTATATGCAAACGTCTCAACTCCGGTTCCCGTGAGTGGATGTTTTTTGATGAGCTCAAGGGCGCCACTCCAGACTATGGTTCGAATAGCAAATGAGTCGGTGATATTAGTATTTGCAGTAGCGGTTGATGAAGGTTGGGGGTTTGTTGACTTCTCGCTGGCGCTCGTCGGACTGCTTGTTAAAAATGAAGGGCGTAGGGCGCGATCGATGGGAGCAATTCCCGTTAAAAATACCACGACCGCAATGATGGTCAGTGCGACGTAGCCGATAATGTATGGTCGAAGCTTCGCAACGACCATCTTCATGTGTCTGATGTTTGTGATGAAATAGCCAGCAAAAAGCGCGAGGCCCAAGGCGGCGGCTATTTCGCCAGAGCGAGAGCGCGACATCAATATCCCAATTGTCAGAAGTTGCGCGGCCGCGGTGAGTGCTGTCAGTGATTTGTATCCTGCACTCCCCTTTTTGGCAAGATACACAGCGTAGCCTGCAGCCAGCATAAGGTTGGCTCCAACGTATGCAGCAAGCCAATTTGGCTGACCAATTGTTGAAAACATTCGCTCGGCTGGGCGAAATTGCGCGGTCCAGCATGAATTGTCGCTCACCCCAGCCAAGGCGTAGCACAAGGTGTCATGTCCAAACCAGCCAGGCAAACCAACAATTACGACAGCGACAGAGGAGGCAATTGATATGCGCACCAGCTTAAGAACAGCATCTTTATTGAGGTAGACTGCCGCGGCATATGCGAGGATCACATATGAGATGAGCGAGAGGATGCCGCCATTTAAACGACCGTAGTATCCAGCAAGCGAGACATGTTTGTCGATTGAAAAGAGAAACGACACAACATGCGCGAGGAGAAATATCCCAAGCGCAGTGTCATATGGTGTATTGTATATAAGTACCTGACGACGACGCACCATGTCAATGGACCACAATGTCCCCACAGCTATAGCGCCCACATAAATGACGTTCATCTTGTTAAACTCAAAGAGTTCGGAGGTATGGGGCAAAACAATAAGCGGAACAACCAAAAACAGGCTATAATAAATGAGTCGTATGATTCGCTGAAGCATGGGTTTTGGTATTTAGATAGGCTTCGTCCTACATGACAACAAGTTCACATAGGTTAAGTTCAATATGAATCATTTTATACAATCACTGCGAAAAATACAGCTGCCCTTTTTGAACAATATGTTGGTGTACGTTGACCTTGGCACATCTCAAACAAGAATTGCAATTGCTGATAAGGGTGTAGTGCTTCGTGAGCCCACCTATATTGGGTTTAATAAAAAAACTCACCAGTCAATTTTCTATGGACGTGAAGCAAAGCGGGTGATGGGAAAAGTTCCGGAATTTATTGATATCCAACAGCCAGTGGTAAACAGTATTATTGTCAATTTTGATCTGGCCGTCGATCTCGTATCGTTCTTTTTGAAAAAATCAATTGAGCCATATTTTGGCAAGTACCAAATCATCAAGCCGACGCTCCATATCATCACCTCTGTGCCCGTTGTGGCGTCTGAGATTGAGCAGCGTGCGCTTGAGGAAGTGATGCATAAGGTTGGCGCGGCAAAAGTCACCATCATCGAGCGGGCAATTGCCACCACCATGGGTTGTGGCTATAACGTGTTTCTCCATGAGCCAGTATGTATCGTTGATATGGGAGGTGGGACAATTGAGATTTCAATCATCAGTGGAGGTGGTATTGTGCAGCAAAAAACCATAAAAAACGCGGGCGAACACATGAATAAATTGTTGCAAAATTATCTCTATCTCAAGCACGGTATTATGCTTGGTGAAAGTACTGTGGAAGAGCTAAAAATTGCACTTTTGGATTTTTCAAGTGATGACCATGTACAAGAAGTGCGCGGCAAGTCGCTAGAAACTGGGCTCCCCAAATCGATCAAGGTTCGAACCTCCGAAGTCAAGGAAGCGCTTCAATCTCAGCTGAATCAAATCATCGATGCGGTAAAGGAATTGATTGAAGTCGCACCACCTGAAGTGGTCGATGAGATTTATAAAGCGGGTATTGTTTTAACAGGCGGAGTGGCACATTGTCCGGGCATCGATCAATACCTTGAGGGCGAACTACAAATACCAGTCAAGAAATCTTCACGCATTGATACGGCCACCATACAAGGCCTTATGCGTATTGGGAAGCGCGCTGATTATCGCGATAAACTTCGAGTTGATGTCCCCTAGTGCTCTTACTTACTGCGGCTTGAGATCTTATACATACATGCATTATTGCCTTCGCAGTTGCAGCTGAGGGTATATGTTCCATTTTTTGGCATCGACTCCAGGCATGTATAAAGTGAATAAGTCTGACGCGAAGTGGCGGTTGTATATTGATAGGTGTATCCTGCAGGGTCTTGTGGGGCTTTCTCAAGGTATGTTTTTGTGGGACACCCCTGTGGCGAGCATATCGAGTATTTTCCAAACCCAACCGAAAGTGGATATTCGCCTTCGTCTTGATAATATGCTTCAAGCGCCTTTTGAATAGTGGCCAAGTCCGTAAGGCGCGTATTGTCGCGAGTTTCTTTTTGTTTTTGATTATGGCTATATTGCAGGAGTGAAGCGATAATAAAAAAGAGCGAGAGTGAGGTGAGCACAATATATATGATGCGACGAACATGGGTATTCATATTGTTCTCCTGCATACCTTTAGCATATCATGCATTTGTTGACATAAGAAGATAGACCTACAAAAAACCCCGCCAATTTTGGGCGGGGCAATTTGCAAGCTTGTACAAATGGTTTAGTTTTTTGTGTTTGGCAAGCTTAAAATTAGAGACTTGAAATACATATATAACAAGTGTTTGCGGATGTTGCGGGGCATGTTACTGCGGTGCCGACGGTATTACCATTGCTGGTTGTGTACACGGCTGTGCTTAAGTCCGCGATATTGGCCTTTGTCTTCTCAGACTTTGATGATGGCTGCCAGCAAGTAGTTGGAGCAGCATCTGATGCGGAGCCTCCTGTTGGTACTTTAAAGGTTATATATACCGTATCAGATTGAGGATGATTCGTAAATGTTGTGGCAGTTGATGATTCGCCTCCGGTATTTAAAGCGGTATTGACGGTTACCATCGATGCGCTATTTGCTAAATACGCGGTGCCTGCTGTCATGGTCGATGTTGAACATGCAGGAGTCGTGCAGTTTACCGAATACTGTTTTGTGGTATACCAGCGTTGAATCGCCGAAACCATCGATGTGGCGAGCTGTCGCTTTGAGGCGTCATTCCCGCGATTAATTTGCTCAACAGGGTCAATTGCGACGATGATGCCTGTGGCAATCAGCCCAAGTATGGCAATTACAATAAGAAGCTCGACCAATGTGAAGCCCAGTTTTGATGTTTCTTTGATAAAACGCATGAGTTCTATACACGCAAAATAATTAATATATTGTGGATTTATGTGTGTATACACTCAGATTAGCGAGTATTTGATCATGTGTCAACACATTCCACTTACATTTCACGGTTACAAAAGGACAAGTGTTGTCTGCTTTCGATTTTCAACCAACTTCCCCATGAATACTGGCATAAGTTGAAATTTTCGTCTGAATCGAATATAATTGCACATATATGGCAGCACTACCCAAACGAAAACACTCAAAAATGAGAAAAGGTAAGCGAATGA
>CAYUJW010000051.1:0-734 GCA_964445135.1 uncultured Gammaproteobacteria bacterium
GAAGCAGGTGAGTGGCAGTGTGATATTTAAGCACTTGATCGCTATGATCAGCCAATCCTCCTTTAAACTTTCCGGCACTCCCGCTTCGCGACAGTTCTTTGTGTTTTTCAAACTCAGCGTAAAATGTGTCGCGATCGACCGTTTTTCCCTGGTCATTGAGAATCTCCTCCGTCACTTCAAGAGGAAATCCATGGGTCTGGTAGAGGTCAAATGCGACACGACCGTCTGCAGCATCGAGCTTTTCCAGTTCCCGCATGCCTTTTTCCAGGCTTTTTGCAAACTTTGCGATCTCATCACCAATCACCCGTTGCATAATTGCTGCATCTGTTTCAGCTTCAAAATACACGCCATCGTACATCTCGAGAATGACTTTCGAAATGGCTGCAACTTCGATTGATTGTGGCAGCTGTCCATCCATGAGGCCGCGCATCTTGATCATGAGGCGTCTAAGGAGGCGTCGAAGCACATATCCTTGCTCTTTGTTTGAAGGCATGACTCCGTCTTTGATCAGGAATACCGACGCTTTGAGGTGATCGGCGATAATGCGCATGGAAGGCTTTTTGTCGCCCGCGTAGGAGACGCTGGTTATTTCAACCACTTTTTTTATGATCGGCTGGTAGAGATGTGTCGCAAACATGTCTTCATTGTTTTCAACGGCCATGATAAGTCGCTCCAGCCCTCCGCCAAAATCTACATTCTGTGCGGGAAGCGGTTTGAATCCATCTGTGGTCTTG
>CAYUJW010000051.1:744-6395 GCA_964445135.1 uncultured Gammaproteobacteria bacterium
GATGTATTGCATAAACACATCGTTACCGATCTCCAAAAACCGGCCACAGTCACAATTCTGGTGACATTCCGGTCCGAAGGCGAGGTCGTGTTCAACATGGGTAAACTCGTAGAATACCTCGCTATCTGGACCTCCTGGTTCCCCAACGGGCATATTGGCAGGTATCCCTGCGCGTGACCACCAGTTTTTGGAGGCGGGGTACATGCGAATGCGCGCGCCAATTTCCGCTTTTATACCAACTGACGCAAAGAGCTCTTTCCATATCGTGATTGACTCCTCATCACGGGGGAGCCCCGGCTCACCTTCAAACACAGTTACCCATAATCTGTGAGGATCAATACCCAGCTCTTCAGTCAGGAACGTAAAAAACCAGGTGAGTTGCTCACGCTTAAAATAGTCGCCCAATGACCAGTTGCCCATCATCTCAAAAAATGAATCGTGGCGGTTGTCTCCCACCTCATCAATGTCTTGCGCGCGAAGACACGGCTGAACATTGACGAGTCGGGTACCCTGGGGGTGTGGTTCACCGAGCAAATTTGGGACAAATTGTTGCATGCCACTTCCCGTAAACAATGTGGTTGGATCATTTTGAGGGACAAGCGGAATGGCAGGAACCGATGCGTGCCCGCGGCTTTGCAAAAACTCGATGTATTTTTTTCGTAATTGTCGATGGTCAAGTGACATAATTGTTCCATTATATCAAGCGTCACACAAAGATTGGTCATTGTATTGCGCAGAAGTGGTTAAGTTGACTGGAAATTGTCAGCAAAATGTGGCATCATAATGTCACATCGTCAACTCGAATAGGTGACAAACACCCCACCCTGCAATATGATTGCCCTATCAACTTCAAACAATCAAGACATTACTCCGTTTATTGAGCGAATTCCACGACCAGCACGCACTTCCCATAAAGGTCAAAATGGACGAGTACTCATTATTGGTGGATCTGAACTCTTTCATTCTGCTGTGCTGTGGTCTGCTGAAATAGCCTCCCATTTGGTTGACATGGTTCATTTTGCGTCTACCGAGCAAAATAACGAGGTAATGACGCGGTTAAAAACACAATTTCGCAATGGAATTGTGGTGAAGCGCACAGATATTGATGCATATATCCAAGAAGATGACGTTGTGCTCATTGGGCCAGGAATGGTGCGTGATCCCAACCATTCACCAGCCGCCACACCATTATGCGCCTCTTTAAGCGAAGTCCTGAAAATTGAGAATGAAGGTATTCAAACTGCCGCGCTCACTCGCTATATATTGGCCACCTATCCTGATAAAAAATATGTAATTGATGCGGGGGCATTGCAAATGATGGATCCTGAATGGCTACTTTCTCTGAAGCAGCCTGCAATTTTGACGCCGCATCAAGGTGAATTTGCACGCACATTTGGTACACATGTTGAAGAATTAGATTTGAAAGAAAAGGCGCAAAAGGCAGCGGAAATAGCTCAAAAATTTAATTGCGTTGTTCTTTTGAAAGCGGTGTCTGACATTGTAACAAACGGCACGGATACCTATATTATTGAGGGGGGAAACGCAGGGCTAGCAAAGGGTGGAACTGGTGATATTCTGGCGGGGACTGTCGCCTCTTTGTATGCAAAGTCAGATGCCGTAGCCGCTGCAATTGTTGGGTCATGGATATTAAAGCAGACGAGCGAAGCGCTCTATAATACATCTGGATACTGGTATAATAACAGTGAGATTATTGCTCACATGCCGCGCATTTTGCATGGCATAAGTACAAAAAGTAAGGTACAATAACCTCTCTTAAACACGGTATGAAAAAAGAATCGATCGTTGCAATCGTGCTTGGCATCGGCTTTGGATTAGTCGTTGCCTTTGTGATGATTGGAGTAATACGTCAATCTACAAAGTCTGAAAGCTCACAAGTTCCAACCGTTGATCTGAAGCCCAAAACAACTGACGTAATAGGTAAGCCAATGCAGATTGCGACACCTGCTGATCGTGAAGTATTTTCACAAAATCGAATTACCGTAACAGGCCGAGCTGCAAAAGACTCGCTTCTTGTCATTCAATCGCCACTCGTTGAAGTGGTGCAAAAACTCACCTCTGATGAATTTAAGATCCCCTTCGATCTGGCAGTTGGTGAAAACGTCATTACCGTCTCTGTCTATCCTCAGGACAAAACTCAAAGTAAACAGCAAAAAACAATTCGCGTGTATTATATAGATGAGGAGTAATACTTAAAAAACATGATAAAAAAATACCTAACAACTCTGCTCATAATGGCGTACCTTGTGGTGCCTGTAGCCAGCGCCCAAACAAAGGCTCCAACGAGTGCCTCCGCATCTGCCACACCCGTCCAAACAAAGGTCGATAAGGAAGTGCAGAATTTGAAAGACAAGATTGCGAATAAAGTAAGTGAATTACAAAAGAAAAAAAAGCGTGGCATATCAGGGGTGATCAGTGAGATTTCAGATAAGAGCATTATCATTGAATCGGAAGATTCAGAAACTTTTACCATCACACTTGATGAGGTGCTGACAAAGTATTTTGTGATTTCTGGCATCTCAAAAAAAGAAGGGACGATCGCGTCGTTTGCGAAGGGCGACTTTATCATTGTTGTTGGTCCAGAGACGGATGGCGATGTAGTTGCAAATGCCATATATAAAGATGAGAGATATCTGGTTGGCGCAGGCAGCGTGACCGAAGTCAATGCTGCTGATTTTTACATCAAAGTAGTGACAACTGATAAGGAATCTATGATTATTGATATGGAGACAAATACCAAGCGTGTTCTTATGGACAGCAAAACACTCGAGTTTGAGACTATCGGATTTTCAAAAATTAAAGAAGGCGACACCATTCATTATGTGTTGAAAAAAACAGGGAAAGAGCGCGAGGCCAACAGATATTCTGCACTTCGAGTAATGGTTATCCCGCAAGAGTATTTTATTAACTGATATAACTTTATCCAACTATGCTCTCATTTTTTAAAGGACTTATCGATTTTAATGCGCGCGAGCTTGGGAGATATACTCGTGAAGTAGCACAAATAAATGAGCTTGATGAAAAAGTTCAAAAACTAAAAGATGCAGATTTTCCACGGGAAACTGCCCGACTTGTCGCCGAGATCGGGGGAGAGGAAAAAAATCTCCTTGCCGTTCGGCCATATGCTTTTGCGCTTGTTCGAGAAGCCGCAAGAAGAAGTCTGGGGATGAGGCACTTTGATGAGCAGCTGGTGGCCGGCTTAGCACTTTCTGAGGGGCGCATCACTGAACAAAAGACCGGTGAAGGAAAGACACTATCTGCAACACTGCCACTCTACTACCGCGCTCTTATGGGGAAAGGCGCCCACTTGGTAACAGTCAACGATTACCTTGCTCGACGTGATGCGGGATGGATGGGGGTACTCTTTCATTTTCTGGGTATGAATACTGCGGCAATCATCTCAAATGCTTCCTTTGTATTTGATCCAAGCTATGCAGAAACGGGTGAACTTGATGCTCGACTACAACATCTTAAGCCTATCTCAAGACAAGATGCATATGCACAAGATATTACCTACGGCATCAATAGTGAATATGGATTCGACTATTTACGTGACCATATGGTCATGCGCCCGCCAGATCGTTCACAACGTAAGCATTACTTTGCTATTGTTGATGAGGCAGACTCGGTGCTTATTGACGAGGCGCGCACTCCACACATCATATCAACCGCCAATGACCATGATGTATCTCGATACTATGACTATGCAAAGATCGTAAAGCGCCTCAAAAAGGATGAACACTATGTTGTTGATGAAAAGGCAAGAAATGCCAATCTTACTGACGCTGGAATATCGTTCATTGAGCAAACGATTCACGTTGACAATTTGTATGAGCGAGATTTTGAAACGCTCTATCATATCGAAGCGGCACTCAAAGCTGAGGCTCTTTTTACCAATAATAAAGAATATATTGTTCGAGCTGGCGAGGTAATTATTGTCGATGAATTTACTGGGCGATTGCTTGAAGGGCGCCGATTCTCAGAAGGTATTCACCAGGCCATAGAAGCCAAAGAGGGCGTCGCGATCCAGCAGGAATCAAAAACTTTGGCCACAATCTCACTTCAAAACTATTTTCGTCGTTATGAAATACTCAGCGGCATGACAGGAACTGCTCAAACGGAAGCAGAAGAATTTCACAAAATTTACCAAGCAGATGTTGTTGTCGTGCCAACTCACCGTCCAGTGGCACGTCAGGATCATGCAGATTATATCTACAAAACGCAGCGAGCAAAGTTTGAGGCCGTGGCCGATGATGTTGCGGCGCAGTACGAGGCGGGGCGCCCGGTGCTTATTGGAACAACTTCTATCGAGAAAAATGAACTTGTCGCATCCATTTTGAAAAAGAAAAATATTCCACACAAAGTGCTGAATGCAAAAAATCACGTTGAGGAAGCAGCAATCATCGCAAATGCTGGCCGTCGGCATGCGGTCACTGTGGCGACCAATATGGCAGGACGCGGAGTCGATATCATTCTTGGTGGAGACCCAACGTATTTTGAACAAGCACAAAAAGGGTCAAAAAAGAAATCTTCATGGCAAGAAGCACATGATGAGGTTGTGGCGCTTGGCGGTTTGTATGTGATTGGTACAGAGCGCCATGAATCGCGCCGTATTGATAATCAGTTGCGTGGACGATCGGGTCGCCAAGGTGATCCTGGTGAGTCGCGATTTTATGTTTCATTGGAAGATGACTTGATGCGCATTTTTGGAGGTGAGCAAATTTCAAAGCTCATGACCATGTTTAACTTTCCAGAAGACCAGCCTCTCACGCACTCGATGGTAACGCGTGTCATCGAACAAGCACAAATCAAAGTTGAAGGATTTAATTTTGACCAACGCAAAACCCTTGTTGAGTACGATGATGTGCTGAATCAGCAACGTGAAGTTGTATATGAAATGCGCACAAAGCTTCTTGATGGTCCAATCGATGATCCATCAGCATTTAAAGCCTCAATTTTTGCGATGTTTGAAGAAATTGCGCAAACATTTGTAAACCAGGCACAAATCAACGCAGACGCTCAGTCTCCCGATGTGGTAAAAACACTTGTTGCTGAAATCAAAATGGTGGCCACGGTTGATGAGAAAAAAGTGATGGAGTATCTGAAGAAGCATGATGATATTGGCTTAGGACAATATATTGAAAAATCCATGCAAAAAACCTACGAAAAAAAAGAGAAGGACTACGGGGCAGATGTGTGGAATGAAGTCGTTTCGTTCATGTTCATTTCGACGATCGACACCTTGTTTACTCAACACTTAACATCGATTGACGATTTACGAGAAGGTATCGGATTGCGACGTCATGCGCAGCTTGATCCCCTGGTGCAGTATAAAAATGAAGCCTTTAGTCTGTTTGAGCAATTGCTGCGTACAATCAGCTTTGAAGGAGTGCGACGTATTGAAAATGTTCAGATAGAAATGAATTCTCCACTTGTTACCAAAAAGCAAGAAGGATTGGTGTATGAATCTGCGGGAGCTGCTCCTGCCGTTGATGTGGCCACCGGAAAGCTGGAAGAGGAGAAAGCGGCAAAGAAGAAAAAAAGTATTGTTCAGCCTCCAAAAAAAGAAAAGCTTGGACGCAATGACCCCTGTTATTGTGGAAGTGGTAAAAAATATAAAAAATGCCACATGA
>CAYUJW010000052.1:0-6049 GCA_964445135.1 uncultured Gammaproteobacteria bacterium
ATGACAGAATCAGGGGTCATGAAGCAGACCGCGATGGTATTTGGACAGATGAACGAGCCACCAGGCAATCGTTTGCGAGTGGCACTCACCGGAGTTACGATGGCTGAATATTTCCGTGATGAGCGTGGGATGGACACACTGCTATTTATTGATAATATTTTCCGATTTGCACAAGCTGGGTCTGAAGTGTCGGCGCTTCTTGGACGTATTCCTTCGGCCGTTGGATATCAACCAACCTTGGCGTATGAAATGTCAAGCTTGCAAGAGCGTATTACCTCAACAAAAAAAGGCTCAATCACCTCGATTCAAGCAGTATATGTGCCAGCCGACGATTATACCGATCCAGCACCTGTTGCCACATTTGCGCACATAGATGCCTCGCTTTCCTTGGAGCGCTCACTGGCAGAACAAGCTCTTTTTCCAGCAATTGATCCACTTGTTTCAACGTCACAAGCCTTGGACCCGGCAGTCGTTGGCCAAGAGCACTATGATGTGGCACGCCGAGTTGTAGAGACGCTCCAGCGTCATAAAGATCTCCAAGACATTATTGCCATTTTGGGAATGGAAGAGCTGTCTGATGAGGATAAAACGGTAGTCACTCGTGCGCGCAAAATCCAACGCTTTCTTACGCAGCCTATGTTTGTGGCCGAAGCATTTACTGGATCGCCTGGAAAATATGTCCCAATCAAAGAGACGATCCGCGGCTTTCAAGAGATATTGGACGGAAAGCACGACAGCAAGTCAGAAATGGCATTTTATATGATTGGAAGTATTGATGAGGTTAAGTAAATCACACCATGTTACACGTACGCATCATCACGCCAAAGAAAATCGTCCTTGAACAGGATGTAGATCGTGTGACTGCGCCTGGCATGGACGGTGAGTTTACAGTACTCGAGCATCATACGCGCTTATTTTCCATGCTCACTGAAGGCATTGTGAGTATACAAAGCAAGAAGGGTGAAGACTTTTTGGCAATTGGCTCAGGTTACCTGGAAACTGATGGAAATGAGCTCACCATTCTTGTCTCAAGCGCGTACGGACAAGATGAGATTGATGAGAAAATAACTCAAGATGCAATCAAATCGGCAACACAGCTTGTTGAAAAAGCAAAAGATCAAGGTGAGCGAATAAACGCTTCGATGCTGCTTCGTCGATCGCTTTTGGATCAAAAGCTTCTTAAGATGCGCCGAAGACGAACACCAACTTCATAGTGGAACATGTCTGATACACACTCTTCCCGCAATGTGAGTGGGATAGTTTGAATATGTGCGTATGTGGCGCAATTTTCGCAAACGACCATTATAATAGGTACATCATATGACACTTATCATTGTTGAATCACCCACCAAAGCACGAACATTTAACCGCATTTTTAAAATGCAGGCAGAGCAGGATAAAAAAGCAAATAGCGACACAACTGAAAAAAAGCCAACAAAAGGAAAAAAAGTAACCGCCGCGGCAGTGCCAGAATATTATGTGTTTGCGACACTTGGTCATATTCGAGATCTTCCGGCCTCGGCCATCTCAATCGACTACGATCATAACTATGCCCCAACTTATGAGATCATGAAGGGGAAGCAAAAGGTGGTCGATAAACTTCATGAGTTAGCTCGTGAGCATGAGGAAATTATCTTTGCAACAGACTCAGATCGTGAAGGAGAGTCAATCTCTTATCATGCAGCATATGTGCTTGGGCTCATGAAGGAATCCTGGCCAGACATATCGTATGCTGATCGTCCGGTAAAACGAATTGTCTTTCATGAGATTACGCAGCGCGCACTTGAAGAGGCACTTGCGACCCCGGGGGAAATTCGTATCGATATGGTAAAGGCACAGCAGGCGCGACGCATCGTTGATCGAATAGTAGGATATGAACTCTCACCTTTATTGTGGAAAAAAACCGGGAAAAACTGGCTGTCTGCCGGCCGTGTCCAAACCGTGGCACTTCGTTTTGTGGTGGAGCGCGAGAAGGAAATTGAAGCATTTGCAGCAATTGAATATTGCACCATCCATGGAGTATTTGAGCCGGAGCTTCGCGCAAAACTGATTGCAAAAGACGGCGTGGCATATGAGTCAACGAAAAAAATTGAGCTCTTTGCCGGAACATATGAATATACGGTTGGATCAATTACGAAGGATCAAAAGGATGAGTTGGTGGCTGATGTCAAAAGCGACACCTACACCATCGTTGACGTTGAGGAGTCCTCCAGCAAACGCTACCCACCTCCACCATTTACCACCTCACTGTTGCAGCAGGAAGCGATTAATCGCTATGGCTTCACCTCAAAAATGATTATGCGTCTTGCACAAGATTTGTATGAGCGAGGGCTTATTACCTATCATCGTACCGACTCATTCAATCTCTCTACTCACTTTGTATTCCGTGCCAAAGACTATATATCAGCTACATATGGGCCAGAATATGCGCTCGAGAAGCCGCGCGGATATCGTACCAAACATGCATCTGCGCAAGAAGCACATGAAGCAATTCGTCCAACTCGTGTTGATCGCACCGTGGCGCAAGTGGCAGATGAGGGAAAGCTCACCAAAAACCACATTATGCTCTATGAATTGATATTTAACCGTGCAGTCGCCACACAAATGAAAGAGGCCGATATTCGACTGGTGAAGGCGCATGTAAAAGGTAAAAAAGGATATGAACTGACAGCCGAGCATCAGCAAGTGCTGTTTGATGGATTTATGAAGCTTATGAGTCCAGCATTTGTGCAAAAGCACCAAGACGCAGCGACATTTACCAAAGGGACAGAGCTCACTCTCACATCACTTGAAGATGAGGTAAAAGAGACAAAGGCGCCTTATCGTTACTCAGAGGCAACCTTAATTAAAATTCTTGAAGAGCGCGGCATCGGGCGACCATCAACATATGCTGCTATATTAACCCTCATTCAAGACAAAGGGTATGTGGAGAAAGAAGGGCGATATTTGAAGGCAGTGCCCTTGGGGATTGCCATATGCGACTACTTGTCAGGCGCATTTCCAAAGCTTTTTGATATCGATTTCACCGCAGACATGGAAGCGCAGCTTGATAAGATTGCAGATGGTGATCGAGCGCTATTGGATGTGCTTGGGGATTTTTATAAACCCTTTGCAACCGACTTAGTGCAAAGAAAGCAAGATGTTTCGAAGATTGAAATTGATGAGGAAAGTGGCGAAGTGTGCCCAAACTGCGGCAAGCCGATGCAGATTCGCGCCTCAAAGTTTGGCCGATTCTTAGCCTGTAGCGGGTATCCTGAATGCAAGACGACAAAGCCAATTTTGAAAAAGGTGGCGGGGAAAGTGTGTCCAAAGTGTGCCGGCGAAGTGGTAGTTCGCTACTCAAAGGCAAAGAAGAAATTTTTTGGATGCTCAAACTATCCAAAATGTGATTATATCGAATTTGCGTGGAATAAACTGGTGAAAGCAAGTTAGTTTCATGGTACAATTGAGACTTGAATTGGTGTGTTAAATAAGCGATGAAATATATCTTTATCTCAGGTGGTGTCATATCAGGCATTGGAAAAGGCGTAACAAGCGCCTCAATCGGCCTTCTTCTTCAATCGGCCGGATACAAAGTTGCTCCCTTAAAGTTTGAAAACTACCTAAACATTGATGCGGGAACAATCAACCCAATCGAACACGGCGATCCTTTTTTGTGTGAAGACGGCACTGAGGCTGATATGGACATTGGAAGCTATGAGAAAGTCCTCAACCAAGACATGGGTTCTGACAATTTTGTGACCATGGGCCGCATCTATCAGACGGTCATTGAACGTGAGCGACGATTTGAGTATAACGGTGAAGATGTAGAGGCAATTCCTCACATCACCGATGAGATTATCAAGCGAATTCAGCATGTTGGGCGCAAGCGTCGAGCAGACATTGTTCTTATTGAGCTTGGAGGAACAGCAGGTGAATATCAAAATGTGTTTTACTACGAAGCATCGCGCATATTGACACTGAAAAATCCCGGTGACGTGGTTCATATTCATGTGAGCTATGTGCCAACCCCAAACCATTTAGGTGAGCCAAAGACCAAACCAACTCAGCTCTCTGTTCGCACCTTAAACTCAATGGGTATACAGCCAGACTTTATTGTCGCTCGCTCAGAGTTTTATCTTGATCAACGACGACGCGACCGATTTGCGCTCTTTTGCAATATGAACTCAGAAGACATCATCTCAAATCCTGATGTCAAACATGTATATGAGATTCCTCTTATCCTACACAAGCAAGGTATGGAAAAGCGAGTAATGGAAAAGTTGGGGCTTGAAGTAAAAACTCCAGAATTAACTCAATGGCAAGCGCTCGTTGAGCGAATCAAAAAACCCAAAAAACACGTGATTGAAGTGGCCATTATTGGAAAATATTTTGGAACGGGAAACTACCAACTCAAGGACGCGTATGCCGCGCTCTTTGACGCGATTGATCACGCCGCGTGGGAAGTTGGGGGAGTTGAGGTCAAAACAACATGGATTGATGCGGAAAAAGTCGAAAAAGAAGGACCTCAGATTATGGATCGCCCCGACGGAATTATTGTTCCAATTGGCTGGGGAAATCGAGGATCAGAGGGCATGATTGCCGCAGCGTCCTATGCCAGACGCGAAAAAATTCCCTATCTGGGACTCTGTTATGGTATGCAACTGGCGGCCGTGGCTTTTGCGCGCGATATGCTTGGATGGAAAGACGCAAATACGAGTGAAAATGATGAAAAAACAAAGCACCCAGTCATTCATATTATCGAACATCAGAAAGAACTTCTTGCAAAGCGTGAATATGGTGGAACTATGCGTTTAGGTGGATGGGACGCACGGATGAAAAAAGATACCCGAGCATATGAACTATACGGTAAGAAAGAGATAACCAGCGAGCGTCACAGACACCGCTATGAGTTTAATAATGAATATGCTGCCGAAATGGAAAAGGCAGGTTTGGTCATCAGTGCTCGCTCAGTCAAGGAAAATTTGGTTGAGATTATTGAGCTTCCAAAAGATATGCACCCATTCTATATGGGCACACAAGGACACCCTGAATACAAGAGTCGACCGCTTGCGCCCCACCCACTATTTGTTGGTTTTATCGCTTCTTGCGTAAAATAAGTTTGTCAGGTATAATACTCAAATGGCACATTCCATCACTTTCCAAGACATCTCATACCAAGTCGGCGATACCGTCGATTTGAACTATCGTATCATCGAAGGTGAGAAGGAACGACAACAGCGATTTACCGGAATCATCATCCAAGTTCGGGGAAAAAGCGAAGCCACACGTATGATTACGGTTCGCCGAAACACCAAATCAGGAATCGGTGTCGAGCGAATCATCCCTCTTGCATCTCCATTTATTGCAAGCATGAAGTTGGTAAAAAAAGGAGCTGCACGCCGTGCAAAGCTTTTCTTTATCCGAGAACTTTCAGACAAGAACTTGCGACGCAAGATCTACAACCCACGCCGCGTCTCACAGTACGCATCACAAGCCTAAGCACCCCTTCTTTATACAAGGCCCGGGCGCATTGCTCCCCCCCATGCTAACTCCATATTTGTCATGAATCATGACACCGTTTGTCACGAACTACCAGTCTTTTGTGGTCCATAATAATCAGATTATGACAATCACAAATCCCAAGAAGAGCACGCGGGTGCTTGGAATGACCGGCGAGGATTTGGCGGCAGACTACCTGAGGCGGCTTGGATATCAGATTATTGCACGCAATTACCATGCGCGAATGGGAGAGCTTGATATCGTCGCTCAAAAGGAGGGTGTGTGGCATTTTGTTGAAGTCAAGACTCGAAGTGGTGTGCAGCACGGCCAGCCTTATGAGGCAGTTCGTCCATGGAAAGTGCAACATTTAAAAAAAGCAGCCTGGCTTTACCTATTGCGCCACGGACACTCCACATCACAACGCATGGTGTTTGATGTGATATCAATTCTCAAAATGGGCTCAGACTACAACATCACGTTCTATCAAAACGTAAGTATGTATTAATTATTTACTCATCTCAAGTATATAGTGGGGAGAATTGCCTACGATCGGTATTGTTCGTGATGC
>CAYUJW010000053.1:0-6035 GCA_964445135.1 uncultured Gammaproteobacteria bacterium
CCTTTCCCCTGCTCGCGATATTCTTTGTATGTAGTTCGTTCTTTCATAATTAGTTGATTGTTGATAGTTACGGGTTTACTGGTTACGGGTTACTGGTTGATAGTTGATGGTTGCGAGTGGATGCTCATGTATGACTCGATTATTCGAATAATCGAATAATGATATACATTTGCGCACTATGATGTTTTGGAAGATTGTCCCGCCGTAAAAAGGCGCTTCATCATTCCTGGTTTTTCAGGATGCTTTGCGCGACGATTAAAATATGCTTTTTTAAATCCATACTCAACGCCTTGCGCGCCGGCCACCGTTAATCCCCCCGTCACTATTGCGGGGTTTGCGACGGCCACACCAAATCCCGCAAACGCGAGTGCAGCAATACCAATGATCCGATCTGACTTGAGCCAGAGTTCTTTTGCGCGTTCCTTCAGTGGTGCTTTACTCCCCTGTTCCATATAGCATATTATATCAAACTAAATCATTACAGTGGGCTATGCGAGCTCGCCCGCTCGAGCCAAGACAGATACGAGGTTTTGTTCGCACAGCTGTAGGAGTTGTGGCCATGGCTGAAGGGGGCGTCCTTCAGTCGTCTCATCTTCCATGCAACAGAATGCTTCATTCCACAGGCTTTGAATAATTCGACCCTCACGGGGCGCGGCTGGTGTAGAGTCTGCGACAGTGTGTTCGCACCCTCTCGTCGTCCAAATGTATTTGTGTGTAGCAGCGGGGGTAATCAGTTTGACTGACGTTTCCTCCGGAGCATGGCCAGCAGAATGTGAAGTGGAGAGAACCAGGTGCTGATCAGTTTGGCCACCTGCTCGACTGCGCCTGGGAAGTTGGGTTTGCATGTGGCGGTGTGTGGCCAGATCAAGGCTGCGGTACGGTAGTTCAGAAAGCTCAATAGCTGTGCCCCAAACATCGAAGCTGAGCTGCTTGAAAACGGCGTGCGCATCATTCAAGCTTGATTGTCCATCGTGGGCAATGTATCGGTACGAGTCGCAACTTGGGGTCGCCAGCCAATCTGCTTCAAGTTCAATATCTCCTTGAATATATGGGGTGATTACTCGACACGTCGTGGAAAGCTCAGGACCGTTTGATTGAGGCGTGTGAAGCTGCGTCGTCTCAACCCCCAATATGCACCCGGCCTGGGTTTGTGCATACGTTGAGTACGTCGTGCAATCTACGCCACGCACGCGTTGGATATATGAAACGAGGCCAGTGACCAGTTCGTATTGGTGGTAAGCGTTTGATTCGGAAAATTTAGGTGATTCTTTCATAAACGAAAAAACCCGCCTCTGTTGGGGGCGGGAAAATTGCATGTATTTCACTTCCCGCTTACCACATAGCCCACGCGCCGCACGCCGCGTATGCACAGATGGTAAATGTTTGGGAATGATGATTCATGGTCGAGAACGATTGTAGCAAATGCGCCCTTCAGTTGCAAATTAAGGGGGCTTGATGTTTGTGTGCCACCTGTGTATCATTTCCAGTAATGAAACAGTTTGTCTCACAGTATATGTGGTTTGCGCAACTTGCCTTGGGCGAGGGCGCAAGCTGATGTATTTGACACACAAATTTCAGCAATGCACCCCTGCTCCGGCGGGGGTTTTCAATTTATTAATTTATGAAAAAGTTCACTATGAGCACACATGAATCGGGCGCTCGGCGTCCAAAGATGGTTGTAGTTGAGGGAATGCCAGTATTTGGTGCGCTGGCTGCAGATATTGAGGTCAATGGACCAATTGAGTCATCAGATGGGCCGGGCCACGAGGCAGGTGCCCAAACGCCAAATGAGGCAGTGGGTCAGCTGGGGATGGCAGTCGTCTTGGCTCAGGCGCGTCACGCGTCATTTCGCCCCGCCGCAGAGAGTCGGGTAATTCCCGAGGATGGAATCATGCCACTGAAGGCAAAGCCACCAATGTACAGCTCCAATGGCTTCGCGTATTAATGGGGTAACCATCAGGAGGGGCGCCCGGAGATGGCCGTGGCGCCCACTGCATATTTTCTATTGACAGCTGATTTTATAGCCACTACACTAAAGGCTCAAATATCAAGAGAAGCTGCAATGAGTGAGTGAAATGCAGCTCGACAACCGACCTAATGATTCTTCATTGTTAAGTACGGTGTACTCACCCTTTTTTCCCAAAACAAGAGAAAGGAAGATATGCCTGATGCGAGGTAATGCCAATCGCACTAAGGAAATACCTATACATTCCCTCTTCTTTTTCGTTTTGTTCATTGGGATAATCACCATGACACATCTATTGGAAGGTATTGGACATGAGACGCGTGTAGAGCTTCGCACACAGCCTGCGATCGTTCCAATTGATCACACGCCTCTTCGCGTGGTGGATATACCAAGCGCAATATGTAGTGAGCAAAAAAGAGAATGGGTAGGACAGGTTGCAGGATATGTACGAGAGCACAATGAAAAATATCCAGGCACTATGTATGAGCGCCCAGAAGACGAATTGCTTGCGCATTTTGAACGCGGGAATGCAGTGGTGTTGCTGGAGGATGAGCGCGTTGCCTATTACGGATTGATCCTTGAACAGTTTAACCAAGCGCAGCAAGAGGCGTTTGGCGGACGACAGCTTGTTGAGTTTGCAAATTCCATTGTCCGCTCTGATTTGCGAAAAGCGGGTGTTGGTGCAATTGGAACAATTGAGCGATTTAAACGTATGCGCACGCGCTGGGGCGATCAATCGGTTGGGTATTTGACAACAGAAAATGCGGCTATAAAACGTCTGTATGAAAAAACTGGACCTGAGGCGACGCCACTTATGGAGGCGGTTGACTGGGAAGATTTTCCCTACTTAGCAGGTTTAACATGCGCATATTCTGCGCGAGGGCTGGATGATGGTCATAGTTGTGAGCAAAAGCGCCGCGCGCCAAATATTGAGCATGCGCCTGAGCCGACTGTTTTAATCTCAGAGCAAGGTGCGCGGGAGGGACAAACAAACCTTATTCCCTGTACGCTGCTGGTTTCGTCAAAGGAAGCTGCCGCCGACTTTCAATGCGCTGCGCGCCGACTTCATGTGCAGCGCGGTGGCGAGCCGGTTGAAGTGCCGCTTGGCTCTCGATTGACGACTGATGATGTTTTGAGAGTGTATAGTTTTTATCAAGGATTATGAATAACGTAACAGATACCTTTATTTCGTTGTGTTCGATTGCCAGTCCATCAGGACGTGAAGCGCGCGTTCGCGAATACATACTCAAGCGTCTTGCGCCATATGTGACGGATGAGGTGCATGTTGATGCAGCCGGGAATATCTATGTATCAGAATCTGGGTACGGTGAGCCGCTTTTGTTGTGCGCACATATTGATACTGTTGAACCCGCAGGGGATCAGGTGCCAATGGTAAAAGACGGCGTTGTTTACTCAGATGGACAGGGAGTATTGGGTGCAGATGATAAAAGCGCAGTCGCCGCAATGCTTGAAGCATACATACACATCAAAACTTCAGGCAAAGCACATCGTGCATTTGAAATCTTATTTACCGTTCGTGAAGAAACAGACGGAGGGTTGCGAGAATTTTCACGCAAAAAAATTAAATCATCAACTGCGTTGATTGCCGATATTAGCTTGCCAATTGGAACAATTGTGACGGCCGCACCCTATGTTTCAGGATATGCCGTGACGGCTACTGCGCCCGGTGGACATGTTGGGCGCATTACAAAAGATACCATTCATCCACTGCATTTTTTTCAGGCATTTGCACGTACATTTCCACCTCGCAAAACACGAAACACCATAACAAATATCGCCATAGTTCGCATGGGAGAGAGCTACAATAGCGTCCCCCAGTCAATTTATTTCACCGGCGAGATCCGTACTTTTTCTCAAAAAGAACATGACACATTCATGCAATCAATCCAGCAGAAAGTGCGTGAGCTTGATGTGCGTTTTGGTACGAAATCATCAATTGAGCTCTTCCCCTACTGTGTTGGATACCGGCTCACCAAAGCGCACGTGGCGCACACAAAAAAAATCTTGCAACGCGCCGGACACGAAGTGGTGACTCAAGGAGTATATTCAGTTGGAGATTTTAATATTTTGGCCGAATGGGGAATTACCCCAATTAACATAGGAAATGGTGCGCGTGAAGTGCACACAACCCACGAACATATTTCTATCGCATCTTTGACAAGTCTTTATGAAATTATCATTTCCCACCTCTATTAAATGTGATGAAAGAATCAACGTAGCTTATGAGAAATGAACATGAAGTTGTGCGTCCTTTTTCTCACGTGGTCTTTGATGTTGATGGCACTCTTTCGATTGAAGGGCTAGATGTGTTGGCGCAGGCAAAGGGCATGGGCGAGCAGGTTCGCGCCATTACGGAAGGCGGAATGAATGGAGGCAACTTTCACGGAAGTTTGACAAGACGCCTTGATATGTTGGCGCCAACACGCAAGGAGATGGAGTGGCTGGCCGAGCAATATATTGAGGGCGTGGTGTGGGGCGCTCGTGAGACAATTTATCGATTGCACGAATTAGGAAAAGATGTGCGAATGGTTTCTGGAGGATTTACCGACGCAATAGTACCTTTGGCGCTTGAGCTTGGAATTGTGCCGGATCGCGTGCATGCAAATACGATGTGGTTTGAGAGTGGACATTTTTGCGGATTTGATCCGGACAATGAGCTCGCATATACCGGTGGCAAACCGCGCTTGTTGCGGCGCCTTGGATTAGAAGGTGCGATTGTGAATATTGGTGATGGATCAACTGATGCTGAGATTAGAACTGAAGGGGTGAGCGAGAGATTTATTCTCTATGGCGGCATGTCAGGTGTTCGTGAGGGATTGAGAGCTGCCGCAGATGTGGTTGTTGAGGATGGAGATTTGCGCACTATTCTGCCCCACATTCTCACTTCGCAAGAATTGTCATAAGATGCATGGGGAAATTATTCTTCTGTGAGGCGGCAACTTGATACTTGTGATGTCATGTAGATTGCGTAGGATGGGTTTTCAAACACGAGTGATTTAAATGGGTATTTTTTCATAAAATCCTCCACTCCCTGTTCATTCAGATATCGCGCATATATATCGACGATTACATAATCGGCGCGCGTTGGGTCGCGTGAAATACGACGATTGGCAAGGTAGGCAAGTTGCGGTGTGTTGTACCAGCCCAAGCCAGCAATCACTTGTGCGTGAGGGATCGACTTGATAAATGAGGCTGCTTGTTGCTGATGAAGTAGTATTTGTTTTGGGCGAAGATATGGACGATTGCGGTGATCAAGAAATAGCAAATTTTGAGCACGTGTCAGATATGCAAAATGATCAAGAGGATTATGAAAAACCAAAGATTGAATGCTGAGTGCAACTGGCAGAATGAGCAAGAGAATATACTTACTGTTTATACTCGCGCCTTTCAGGTATTGTACGTGGTGTGCCATGACGATTAGCAGAATGGAAAGAGGTGGAAAGAGGTGGCGATACCAGGCAGTTGCGCCAAGCGTTAGTATATATATCATCCATCCAACCATGAGAATGCTCAAAACCCGTATCGTATAGGTGGCCCACATCCTTAGGCTTTGGTATGCCGCAAGCGTTGACATGCCAAGAAGTATGGTGCTATCGATGTGAAGAATTTGTGAAATCATGTGAAGTTTGGATTGGATCAGGTCGGGGCGCGGGGATGTCTGACTGCGGGCCCAATCAGCGGCGGCATTCACCAATTGCAGATAATTTGCAAATGATCCGACAGTCACCATTTGATAGAGTGCCCACAGTCCATGCATGCATAAAAATGCACCGATAAACGGAATCCACCCAGTCTGACGCGCCATTGGTTTTGAGTATTTCACCTGCGATATAACTGCCTCTATAAGCATCGCAACCACGGCCAGCGCATAGGTTTGTTTGGTCATGACAGCCATGGCCATGAGTATGCCTGCGACAAAATAATGTTTTCGCGACCACAAAATGAGCGCTGCAACTGTCAGTGTCAGCGCGGGAATTTCCCCCAGTAAGCTTGTTGCAAAAAGATAAAAAAGCGGCACGACAAATGTGCCTGCCAAAAATACCATTCT
>CAYUJW010000054.1:0-5547 GCA_964445135.1 uncultured Gammaproteobacteria bacterium
TGTGGAATGAATATGTTTCATGGGAAGATTATCGTCACTTAAACATGTCAATACTTAAAAAAACATATCCGGTTGTGGGCATGCATTGCGCCTCGTGCGTGGCAGTCATTGAAAAATCTTTAAAAAGAACGGCAGGCGTTGAGGATGCGGTGGTGAATTTGGCCACTGAAAAAGCAACTGTCTCTTATGATCCTTCGGTATGTGATGAGGCTCAAATGGTACGTGCCGTGGCGAGCGTTGGATATCGAATAAGAACTGATTCAACTGACAAATCGATTGATCAAGAGAAAATGGATCGTGAGGGAGAAATGCGCCGGCTCAAGTCAAAGGTAGTGGTTAGTCTTGTTTTGGGGGCGCTTATTTTGTGGGGAAGTTTTCCGGGACTTATGAATACGGCCCCTACCATTCTTCATAACTATTGGGTTCACTTTATCCTCGCGATCCCCGTGCAGCTGTGGGCCGGTTGGGGGTTTTATCAAGCCACCATTCTCGCACTTCGCAATCGAACTGCGAACATGGATACGTTGGTTGCACTTGGCACAACTGTTGCATTTGTATATTCAATATTTGTCACTGCATTTCCCCACATTGTGATGAGGCTTGGGATGGACGTGATGCCATATTTTGACGTTTCCTCAATTGTCATTGGACTCATTCTTCTGGGGCGCTATTTTGAAGCGCGTGCCAAAGGTCAAACTTCAGAAGCCATTAAAAAACTTATTGGTATGCAGGCGAAGACTGCGCGTGTCATACGTGACGGACAGGAGCTTGATATCCCGATTGAGAACGTGGTAATGGGAGACCAAATTCGCGTCAGACCAGGCGAGAAGATTCCCGTGGATGGAAAGATTGTGAGCGGAGAATCTTCAGTGGATGAATCGATGATAACGGGGGAAAGCATCCCGGTTGATAAGTATGTTGGGGACACCGTGGTTGGGGCGACGATGAATAAAACGGGAACATTTACGTACGAAGCGTCTCGCATTGGGGAAGACACGATGCTTTCACAAATTATCAAACTAGTGCAAGAAGCGCAAGGATCAAAGGCCCCCATTCAGCGAATTGCAGACACCATATCTTCATATTTTGTACCGGTTGTGATAATGTTGGCTATTGCAACATTTGTTATTTGGTATATTTTTGGGCCAAATCCCGCATTGCTTTTAGCCCTCTTGAACATGGTATCGGTGCTTATTATTGCGTGTCCATGTGCTATGGGGCTGGCGACTCCGACGGCTATTATGGTCGGGACCGGAATCGGCGCCACGCATGGCATCTTGATAAAGGATGCGCAAAGCCTGGAAATTGCACACAAGATCGATACCGTTATTTTTGATAAAACAGGAACGCTGACCAAAGGCAAGCCTGAGGTGACTGATGTTGTCGAGCTTGGCACCATGAACAAACAAAAAGTACTCACGTATGCTGCATCAATTGAGTCAGGCTCAGAGCATTCTCTCGCTGAGTCGATCGTCAAATATGCAACCTCCCAAAAAGCGCCACTTCGTGAGGTGGTCAAATTTAAGGCGGTCGCCGGTCATGGTGTGACGGGCATGATTGATTCACAACATATTTCGTTTGGAAATCGTCGTCTTGCTACGCGTGAACGTGTCGCAATTGACACACACACTTCACAGATTAAACAGTTGGAGAAAGAAGGGAAGACAGTGATGTTGTTGGCAGTCGAGGGGAAGTTAGTGGGCTTGGTGGCCGTGGCCGATACGATCAAAGACTCAGCCAAATCAGCTGTTGCTGCCCTTCAAAAACGTGGCATTGAAGTGGTGATGATGACGGGGGACAATGCGCAAACGGCACATGCAATTGCCCAGGCGGTTGGAATAACCCGCGTCTTGTCCGAGGTGCTTCCTGATCAAAAAGAAGCAGAAGTGCGAAAGATCCAAAGTGAAGGGCGAATAGTCGCCATGGTTGGCGATGGAATAAATGATGCGCCTGCTTTGGCGGCCGCCGATGTTGGGATTGCGATGGGGTCGGGAACTGATGTTGCCATTGAGTCTTCAGATATTACGCTTATTAATCGTGATTTGAGTTCTGTCACCTCGGCAATTGAGCTTTCTCGAAAAACAATGCGAACAATAAAAATGAATCTGTTTTGGGCGTTTGGATACAATGTGCTGCTGATCCCGGTTGCCATGGGTGTGCTCTATCCAACATGGCATATCTTACTTAGTCCAATATTTGCATCAGTCGCCATGGCGGCAAGCTCAATATCAGTTGTTGGAAATTCGCTGCTGCTTAAGAAAACGACTATCTAAATCTATGGACTTATTTACTATATTTCTGACCGGTCTGACTGTTGGAGGACTCACCTGTTTGGCCGTGCAAGGCGGACTTTTAGCTTCTGTTATTGCAGCACGTGAATCAGCCGAAGTAAAAGGTAGGGTCAATTCCAAAAATCCCATTTTTCCAACGCTCGCATTTTTGTTGGCAAAGTTGCTTACATATACCGTCTTTGGCGCCCTGCTTGGATTTGTGGGGGGCGCAATAAGTATCAGCGAGTCAGTTCAAATTGCCATGCAGGTGGTGGCCGGATTATACATGATTGCAATTGCCCTCAACTTGCTTGACGTGCATCCAATCTTTCGCTATGTAGTCATTCAACCTCCCCGATTTTTACTGCGAAAAGTAAAACATCAATCAAAAAGCGAGGCTGCATTTGCGCCCGCGATGCTTGGAATGATGACGATATTTATTCCCTGCGGAACCACGCTTGCCATGGAAGCGTTGGCTATTGCATCCGCCAGTCCTTTTCAGGGCGCGGCGATCATGGCAGCATTTGTTGCGGGGACCTCGCCATTATTCTTTGGCGTGGGGTGGCTCACTTCAACACTTGGAGATAACTACCGGACTCGCTTTTTAACGGTCGCGGCAGTTGCCGTTTTGTACTTAGGACTTGCGTCAATTAACGGGGCGCTGACGGCTGCCGCTTCGCCGTATACCTTCCAGAATATGATGCGCTCCTTGACGGGCGCGGCGTTGACACAAGACGCGACTGTAAAACAAGAAGTACGAATCACCATTAGCTCAAGGGGATACTCGCCTGGATATTTTAAAGTCCGAAAAGATGTTCCCGTCACGGTGACGCTTGACGCTCAGGATGCGTATACTTGTGCTTCGGCATTCCGCATTCCAACACTTGGTATCAGTCACAATCTCCAGCCAAATGAGCAATTTGCCTTTACCTTTACCCCGCGCGCCAAGGGGCAGATTCCGTTTACGTGTTCAATGGGGATGTATACCGGAATTATTGAAGTCATATGAGTCAAATAATTGTTGCAAAACTCTCCATAACCGGTATGCACTGCACGGCGTGCGCTATGAATATTGACTTTGATCTTGAGGATCTGGCGGGTGTTGTGTCTTGTAAAACAAGTTATGCTGCTCAAACGACAGAGGTCACCTATGATGCCGACGTAATCGATGTTGAGGCAATCATTGTGCGCATTGGAACGATAGGCTATAGCGCAGTTGCACAATCATGAAGTCAGGTGCTGCGAGATTTATCGCTTCTTAAAAAACACCAGCTTGTAGCCGTCAGGATCACGTATCGCAAACTCCCGAGATTTCCACGGCCAGTCACGCGGTTCGCTTGAAGGCTTGAGTCCGTGCTCAATGCATTCACGATGCACCGCGTCCACATCATCAACGCTCAAGTTGATATATATTCCAGAACCTTTCGGAGTGGCTTCTGCTTCTTCTTTGAATTCTTCAGACTGCATTGAGTCGATGGCGATAAATTCTATCGAAAACCAATTGATGTATCCAGTGATATGTGTCGATTCAATTTTTTTAAAATCAAATCCAAGTACTTCGTAAAATGCCCGTGTGGCGTCGAGGTTTTTTACAAAACAGGTCAGTGATGACACGCTTTTAATTTTCATATATAGGTAGTATAAATTGCGCGACACAAGATGTGTGTGAAATATTATGTACGCGCGGTGGGTATTTCTGGAAAAATGATGGTGTGTTGAGTAAGGTATAATTATCTTTTCTCACCTATGAAACGCTCATATCTTATTGGACTCTTTCTTCTCTGTTGCGCGACCATTCTTGCGATTGTTGCATCAACTCGCACGAGCGCAAAGAGCGAGGTGAAATCAGCATACGCCCCGCCGCAACAGTACTGGTTTATGCTTCATCGCACGTCAAATAAAGAATTTCTTTATAAGGGCGTGCCGGGCGAAGTGGCTTCATCAAGCTTAGTAAAAGAGTTTTCCGTCAAGGTAGGTATTCCAGGTGAGCGCCCCACACCGCTTCCTCAGCTTGTTGGTCGTAAGTACTGGAATATAGTCGCAAAAGAACCTTCTGATAATCCAGAAACTGGCCCGTATTTTTTGACGCTTGATATCCCAACATCAGATGAATGGCCATATGGACCAACCCCATATCTGGAATGTAATGGTCAATGTGATTGGGTGACAGTTGGGTATTTTGGCTTGCATGGCGTGGGAGCAGATCCGACCAAACTCGCATCAGCGGACGCAGGGAGTTCCGGGTGCGTTCGGCATAGTGACGAAGACATCACCTTTCTTTACAATCTGCTTGAAGTAGGTGGCGAAGACATACGATATTACATCCAAGATATCTAATCTCACCCGATCTCAACTGTGCGTAAATATCGCATGAGTCCTTCGGTTAACGCGCGAGCTGGCAATTCAGGATTGTGAATGAGCATTTGAGCTTCAATCGGATTTGTTAAAAATCCCGTTTCGACGATTGCCGCAGCTGTCATCGGATGAATTGCGTGGCGAAATCGCCGTGCAGAAAACGCATAATAACCAGTCATGTTGCGGGTAATATTGGGGTCAAGGGGGAGGTTTGTCACCTCGCCATATGTCTCTTCTAATATATCTGCGAGTTCGTCAGACATGCCGCTCATATCGCGCCGCGGTGCAGCAACCTTGTATCCTGAAGTGGTTGGATTGAGACTTCCGTCAGCATGAATTGACACAAATGCATCTGCCCAATATTCAGGCGGCACGGTGGCTGGCAACAGATCAACATGTACTCCTTCCTTCTCAAGTCGCGCTTTAGTAAGTGTGGCAATTTTGAGAGCCACTTCCCATTCGGCAACTACTCCATTGCTTGTTCCACCTCCGCTATCGCGAATACGTGCGAGCTCATCTGGCATTTCCTGAGTCTTCCAATGACCTACTTGTAGCCCTACTTTGAGCGGGCCCGTTGGTCGTACCCAATTGGCATATTCATCTTCTTGTGTATGATAACGTTCTGGAGCATCGGCGAAGTAGGGAGGTGCGCCAAATTTCTGTTCACCACGCACTTGAAACCACAATGCGAAGCCTATCATGGACATCGCCATCATAATCGGTATCCATTTCTTCATATGCACATGATACCTAGGTGTCCTGACAATCGGCTGAAGTGACAAAGCTGGCTCACGCTTTCTGAGCACGCACGTATTGTGTTATGTGGATCTACCCGTATGGGATGAGCTCAATAGCTCCTGTCACTCGCCTGAAAATGCTTTTTCAAGCGCCGCGATGTCAAACTTTTTCATTTTCAAAAACG
>CAYUJW010000055.1:0-2401 GCA_964445135.1 uncultured Gammaproteobacteria bacterium
GAATCCCCCTGGGGTCACATTTAGGATTTTAGTCAACGAGCTCATTTCTTCGCTCTCCACTTTCCACCTGTTTTGCCTGGTTCGTATAATACGGATTTTGATACAGCGAAGATGAGAGAAAGGTGTTTATATCAAAGGATTGCTGTTTGAATAAGTACCTTTGTTCATTGAGTATTTGCTGCTCAGACCCAAGCGAGCTGGCCTCATCATTTGGGGCATCAACTAAGCAATAAGAAACGGTAAGGGTGGTTGGCAGGATGTGTGAAGCAAGAAACTTAACGCGCAAAGCACGCTGCGATGCGCAGACAATGAGAATGTTATTGTACTGCGGGTGCGAATCCAGATATCGTCGAAGATAATAGATATTGCCTATTGTGTCTTTTGAATAGGTTTCCATGATGACATCTCTGGCTCGAACGTCGTGATCAAGCAAGTACTGCTTCATAAGATGTGCTTCCGTTGTTTGGGGTGTAATGCTGAGCCAGTCATACCAAATACTCCACTTACCGCTCACCATAATTTTTTTTATTACCCCTTGCTTGTAGAGCTCAGTTGCTCGATCAAGTCTGTCGATTAGATCTTGGCGCAACCGTTCATGCTCATCAAACCGTGTACCCAGAATAACTGCAAGATCGTATGGCTTTTTCATTGTGGAAAGCGTGTGTCGTAAATGTGCACTATAAGTTCTCAATGTCAGCCGGTGCTTCCTTGGTCTTTTCATACCAACGAAAAAGGTTGGCGACATTGGTATTAATTTCGTTCAATTGAGCTTGAACCAAATCTCGGATTGTTGTGGAGGCAACGACCGAATCATGTAATTTGTGAATGTGTTGCGCTACATTTTCTGCCACGCGCTCGCCATCTTTCTCATTGAGCCCGGCCGCACAAAGAACGCGGACGATCTTGTTTTTGTCAAAATCCTCAAGCGTACGATTGCGTTTTTGTATGCGAATCATTTGGTGTGGGGAAGTAGACATAGGCTAACTCAGTTGCATGTAGAGCGAATAAAAGGTCCAGATTATCACTGCCCACCCGAGCACTTTTCGAAAAAGATTTACACCATCTGCGGCTTCAAGATAGGCCCAAATGATAATCGCTATGATATAGAGGGTTTCACCAAATGTTTGTAATGTGCCAGTTGTTGCGGCAGCAAGCACCGCGCTTGCCAGGGCAAGCATGAGAAATTTATTTGGTGTTTGTACAATTGTCATACAGCCATCCTACCAGTTTTATAGCAATGTCACACGAGCGTTTCATTTTAAAACATTATTAATTATGATTTTGTACAATTGGGAGAGATGAAGATATTGAATAAAGAAGTTGCAAAGTTATTAAGCGCCTATTCGGAAATTGAGAAACTGGAGCATATTCAGGCGCTTCTTGGGTGGGATCAAAACACCTACATGCCCCCATCTGCTGCTCAATCACGAGCTGAGCAGTCCGCATTAATTACCGAGTATATTTCACGAGCATACAACAACCCCGAATTTAAAGCGCGTTTACAAAGCATAGATCGTTCACAATTATCTCCGGTTGAGCAAGACATTGTCCGAGTCTTGGGGGTGCGCGCAAAGTTTTATCTTAAAGTCCCACAAAAGCTCGTTGTTGAAAATTCACGCGTTACATCAGAAGCATTTTCTGTGTGGCATGCGGCACGTACGGCCAATGATTTTGAAGCGTTTGCTCCACATTTAGTCAAGATCGTAAAATTGCAGCAAGATATTGCTCATGAGCTTGGATATGATGATGACCCCTATGATGCGCTGCTTGATCTATATGAACCAGAGCTTACCTACAAACAGGTTGAGCAAATGTTCAAACAGTTAAAGGGCCCACTTTCAAACATGATTCGGGCAATTGTTGCCTCCTCCACACATCAAGACGCAACTGCTTCTCATAATGCTTCCAAACACACCTACGACTTGTCGAGGCAAGAGAAATTATCCCACCATATGCTGGAGCTTATGGGATATCCAGTTATGCGCGGAAGGCTTGATGTGTCGCCGCACCCATTTACGACAACACTTGGATTTGATGACGTTCGCATTACAACTCGATATGACGAGCAGGATTGGCTTTCATCATATTCATCAACAATGCATGAGGGGGGACATGCACTTTATGAGTTGGGGATTGACCCGGATTATGCAGGCACTCCGTTTGCTACCGGTGTTTCGCTTGGTGTTCACGAGTCACAATCTCGTTTCTTCGAAAATATGGTAGGCAAGGACCCGACTATGTTATCAGCTCTTCATCCAATACTTATTGCCCATTTTCCCCAGTTGGCAATTGATGATTCAAAGCTTGCAATTATGGCAAATCATGTTCGACCAGGACTGATTAGAGTTGAGGCCGATGAAGTCACCTATAATATGCACATCCTTCTTCGTACGCAAATTGA
>CAYUJW010000055.1:2501-4621 GCA_964445135.1 uncultured Gammaproteobacteria bacterium
CGTGTCTGAATACGCTTGAATTTGGCCCAATTACGTCGTGGCTTCGCGAGCACATTCACCAACATGGAAGTAGATATACGCCCGCTGACTTAATGAAAAAATCCCAAATTACCCTTAATGTTGCAGACTATCTTGACTATATTTCCACAAAATATAGTCGTCTCTATCATCTACCTGCTGCTACTTATTAATCACCTCAAGTTGGCGCATCGCAGCCAGCATGTGATATGCAAGATTCATATATATCGCAGGATGTCTGAAAATTGCAACATGATTGCCCTTAACTGTCAAAAAACCGCCAAGTGATTTTAGTGATGCCTGAGTGCGCATTTTATCAATCGGAAAGAGGGTGTCATCTTCTCCTGCAATACATACAATCTGCGACTGACACTTGACTCGTATAAGTTCAATCAACTGTTCTAATCTAATTTTTGTAATTGCATGAGCTGAACGCGTTGACTTAAATGGATGCTTTAATGCTTGAAATGCGATGCGTTGATTGATTTTATTTCGCATGTCACCTGGTAGTTGTTTGGCGTGTGTGAGAATGTCGCGCATTGCCTCCAAGGTAAATCGTCCGAGCAAGAAGGGGAGTTGGTCGGCGCCAACCATCCCCGCCGGGTTAAATATGATGATATTGTGAAATACATTTGGTTTCAAAAGCGTGGCAACAAGCGCATCAATTCCACCCTGAGATTGAGCAATCACATCAACGCGTGTAATCTTCAAATGCTCAAGTAGGGCAATATGTGCCTGCGCCTTTTGAATCATGATGAGTGGAATGCTATTTATTGGCTCATCGTACGTTGTGATATTGCCAGTTATTCCGTGGGGAGCTTCTATCATCACAACGCGCTTTCCTAATTTTTCAAGCTCCTCAATTGCGTCTTTCCAAACCTCGATCGTTTGGTTCCAGCCTGCCACAATGATAAGTGGAACAGAATTCGTATTTTCTCCTGTGTCAATATAACGAAATGTTTGTGAATTTATGCTCAGGCGTTGAATTGGGTGCTTCATATCGCCAATAGTGTACATGAAGCGCGCAAACTATTGCAAATATATTGCCGCAGTCATAAAAATGCCCCGGCCGGATTAGCTTGTGGTGTGTTCCACATATGTCAATCCATGTCGGGGCAAATTATTGATGGCTTAGTTATATTACTTGAGCTCTGCCTTCATTGCGTTAAAGTCAACGGCTCCTCCAAAGATTTTGCCGTTTACGACGTAATGTGGTGTTCCGCTAAAATAGAGCTCCGCATTCTTTGATACGTCGCGTGTGACGCGGCTTTCAAATTTCTTGCTGCTTAAGCATTCGCTCATATATGCCTGATCAATCTCAGGGGCTAAAAACTCGGCAAGTGTGGCAGCCTGTGTGCGATCATTTTTGATCTGATCATTTAACAAGGTGTAGCCAGCATTTGTCATGAGCTTATCATGTGCTTGCCAAAATTGGTCTTGATCATTGGCGCAATACAATGCTTCAGCTGCCAAAAAGCCATTTCCATGACCACTTCCAAACATATGGACATAGACCGCTTCTCCTGCATCAACGAGTTTTTTAATCTCAGGAACAGGAGGAGTGTAGGATCCGCCTTCTGCGACTGTTTTAAATTGCTCACCCATTTGTGCCACGAGTTCTGGATTTTTTCCTGACGCAACATGACAGAATGGGCAGCTGGTGTCGCTGATTTCAAGAATTATGTTTTTGCTATTTTTATCTCCGACAACAATGCGATCGTCCGTAAGGAATGATTTTACAACCTTGTCGTCAATTGATTCTGGCGCAGCTTGCTGTGCTTGGCCGGTTGCTGCCGGGTTTGCCTTCAGCGAACTCACCTCTTTAAACAAGTATCCACAAAAAAGTATCAAAGCAACAACGAGTACGACGAGGAATTTGTTCGTTTGGTTTTGTGGCTGCGTAACTACGACTGGTGCATCATGCATGACTGGTTCTGACGATGCGCTAACGGGGGTTGTGCGAGTAACTCGCTTTTTGGTTGAGGCGGTTTTTTTAGTTGTTGCCATATGGCGTAATAGTAGAAAAACGCGAAGCAGAAGTCAAGCAATAAACGTTAAGTGGAGGAAATGGTAAGTAGTAAATTGATAAAGAGTAGAGTTAG
>CAYUJW010000055.1:4631-5187 GCA_964445135.1 uncultured Gammaproteobacteria bacterium
GTTGCGGCTGATGTGCAAGTTGCTTCGGCCATGAACGTCACAACCTGCAACTTTATAACCTTATCCACTCTCGTTCATAACCATCTATTTATTTCGCATAGATTCGGTAAAGATTGGAGCCGATCTTCTCAAGTTTTTGGATCGTAAGCGCGCCGATTTCTGAGGTGTTGCTTACATGTGGTCCTCCACAAAACTCTTTGGAGTAGGCTGTTTCTGGCTGATCATCTGTGCCACCTATATAATATACCTTCACACGATCGGGGTATTTTTCACGAAAAAACGAACGTGCTCCCACTTTTTCAGCATCTTTTTTATCCATGAGCTTAAATCTCATCGGGAGTTTTTCGTTAATTTTTTCGTTGATGATTTTCTCAACACGCTCCATGTCGCTTGTTTTATCAATGGTCTTTGTGGTGAAGAAATCAAACCTTAAACGCTCACCGGTGATATTTGATCCCTCTTGGCGAACATCGCCCCCTATCACATCAAAGAGTGCTTGGTGAAGCAGGTGAGTGGCAGTGTGATATTTAAGCACTTGATCGCTATGATCAGCCAA
>CAYUJW010000056.1:0-4808 GCA_964445135.1 uncultured Gammaproteobacteria bacterium
GCCGACGCTGCTACAAAGAGCTTTGATGGATATGAGCTTGCCGCAAATATGAACTGGGGTATGAAACAGGAAGACGTGATTCAAACGACCACGTATCCGGTCGAAGGAACAGTCGGCGAGATCCCAACGGCCACCCCAGAAAAGTATCAGGGTGGAATGTTTGAGATCACCACGCCAGGCGGCACAAAAGTCGAAGCGTGCAAGGTAGAAAATACCGCTATGATTGCCGAAAGTGTATCGTATACCTTCAAGGATGCTGATGGCAATGCTCTTGGTACGTTTGGAGATCTTGCTGAGGCAGGCGACGATATGTATAAGGCAGGCGGAAGCATCGAGCAGAGTTTGGTGCCAAAAGCAGGCTGCGAAAAGCTTGCTGAACAAGCGGTCATTGCGGTGCACGATCAGGGTTCAACAAAGGGCTTTAATGAAAATGTTGCTCAACCTCTCATCACCAGCGGTGGCGTGGCCGAGCTCAAGGCGACAGAAGACGGTAAAACAGCCTATGTCTCAAGGGTCACCTTGCCTGAAGTGGCGCTTGCCGGCCCAGATGGTCGCCCGGTTTGTGAGACCTATGTGCAGATTGATGCAATTGTTGAAAAGGCCTTAAACCAAGTAGGTGGCGAAGGTGGAGATTTCTATCAGCACAATAAGCGTTGGGAAGATGTACGTTTGATAGATGCGGGTGAAGGAAAGCTCGCGTTGGTATGTACACCGGCGGAGGTTCCACCAACCGTTGAAGGACGCACAGATACCAAGTCTGATTATCTCTCAGTGCCACTCGTTATATTAGTTGATGTGCCAGTTCAAGCTCCACCTGAGGAGACCCCACCGGTCGTAACGCCTCCACCTCCTGAGCTTCCAGCTACAGGAAGCGAGGCAGCCGACTTGTTAAAGTTTGGCACAGGTCTTATTGGAGCCGGCGGAGCCGTTGGTGAAGTTGCTCGTCGTCTAAACCGCGGTAAAGGTGGCGGTGAGGGTGACTCAACAAGCGGCAGCATGATGCGTCCAAATGGTGAAGCATATCCTGCAGCCTTTGAAAACAGCAAATTTGCAGCCGGAATCGGCGAGAATGATAAAGCCAATCTTGAAAAAGCTTATTTCTCATGGATGCGAAAAGACCGTGAAGGTCGCGCATATGCAAAAGGTCAGATCGAGGCAAAGCTTGCCGAAGTCACAGCAATGGCAAACAATCTTGCATCAGATGATGAGGATGAAATGCCCAAGGCCGCGTAATGGTTTTATATACATTCCGGTCTCAAAAGCCCCGCCCGAATCGGCGGGGTTTTTTTGTTGGTTTTGATGCTTGTAATGAGGGTGGTATAATAGGATTTTGGTGCGGGACGCGCATACGGAGCGTAGTTCAGATGGCTAGAATACACGCCTGGGGGGCGTGAGGTCGCGGGTTCAAGTCCCGCCGCTCCGACACTGATTTACTGCTACACTATTTTTCTATGACACATATCAAACCAGACTGGGATCATTACTTCATGCAGTTGGCAGACGTTGTCAAATTGCGGGGCAACTGTATTCGTCCGCCCCTGGTCGGCGCAGTTGTGGTGCGCGACTCACGCATTATTGCCACAGGCTACACGGGAACGCCGCACGGAATTGCAAATTGCGATGAGGGAGGGTGTGATCGATGTCAGGCTCGAGCCGAGGGAAAGATTGGGTCTGGCGAAGCCAAAGACAGCTGTGTTTGTATTCATGCCGAGCTCAACACCATCATACAGGCAGCATTGCACGGCGTTTCAACGCGCGGCGCCACTCTCTACACCACCTATGCTCCGTGTACCACGTGTGCCAAGATGATCGTAAATGCGCACATTGTGCGTGTGGTATACGATGTGCCGCATGAAAAAGACACGGGAGGCATTGATCTACTGCGCCGTGCTGGGGTTGAGGTTGTCCATCTGGCCGATTGATGGAGAGTGCGCGCTTACTGTTCGTGAACGGGGACTTGTTCGCTTTCGCTTGATTCAACTTTGGTGACGCGAAGCACTTCTTCCAAGCTGGTCATGCCACGCGCAATCTTATCCAAGCCATCGTCAAGCATCGTCGTCATTCCTTCGCTAAAGGCCATTTGGAGAATCTGATCGGAGTCTTGTTTTTCAATAATGAGCTTGCGTATTGACGGCGTGACTTCGAGCACTTCGTATACACCAATGCGTCCCTTGTATCCCGTAAAGTGACATATCTTACAGCCCTGTCCCTTGTAAAAACGCACCTCTCGATTTGGCCCACTGAGCACATAGTGCTTGTTGATGGTCTCCAACGGCAAGCGCTTGGCCAGATCATCGCCTGAGATGAGATAACTGATGCGACATGATTCGCAAATGCGACGAACCAAACGTTGGGCGATGATGACATTGACGGTGGATGCTACCAAAAATGGCTCAATACTCATGTCAATCAAGCGGGGAAGGGCGGTTGCCGAGTCATTCGTATGGAGTGTTGAAAGCACCAGGTGGCCGGTGAGTGCGGCATTGACAGCAATGCTGGCCGTTTCATTATCACGAATTTCTCCAACAAAGACGATATTCGGGTCTTGGCGCAATATTGAGCGAAGGCCAGAAGCAAACGTCAAATTGGCCTTGGTGTTTACTTGAATCTGATTGACGCCACGAATGCGATACTCAACTGGATCTTCGATTGTTGTGATGTTTTTCTCACGAGTATTGAGCATTTTTAAGATCGAATAAATCGTGCTTGTTTTTCCAGATCCAGTCGGTCCAGTGGCCAGTATCATTCCAAATGATTTGCTATATGCACGCTCCAGCTTTTCCAGGTCTGGTTGGGAGATTCCCAGATCAGCCAGCGATATTTGACTCATGTGCGAAGACAACAAGCGCATGACTACCTTTTCGCCCTCAGTCATCGGGAGGATAGAGACGCGAAGATCAAGATCGCCATCATCAACTTTCATACGAATTTTCCCATCCTGCGGAGCCATGTGTTCGTCTGTTCGCAGCTTCGATAGGACTTTCAGGCGCGTCACGATGCGGTCATGCACTGCCTTGCTGATTGTCAGCACATCATGCAAGATGCCATCTATTCGATAGCGAATAAGCGCGCTTTTTTCCTGCGGCTCAATATGAATATCTGATACCTTGTCTTGCGACGCGTATTCAATAATCATATCTACAATGCGCGCAACTGGCGGCTCCACATCAAACATTTGTCCATCAACTCCTTCTTCCTGAACCAGCATTGCATATGCTTTTTGCAAATCTTTACGGTAGATGTGATACGCATTTTGAATGTCATGCGCAGTGGCCATGTGGGGTATGATTTTTTCACCTGTTTTTTGGGCAAGGAGGGCAAAGAACTCAGTATTTTTAGGATTGGTGGTTGCAATCTTGACGCCGTCGGCGGTACGGTCAAAGGGGATCACATTTTGTTTGCGCGCCACCGATTCGGGCACGATGTGAAAGATGGTCTCGGGAATCGACAGCTTGGAGAGGGCGACAAAGGGGATTCCCAAGGCGCGCGCCATAGTTGCGCCAAGCACCTCATCCGTAAGAATATTTTTCTCGACAATTGCCTGCTCAAAACTCATTTGATTGTTTGCAGCAAACGTTTTTGCCACCTCCAAGTCTTGGGGCTTGGCCAGGCCGCTTTGCAAGATAAGAGCAGTGAGTTGATCAGTCGGTAGAACAGATGCGTACGCCATACTCAATCATGATAGCGGATATTTGCGCCCAAAGTCAAAGCCGCGAGTGCGCACTAGGCATGGCAGGTGGAACAATCTGATATCATGAATGTATGAGTAATGGATCGATACACTTGGGAACAAATGAAAAAATCGCGTTGTTTTCCAATATTGCCACGATGCTTAAGGCTGGTATTTCTATTTTAGATACCGTTGATGCGCTACTGGAAGATGCAAAGGGCTCGCAAAAAATATTGCTACAAACTGTTAAAGATGATATTAATCAAGGCTTACATCTGCATGAATCATTGGGAAAATTTCCTCAGACATTTAACAAAGTAAGTATCAACATCATTCACGCTTCAGAGGAAGCGGGAACGTTGGATAATACGCTTCGTGAGCTTGCAAAAAGCTATCGCCGAGAACAGGAATTTATGGATCGTGTGCGTGGGGCATTTGCATACCCGATGATGATATTGGTCGTTTTTTCAGCAGTGTTTACGTTGATTTTGACTTTTGTGGTGCCGCGCATCGCAACGGTGTTTTCACGCATGAAATCTGAGCTTCCGATTCCAACAAAGGTGCTTATTGCTATGTCAGACTTTGTGCTTGGCAACACGGTCCCATTGCTTGTGGGGACGGCGATAGCCCTCGTCTTATTTATATTATGGTATCGCACAAACAAACAGCTATTGTTTGGCGTCATTTTTTCACTCCCCTTGGTCTCTTCTCTGATGCGGCAAATTGACATGACAAACTTTGCGCGAAACATGTACATGCTACTAAGCTCTGGAATCCCAATTGTGAGCGCGTTGGAGCTGATGGAGGACGTGATGTATAAGCGCGAGATGCGCCAAGTTGTTCGCCATACGCGTGAGCAAGTCTTGGCGGGTCAGGCATTTTCAGTGGGACTTCGACAGCATAAAAATATCATCCCAACCATTGTCATTCGTATGGTTGAGGCGGGGGAAAAAAGCGGCACAATGGATACGGCAATGAATGAGGTTGCAGAACACCTTGACTATGAAGTCAGTCGCACTCTACAAACTGTCACGACACTTATTGAGCCAATCATGCTAGTCATGGTCGGCGGCATGATTGGTGGCATGATGATGGCGATTATCGCGCCAATCTATGGAATGATCGGAAACTTCCGCAC
>CAYUJW010000057.1:0-4107 GCA_964445135.1 uncultured Gammaproteobacteria bacterium
TGCCTTCTTTTTCATCACGATCGTGCTTATTGGGTATGAGTTCGTGCTCTTTACCAAAGATCGGAAGAAGAAATCTAAGCCGGTGATTCCCGGCTTCTCATCGGCCAAATCTGCCCCAATGAAGTCATCTGCTGTGAAGATTCAGCCACCACATGCATTTAAGAAAAATTCGCTCTCAATTAGACGAAATATGATCGGGGGAATTGCAGGACTTGTAATTCTGGCAACCACCGGACTTATTGTGTATCTTACGGTTCAAAATAATAATAAATCAGCGCTTCCCCCAATTAACAGCCAAGCTCAAACAACTGATGAGCAAACTGAATTATTGAATTTGGGAGCACAAGAAGTTGCAACCCTCGAGGCTCAACCTGAAACCGACACTGAATCAAGCACTTCAAGCAACTTAGCTACAGAGTCAGTAGCCACACCGTCGCCAACACTCGCCCCCACAGATGCCGTTGTTGAGGCAACAGACGAGTCGACCCTTGCCCAGGCGACGGATGAAGCCGAAACAACTATGATTGATGATACTGACCTTGATACGACTGAGGTTATTGTGGCGTCTGCTGACCCAACACCAACGCCAATTACCACACTCCCTCTCAGCTCAACGTATCAATACTTTTTTACAGCAATTGGTGCTGCTGCAACAATCCTCATCGTGTCGCTCGTCATATAGCAACTGTCATTCGGAGCCACGCCGAGACAGTTTATTGTTGTACTCCGACCATACTCTTGTTGCGCATGGCCAATCCAAAAGGAGCGTAAGGAGCGTTTAGTTGAGTGAGATATGAAGGTAGTCACGTACCGTTTTGCGTATTGCGTCCCCTGATCCATCTTTGGGAATAAGAACATACTTACCATAGACATATGCGCTTGGAACCTCAAACATTTCGTCAGGCAATGCCTTTGATTCCTGCTTGAAATCTCCTCCTAATACAATATCTCGCATAAGCACACTGGCTTGCTGATTTGAAACGTTACGAACCACCATCTCATCAACCAATCGATAAAGTCCCTCCACGCGTGCAGTGTCACGCAAGAAGTCAGGAGCAAGTATATGTGCCCGCAACGCCTTCATCACCTGCTGTTGACGTGCTGAGCGCGCAAAATCACTACCCTGTTCACCCTCCGCATGTCGAGATCGCACAAATTTAAGTGCGGTCGCACCATCCATATGCGTGACGCCCTTTTCAAAACTCACGGTTTCGTAACGACACTTATAATCGGGGTCGTCTCCACCGCACAAGTCATTCTCACGCCCCTCAATTGGAAACTCAGGATCAGAAAATGATTTTTCAACCTCAACATCAATTCCACCCACATAATCGATTATCTTCTTAAACCCATCAAAGGCAACAACGACTGAGTAATGAATAGGTACGCCAGTGAGAGACGACATTTCTGCCGCGGCAAGCGATAATCCCCGACCTTCTTCAATCGACTCACCTATTGCATAAGCTGCATTTACCTTCTCTTGTAGTGCATCGCTCCAAACATCACGAGGTATTCCAAGCGACCGAATAGTATTTGCCGATCGATCATAACTTAAAACAGTGATTGAGTCTGATAGATTTGGGCCGTCGTGTGCGCCTCCTCCAATTCCAAGCAGCAATATATTTGTTTTTTGCCCAATTGACGTTGGTGCTCCAATGCGAAACACCGTCTTCATGGGTGATATATTCATTGTTTCTGTTACAAGCTTATAATATGGAGAAATAAGAAAGAATGCGACAATCGCGGCCACTACAAACACAACACAGAGGATTAGGGGTGCTTTTTTCATAGAAGAGCTGCTTCAGTCAGGTTGTAGAAATCCTGGGGGTCAAGTGATGCTCGACCAACCAGCACACCATTTACATGCTCATTGCTCGTATATTCAGAGACGTTGGCAAATGTTACACTACCTCCATAGATGAATCCGCGCACACCTTCAATCTGTGAAGCAATTGAAGTTACCTGCGAAAGTGGCGCATTTTGACCACTTCCGATTGATTCATCAGGCTCATATGCCACATATAACTCCTGAGAGAGTATGAGCATTCGCGCATCTTCAATTGATCGCACACAGACGATTGGAGTGATATTTGAATGAAGCAATAGATCTACTTTTGCCTGTATTTGCGTACCATCTTCTCCAAACCAGCGACGTCGCTCGCTATGCCCGACTAATGAATATGAAACGATATCAGACAGCGCACGGGCGCTTACTTCGCCGGTATAGCTTCCATCTCCAAACATTGATATATTCTGAGCGGCAAGTTTGACAAATGGATACTGCTTGATGATATCGAGCCCAAGCAACAAGTACGTGGTTGGGAGCGCCAAGACAATTTCATGCTTATGTGTACGACAGAGTGCGGTAACTGCCGACTCACCAGACAACAAATGTGAAAATGCATCTAGCCACACCATTGCCTCATGCACGGTTTTATTCGATTTCCAGTTTGCAATAACAATTTTTGAAGCGCTCATAGAGTGAGAGTGAACATGGCGATTGGCATTAACATAGCCTCGCATATTTCTGATACTATTATACGGCATGGAATCAACACACATCAAGTCGCTCAATAAAGATCAACAAGAAGCAGCTACATACACCGAAGGCGCATCGCTCATTTTGGCAGGGGCCGGAAGCGGCAAAACACGAGTCCTCATCGCCAAGGTAAATCATTTGATTGAGGTCTGCCATATGAATCCGATGGCCATTCTAATGATTACTTTCACTAATAAAGCCGCAGGCGAGATGAAAGAGCGTATGGGCCACACGCACATTGGATTTGTCGGCACTTTTCATTCTTTTTGTGCACGCATTTTGCGCATTCATGGAAGCCGAATTGACCTTGCGCCACATTACGTGATTTTTGATACCGCGGATCAAACGGTATTGATGAAAAATATTCTTAAGCCAATGAACACAAAGCTTACGCCCTCGTACGTGCTCAATCGCATCAGTCAAGCAAAAAATGAAGCAATTGGCGCTGCTCAGTTTGGCACCATTTTTCAAGATTATCACGCGCCGCTCGTGGCCGAAGCATATCGACAATATGAGATCGAGCTTCATAAGCATGATGCAATCGACTTTGACGACTTACTCTTAAAAACTATTCAGCTCCTGGCGGCACACAAGGATATTCTTGATACCTATCAAAGCAAATACGAACATGTGCTCATTGATGAATTTCAAGACACAAATGCCGTGCAATATCGCCTTGCTCGTATGCTGTGTGCCAGTCACAATCACGTGACCGTAGTTGGCGACTTTTCACAAAGCATCTACTCCTGGCGTGGGGCAGATATTCGTAACCTTGAGCGCTTTGAGGCCGACTTCCCAGATACAAAGATTTTTCACCTTGAACAAAATTACCGCTCAACAGCGCCGATTTTGGAATATGCCTATAAGGTAATTAACGAAAATACCACGCACCCGATCCTCAAGCTTCATACAACACGCGACGGAGAGAATGTGCGAGTGTTTGATGCCTCTGATGAACAAGAAGAAGTAGACTTTATCATTGATACTCTGACAACTCATGTGAAGCGCAATGAACATGAATCTTTTGCGATACTATACCGCACAAACGCTCAATCACGAACGATCGAGGAAGGATTATTACATGCTGGGTTTTCATACGTGCTTGTTGGAGGAACTCGCTTTTATGAGCGACGCGAAGTAAAAGACGTGATATCCTACTTACGCCTCCTTCTTCATCCCAACGATACAGTCTCGCGTGATCGTATCCTCAAACTTGGTAAGCGACGCTTTGATACCTTCAAAAAGCGTTATGCTGAAATTGCAGCTCAAGTTGAAACTTCAACCACGCTTGATCTGCTCGAAGCCATATTTGAAGCATCATCGTATTTGGACATGTTCAATCGAGATGATCCTGAGGATTATGCGCGACTGGAGAATATTCGCGAGCTAAAGTCCGTTGCCAACACGTTCACCAAGCTCCCTGATTTTCTCGAGCAAGTAGCGCTTGTTCAGTCTGAATATTCGCAAGACGAGATTGAGAAAAAACAGGTTGCCGATATCAAACTTATGACTCTTCACCAGGCCAAGGGCTTGGAATTTGACTGTGTGTTTGTGATTGGTCTTGAAGA
>CAYUJW010000058.1:0-3962 GCA_964445135.1 uncultured Gammaproteobacteria bacterium
CAGAAGCCAGACGTAGTGATGTCATTTGGCGGATATATTGCGTTGCCCATCGCACTTGCGGCACACGCGCAGCATATCCCCATATTTACGCATGAGCAAACGATCGCGCCAGGCGTCGCAAACCAGTGGATTGCGCGGCTCAGTCGTCACGTATTTGTGGCATTTAAACGCACGGTCAATGAATTTGATCCTAAAAAAACAACGGTCGTCGGGAATCCGGTTCGTGCAGACGTTCGCGCAAATAATCATTCATTTGCATTTTCAAACTCAGATCCTGTCCTATTTATAACAGGCGGAACACTCGGCTCACATAGTGTAAATTTACTAATTGAGGCGCTATTGCCCCAACTTTTGGCTCGGTACAATATCATTCATCAAACGGGGGACACTGCGCAGTATCAGGATTATGAGCGGCTCGTATCTCACCAAACTGATCGCTATATAGTGCGAAAACATATAGCAAGTGGCGACATCGGAGCAGCATATGCAGCTGCATCAATTGTGGTGGCGCGCGCGGGCGCTAACACGGTGAGTGAGCTAATTTTGCTGAAAAAACCTGCAGTTCTTATTCCACTTCCGTGGGCCGCCCGCAATGAGCAAGCAAAACATGCGGCATACATGGTGGAAATGGGGGTTGCAAAGATGTTTGATCAGTCGCACGCCCCCGATGAGCTATTGGCCACGGTGATTGCGGCAATTGATGAAAAAGATGCAATGACTTCACGTTTTGAGGTTGTTGAACAAGTAGGAGATCTTCAGGCGGCAGCGAGAATGTTGCAGACAATTTCGTCGTCTATTACTGCTAAAATTGCGCCGTGACGTATATATACCTATGAGTTCTTTGCCAAAGTCCTCACTTTCAAAGCGTGCGCGTCGTGTATATCTTATTGCCGCTTGTCTCTTTGGATTGTTGATCAGTGTGCTCGGTATCACGTTGTATCACTATACAAAAATCCAGCAAATTCGTATCGTTGCGGTGGGTGAGTCGACCCCCGTGTATGGGAGTGACGGATTGTATGGGGTGAGTTTTTTCGAAACAACCTCGTCAATTGAGCGCCGACTAAAAGAGAATAACCGACATATTAAACAACTGCTTGTGCTTCGAAGATGGCCAAATGAGCTCACAATTATGACGGTCGCCAGACGTGCAGTTGCCCAAATAAGCACGGATGGTGGGGTGTTTTATTTGGACGAGGAGGGGGTTATTCTCAAACGCACGCGACTTGCAGAAGTTGATGAGAAGGAAATGTCGGCGTTTCCCGACATTCAGTTTTATCAACGCATTTTATACGATAGTTACCAAGTTGGGGACACATTACCATTTCGAGAAATTATCCATTCGCTCGCAATTTTGACCCATATGCGAGAGCGCGAAAGCCTGGACGTTGTACATATTGCTATTAGTTCTCAAAATGTGATACGATGTAGTTTAAGGAATGCAACAATCACCTTTGCCGCAGATCGATCAGTGGAAGAGCAGGGGTATGTGTTGCGTCAACTATTAAAGCAGTTTCGAACAACAGGACGCACGTTTCAATCAATAGATTTACGATTTGATAAACCGGTCGTAGTCTTTTAAGCATAAGCGCGTATACGTCCAAAATATATATATGGCAGATAAACTCATTTGTGGCGTTGACATCGGGAGCTCAAAAGTGGCGACAGTCGTTGCCACACAGCTTAAAGAAGAAGACAATCTTCGGGTTATTGGGTTTAATGCTACGCAGTCGCGCGGAGTAAAGCGTGGGCTCATTGTCGATATTGACCAGGTAACAAACGCAGTCGAAGAGAGCATTGAGAAAGCAGAGCGTATGGCTGGCCATAAAATTACTCATGCGTATGTGAGCGTTGGCGGTCCTCACATTGCATCACTTAACTCCCATGGAGTTGTTGCGGTCTCAAACCCAAGTGATGGCATTATGCATGAGGATGTGGCTCGTGTCGTTGATGCGGCGCGTGCGATTTCCCTCACAAATACTCGGCAGATTATCGATGTTTCGCCGCGTGAGTATATTGTTGACGGCCAAGCAGGGATCAAAAACCCCGTTGGAATGAGCGGCGTGCGACTTGAAGTAGATACTCATATAATTACCGCTTCACTGACAAACTTAAAAAATATCGATCGTTGTTTGACCGAGCTTGGAGTAACCAACCTTGGATATGTGTTTTCTGGCTTGGCGTCCGCAACCGCTGTTTTGACGGAAACGGAGAAAGAGCTCGGCGTTGTATTGGTTGATATTGGGGGGGGAAAGATGGATGTGAGCTTGTATGCAGAAGGTGCGTTATCATTCTCAGGTTCGATTCCGATTGGAGCCAAGCATATTACCAATGATATTGCAGTTGGACTGCGGGTATCGTTGGAGTCTGCCGAGCGGATAAAGCTATTTTTGAGTAAAAATGTTGATCAACTGCTTAAGCATAAGAAAAAAGACGACACACTTGATTTAAGCAGTCTCCATCTTCCTGAGCAACTCAATGATGTATCGATGAAGATGCTTTTAGACGGCATTATCGGCTCACGCCTTGAAGAAATGTACCGCATGATATTTGAGTTAATTGAAGAAAGTGGCTTTTCAAAGCAGATTCCGTCAGGTGTCGTCATAACAGGTGGCGGGGCGTTGACCGTTGGTATGGTCGAGATTGGGCGTAAGGTATTGGGCCTCCCAATACGACTAGGTGTGCCGGGCGAGATATCTGGATTACTCGATGAAATACTTGACCCGCAATATTCAACAACAGTCGGATTGATTTTATCCAAACAGAGCAATATAATGGAGGCGGAGTCAAGTGTGATCAAATTCAATCGCATATTTAAAGGATTCAAGTGGGAACACTCGCTTGATCGGGTGAAGGAATTGATGAAACAGTTCATCCCATAAATCCCGGGACAAAAAGACACACGTACTCCGCTTAAGACATACGTATGCTAGTTAAACCACGAGCCGGACAACCGGCAAATATTAAAGTAATAGGTGTTGGTGGAGGCGGCGGCAATGCCATCGCAACCATGATTGACGAAGGGGGAATCCCAGGCGTTGAGTTTGTGGTGGTAAACACCGATGCGCAAGCCCTCCTTCATAGCAAAGCAACCATTAAAGTTCAAATTGGTGACACAGTCACTCGTGGCTTGGGTTCAGGAGGCGATCCTGAGATGGGTCGATTGGCTGCAGAGGAGTCAGCAGACAAGCTAAAAGATGAACTGACGGGCGCCGATATGGTGTTTATCACCTGCGGTGAGGGGGGTGGTACGGGGACTGGTGCTGCGCCTGTTGTTGCACAAATTGCGCGCGAAATGGGTGCGTTGACCGTGGCTGTTGTCACGAAGCCGTTTGATTTCGAGGGTGCGAAAAGAAAAAATACTGCAGAGGAAGGCGTACAGAGTTTAAAAGATAATGTTGACACTCTCATTGTGGTTCCCAATCAAAAGATTCTTCAAGTTGTAGATCGCAAGACCTCAATCGTGGACGCATTTAAACGCATTGATTCGATTTTGCATCAAGGGGTAAAGGGGATTGCCGAACTCATTACCGTACCTGGTTTGATCAATGTTGATTTTGCAGATGTTCGCACAGTGATGAGCCAAGCTGGCACCGCACTTATGGGCATGGGAGTCGGAAGCGGAGATAAGCGGGCAATGGCGGCTATCAAACAGGCAATCTCATCTCCATTGCTAGACGTGTCAATCGAGGGTGCACGAGGAGTGTTGTTTAATATCGTGGGAGGCCCCGATTTATCGATGAGTGAAATTGATGAGGCGGCCTCAATTATTCAAAAGACAGTTGATCCGGATGCCGATATCATATTTGGGGCAGTCATCGATGAAAAGATGGTTGATCAAATCAAGATCACCCTTATTGCTACAAAGTTTGATGAAAGTCGTCTAAAGTTATTCCAATATCGCCAGCCTGGGCGCGAGGCCGATGTGTTTGGAAAAACCATAGAACCTGCTCGTCCGACACAGA
>CAYUJW010000059.1:0-3705 GCA_964445135.1 uncultured Gammaproteobacteria bacterium
CGGGCGCGCTGTCTTTCAAGAATTGGAAGCTTAAAATCCATGCCCATTCATTATAGCGCAGATGAGATTTTATTTTCCGCGGTGATGGGCAAGGATGCCGTATCGTGGAGCCAGAAGAAGAGTGGTAGAAAAGATGATTGCTTGAACGAGTACAATTGCGCCGCCTGTTGACACGTTGAGATAATAGCTCGCATAGGCGCCGCCAACACATGCTACCACTCCGCTGACGATCGAGATACACATCATGTAGTCAAAGCGATTGGTCCACAGATATCCGGTCGCCCCAGGCGTCACTAACATGGCAATGACCAGAATTACTCCAACAGTCTGCATAGCAGCAACGGTTGTCAGGGCAAGCATAACAAGCAATGCATAGTAGAGCATCGTGGTGTTTATGCCAATTGCGCGAGCATGTTTTGGATCAAAGCAAAAGAGCACCAAATCCTTGTACAAAAACAAAACCATGCCAATCGTAAGTAGGCCAAGTGCGGTGGTTTGAATAGCATCGGCGTTTGTGATGCCAAGCACATAGCCAAACAAGATATGCATGAGGTCAATATTGCTAGGAATGCTGGACACCAATACAATGCCAAGCGCAAAAAGTGAGGTAAACATGATCCCGATTATTGCATCTTCCTTGATGCGGGTTCGGGCTTTTACCATGCCAATTCCAACAACCGACATGAGTCCAAACACAAATGCGCCAATGGCAAATGGAATGCCCAATATGTATGAAATCACAACGCCTGGCAAAACAGAGTGGGAGATCGCATCACCCATCAGCGACCAGCGCTTGACCATCAAGAAACAAGAAAGCATCGAGCACACCACACCAACAATGATGCTCAGGGTGATGGCGCGAACCATAAATTCGTATTGTAATGGCTGAACTAGTATGTCGATCATAGGTTTTTTTTTAGGTTTAGTGGTTAATATCCACGGCGTGGTGATTGATAACGAGGCGATGAATCATTCCGTCAAATGTCTTTGAAATATTCTCTGGAGTAAATACTTCTTCAGTGGGTCCCGCAGCAAGCACCGTATGTTTAATAAGAGCTACTTGGTCACAGTATTCAGAGACCGAGGTGAGTTCGTGTGTCGAGATGAGAATTGTTTTCCCGGCTTCCTTAAGCTCCAGTAAAATAGCGGTAATTGCCGCTTCAGTTTTGGCATCAACTCCAGCAAATGGCTCATCAAGCAACATCATTTGGGCGTTTTGTGCCAGTGCGCGCGCAACAAACACGCGCTTTTTTTGTCCACCTGAAAGCTCACCAATTTGGCGATCGCGAAATTCCCACATATCAACGCGCTTGAGAGATTCACGCACAACATCGGCATCTTCGGTGCGGGGAGTTCGAAAGCGATTCATATATCCATATCTTCCCATCATCACCACATCGTAGACGACAATCGGAAAGTCCCAGTCGATTTCTTCAGCTTGAGGCATGTAGGCAATAAGACCATTTTTCTGCGCCGCAACAAGTGAATGCCCGTAGATATGAATAGTGCCGCTTTTGGGCGTTACAAAGCCCATAATGCTATTGAAAAGCGTTGACTTTCCAACGCCATTCATACCAACCATGGCACAGATTGAGCCGGCGCTCAGTGTCAAATTGGCGTTGCGGATTCCCACATTTGGGCCGTACATGACGGTTACGTTTTGTACATCAAGCGCATTGTTTGTCGGTGTTTTCATAGGTAATTATTGGGTAAGTCCTTTGATAAGTAATGCTGCGTTATATTCAAGCAGCGCAATGTATGAATATGCAGGGCCGTCGGCGTCTGATAGGGAATCGACATAAAATGTGCCACCAAAGCTGGAATCGGTCTCGGCCACCACTTGCTCTTGCGGCTTTGATCCAACGGTACTTTCACAAAATACGGCAGGGATTCTGTTGCGGCGTACTTCTTCAACCACATGTCTTACTTGTTGTGGCGTGCCTTGTGAGTCGCTGTTAATTGGCCACAAGTACAGTTCGTTGAGCTCATAGTCGCGAGTCAAATAACTAAATGCGCCCTCGCAGCTGACTAAATATCGTTTTGCAGGAGCAATTCGTGCCAAGCTGGTTTTAAGTTCTTGGTCAACTGCCCGAATACGATTTTTATAAGTAGCTGCTCTTTTTGTAAATGAAGCTTCGTGTTCTGGTGCAATTTGAATCAGTGCACGCGTAATGTTATCAACATATATGAGTGCGTTAGTGGGCGACATCCAGGCGTGCGGATTCGGAAAGCCGGTGTATGGCCCTTCTTGAATGAGTGATGGTTCGATTCCATCTGTTAGTGTGACATGGGGAACTTTGGGCGCATTGCTGTAGAGCTTTGTTGCCCACTTCTCCAAGTTCATCCCATTATCAAGTACCATATCGGCCTCTTGAACTCGAACCAAGTCTTGTGGAGTCGGTTCATAATGATGAATTTCGGCGCCCGGCTTGGTAATTGACTCAACAGCCACATCCTCACCAGCCACTTCGCGCGCCATGTCAGCAATCACCGTAAATGTGGTAAGTACCAGCTTTTTTTGCTGTTGGTTAGTTGGCTTGATGCGCACGTGTATGGCCCAAATGCCAGCGAGAAAAAGAACGATAACGGCGAGTGTTGTCAGAATTGGTTTCATATAATTATTGAGAAATTGGTTTGCCGTGTGGGTCGTGCGTTGGTTTGCCCAACAGGGAGTAGAGCGCATCGATTGACTCTGGGGCAAATGCATGCTCCAGGCGATGTGCCTCATCATGCACGGACTCAATAGGACGTTTTAATATAGTAAATAAGAATGTTTCAATAATCCGATGTGCGCGGGTCAGTTCATGTGCCACGGCCTGACCTTTTGTGCTCAAGCTCACTGCCTTATATTTTTCTGCATGGACATATCCATCTTGCTGTAAGGATTTGAGTCGCTCAGTCACCGTGGATCGCGCAAGGCCCAGATTTCGCGCAATCTCAATGGGGCGCGCGGCGCTATTGTCCCGAGACAGCCGTTCTATCTCTCGAATATAGTCTTCACGGGTGGCGGTAAGTGGCATAGCGTAGGTTTCGAGTTGATAGTTAATAAGTTACAAGGTTCAAACAAAACAGATGGTTATATCTAATTGTTCGTAAGTACGAACATTATATCAGTATGGTTTGGGCAATTGCAAGGGGAGAAGTTAGGCTCAATATAAGACGCGTGTCTTTGCGCTTGCACCTGCCCGCAACTCTCTGTTACTCTTATATACATATATCTTGTCTGGCCTCTGGCCTCTCAAGGTCAATTAGTATTTTGTAAATATATTTATGTCAGAAGGTCAACCACCAGTCCCACAAACAGTTATCGATAATCTTCCACAAGTTCCACGAGTGGATGCGGCGCCACAGGCAGCCGATGTTGCCAAGACACCAGCTGATCATGCGAAAAAAGAAGGAATCATGAACAAGCTCCGTCATCTGTTGGGGAATGAGTCAAAGATGACCGGACCAGGGACAGGAAATGAAAAGCCAGCTGCTGCTGCGCCAAACATGAATGTAGTGCAAGGGTCAGACGCGCATACCAATTATTCAGCGGCACTTGATCGCATTGCAGCAAGCGTCAAAGAAAACGACGCCGCCTCAACAAGCGCGCCAGAAGCCCCAGCTCATGCAGGCTACGGAGCCGATGCTCAGCAAGCACGACGCGAAGCAAATGGTGATTTTAAAGCAGAATGGGTGCCAACACCCGTTGAGTCAAAACCC
>CAYUJW010000060.1:0-3564 GCA_964445135.1 uncultured Gammaproteobacteria bacterium
ATGAGAAATATGGCGGTATTGTCATATCAGGCGTTCGTATCGAGAAGAAAGAAGATCTCAAGCGCTACGGCATTGCCGATGTAACACCGGTTGAAGGGAATGTATATAAGATCAATAGCATTGTTGAAAAGCCAGAGCCAGAAGAAGCACCCTCAAACATTGCTGCACATGGCGCATACATATTGCCTCCTGAAATCTTTGATGCCTTGCGCGCCCTCAACCCAGGCAAGGGTGGAGAAATATGGCTAACAGACGCTATCAATGAGCTCAATAAAAATGGCGTTCCACTCTATACCGTGGAGATTGAAAATGGCAAATATTACGATACCGGCAATAAACTCGAATATATGAAAACAGTCATCGAGCTTGCCCTGAAGCACCCTGAAATTGGTGAGGAGTTTCACAGCTACATCAAGACTCTCATCAAATAATCGCAACCTTATACTCATGAGCCTCGAACGATTTGCCAGTCGCCTTCCACCTATTGATGTGGCCAGCATTACAAAGCGCGGCGCCTATTCTGAGGAGGCGGTTGCAGTTCAAAGTATTATGTCTGACAACGGATGGGCAGAATACCGTAGCGCACTTGGCTTTGACCCAACTCAAATAGGAGCTTCTATTCTTGATATAGGTGTTGGGCAAAACGCACGCTTTGTTCGCGAAGCACGTAAAAAAGGCTACCATGTCGTAGGTATTGCCCCCTTTCTTACACAAGACGGCAAGCCTCAGGATTTAAGAACGGTACGCCGTCATAAAACTGAGGGGACAATCGTCCAGGCACTGGCCTCCGCATTGCCGTTTGCCGATGAATCATTTGATACCTGCGTTTCATTGTATGCACTCTCTTACATTGGGCCATACATTATGTCAGAAAGCGCATCGCAGCTTTATCCTGAAGCCATTCGCGTTCTCAAACCTGGTGGAAGAGCATATATTGGCAGATATACAAAAAAAGAATATGAGCTTGCAAAACCTATATTTGAAAATCTGAAAGAGCAGCGTGTTTCCGTTCGAACATCCCTCTCACACAAGTGGGTAGACCGCTACCGTTATGAGCCACGATATTCAGTTACATTACAAAAACCCACTCGCTAAACAGCATCAATCAGTCATTTCCATCAGATGAATGCCCATTCTTTGTACGACCCTAGTCATTCCGTTTGAAAAATGAAGCTTAGATCTATATAATAGTAGCTTATGCAATCATACCAACCAACACTTGAGGAAGTAACAAAGCTCTTTGAAGCTGATGTTCACCTCGGACACCGTCGCAATCGCCTTCATCCAAAAGCCAAAAAATTTGTCTACAAGATGGAACAGGGAACTTCGGTCATTGACCTTTCAATCACCGCTGGACAAATCGACGCCGCCAAAAAAGTGCTTGCACAAGCGGCTGATGATGAAAAAACTCTTCTTGTCGTGGGAACCAAAAAAATCGCGGCCCCTCTTGTTACAGAGATTTGTGAAGCTGCAAATATCACCTATATCGCAACCAAGTGGATGCCAGGATTGCTTACCAACTTTGAAACAGTCATCAAAAACGTAAAGAAAATGAATGAGATGATGAAAGCAAAAGAAGAGGGCGATTGGAGTGAAATGGTCAAGCACGAACGAACACGCCAAGAACGACACATGAATCGATTGCTCCGATTGTATCGAGGAATCGCACATCTGACACGACGACCAGATGTCATTTTTATCATCGACACACGACGTGAAAAAAATGCAGTGATCGAAGGACGAGCGTCAAAAGCAACTCTTATTGCCATAACTGACACCAACACCAACCCAGAAGAAGTCGACTACCCAATTGTCGCAAACGATGATTCGCAAAAATCACTTGAACTCGTGGTTCGCGAGCTCTTGGCTGCATATAAGCCAAGTGGTAAAAAGCCTGTTGAAAAAGCAGAAAAAGCAGCAAGCGATGTGAAAGAAGATGCGAAAGTAGAGACTGAAAAAGTTGAAGCCGCACCAAGTGCTGAAAAAGTAGAGAAAAAAGCAGCGGTCAAAAAAGTGGCAGCCAAAAAAACAGAAGAAAAAACCGAAGTGAAAAAACCAGTTGCCAAAAAAGCAGCTGCAAAAAAGGCCGATAAGTAATCGATCTGGCAACTACCAACTTACAACCATCAACCATCCTATGACTGTCGACATGCAATTACTAAAAAAACTGCGCGCAGAGACTGAGGTCTCATTTTCGCTCATTAAAAAAGCCCTTGAAGAAGGGGATAATAACGAGAAGAAAGCCAAAGAACTCCTCCATGAATGGGGTGCAGAAAAAGCAGCCAAAAAAGCAGACCGTGAAACTGAGCAAGGCGGACTCTTTACCTATGTACACCATGATCGTAAGAAAGCAGCTGTTGTCGAGCTTCAGTGTGAAACTGATTTTGTCTCAGGCAATGAAGACTTTCGCAAATTCGGCACTGAGCTTGCCATGCAAGTTGCCTTCACAAATCCTAAATCGGTCGAAGACTTGCTCAAAGAAGACTATGTACGCGACGCCAGCAAGACAGTTGACGCCTACTACAAAGAAGTCCTCTTAAAGTTTGGCGAAAACATCAAAATCTCCAAGATTCAGCGCTTCGTCCTCGGGGAATAACCCCAAGTTTCCAGGTGAATCTTTCCTAACTTATACGTGAGCTCACATGTTCGTTGAAACCTTAGGTATTTAAGTATCGCAATATTTGACTAGGGTGTTGCGGCTGGTGGATCAACTTCAATATAAATGACTTCACCGCTTGGAAGTATCAGCTGCGCCTGCTCGGTAGTCGGCAATATCAAGCTGGACGAGGTAGTATCCGCTTGTTCAAGCGGATCAGGCGACTCATCATGGGGATACCAGGTGCGCACAAGCTCCGCAACATCAGGTACACCATCTAAGCTCTCTGCCACAATTAAAGAAGACCGAACCGGCTGCGATTCACGACTCATAGAATGAAAACAGTGTAGCACATCTTGATGACTTTCATCATTCAGATCCATGAGCAGAGTCACCAACCATTATATCTTCGTACTGTGAAAGGCGATATGCATGTTTACTGACTTGCTCATCGTGCTTGTTTGTCACAACGACCGTTTGAGGCTTTGGCTCAAAAGCCATGCGACGCGCAGCATCTGATATCGTATCGAGTGTATCGTCTGGAAATCCTTGCGTATGAAACGAAGGTGCGCGCATTTGTGCCCAATTGGAGCCTTTTGGAAGAGCCATCGCCGTCACGCCTTGATCATATGCTTCTTCTAATTGCACTTGGGTGTCTGAATCTGGATGGTACCAAATATAACGACCACGCATCGTGCCCATCTGCGCGTTGGGCACCACATCTTCCACACTGAGCGCGACCGGCTTTCCGATAATCTTATAGAGCATGAGCGGCCCACCATTTACCGGATCCGTCAAGACAATGGCACCATCATGACTGAGTGCACACATTAATCGCTCCTCGGCTTTTTCGCATAGTTCAGGAACTTCAGGCGCAAGCGGACGAAGCGGCAACTCAAACTCCGGTTGATGGTGAAAATGTTCAGCTGATGTCATAGTAGGAAAGTGGGAGTGGGTTATTCATCGCC
>CAYUJW010000061.1:0-3386 GCA_964445135.1 uncultured Gammaproteobacteria bacterium
ACTGCTCCCCCATCACCATATGCTCCCAGATTTTTTGTTGGGTAAAAAGAAAAGGCGGCAACTGATCCAAATGTTCCCACTTTCTGGCCCTTGTATGTTGCGCCATGGGCTTGTGCACAATCTTCAATGATGTGAATGCGAAAAGCTGTGCGTTGAATAACGTGGGCAATTGCATCCATGTCTTGCGCTTGCCCATACATATGAACAACCATGATAGCGCGCGTTTTTGGGCTGATGCGACGGGCAAGATCAGCCGTGTCTAACTCGCCGCTTTGTGTGCAATCAACAAATACTGGACGCAGTCCACACTCAATGATGGTGGATGCACAGGAATAAAATGTGTGTGCGCCAACGAGCACTTCTGACCCCGTTTCCAATTGAAGTGCTAAAAGTCCCAAACGCAACGCATCAGTGCCGCTGCCTACCCCACGAGCAAAGCGAGCTCCACAATAGTTGGCAAATTCCCGCTCAAACTGGGAAACTGCTTCTCCTTGGATAAATTGAGAATCCGCAAATACCTGCCGCATAGCACGCTCAAGCTCTGGTTTGAGAGTTTCGTATTGGCGCTTCAGATTAACAAACGGAATCATCGCCTCCATTATAGTTGGTTTTTGCGGCGATTATGCAGCATATGTCGCGTTGTGATGTATGCGTATTGAAGCGTAAGTCGCATACATATATAAGGATGGAGAAACCATGCGACATCACGTACATACCACGCGCCGCGTGCGGCTTGAAGAAGCGGCTCAATCATCGTCAACGAATACAATATATAGCGTAAAAGTGCACGCCTATCACGGCTTGGATCAAACAGATGGTATCTGCGCATGTGCTGTTTTTCAAAGTACAATGTCTTCGCATAACGACTTCGTCTGTCAAAATATCCGCTCATAGATTCCCCTGTTTTATGCCATATATCTGTTTTGACAAATGCATAGCGAGTATGCCCAAGATTGAGCAAATCGACACATGAGTCAATGTGAGAAAAGCGCGTGGGCTCTTGAGTCACGCGTTGTATGATTTTGGTGCGAACAATAAATCCATTCGCACCAACTGTTGGCAAGCTGTCTTTTGTAAAGTCCACGCACCAATATCCCGCCCGCAGCTCGGGAGTTGGTGCAAACGCGAGGCTTTGTTCAAAATACGTGGTGCGGTCGCGTTTTTTTAGATAATATGCAAGTGGGTCATTTACCCCAAACAAGGCAAAGTACCGATTCAAAAGCGTGTCGTTTTTGACATAGGCGTATCGCCATGGCTCACTTGCGATAATTGTTTTGTCCTCTTCAAGTGGGGCAATCATGCACCGCAACCATTGTCTATCGAGAATGACGTTGTCTGAGGGAAAGTTGACGCAATAAGTGCTCGTGGCCATGTTATATCCAATTGCGGTTGCGATCTCTGGCCCAGATGTGCGCACATGCTTTATGCGACAAAATGGGAATGAACGCGCAATCGCAAGTGTTGTGTCGCTTGAACCACCATCAACGATGATTGCGTGTATTTTGGTTTTTGGATAGTCAAGGCGCCAGATGCTTTCGAGGCTTTCGCGTAGAGTTGGTGCGCTATTTAATGTTGGAATAATAAACGTGACTGAGGGGGTGGTATTTTTCTTCATGAGTTATTTTTTGCGACAAACGGCATAGATGAGTACTGCATCTTTTTTGACATAATGTATGCGATCAAGCAGGCGCCCGAGGATGACTATGAGCGCAATTGCGGGAAGGATTATGGGTAATAGATACCACCGAGTCGCAGTCCCATCACGATCGCCTGGCCCGTAGCCAAGGCCCGCGATATCAGAATATAAATAGCCTGCCAATCGCCCGGCAATCATCTTCCACATCCCACCTACGCAGACCAATTTTTCCACCACAAAACCCGATGACTCAAGCATATACGCCATGCCATATTGTGTAAATCGAAAGTAATCGTAAGGGGCCAGGTGGAGTCGGTACATAAAGGGTGCAACAAGTGCAAATGTCCCTCCCTTTTTAAGTACGCGATATGCTTCATCAATTGCGCGTGCCGGTTCAGACACATGTTCCAAAAGGCTGATTGCACATACACTATCAAAACTATTTTTGCGAAATGGAAGGTCGAGTGCGTCGCCATATACATCGGCGTGGGCCTCACTTTTCGTGCGATTTACATGGAGCGCATCCTCATACTCAAGTCCAATATATTCACTCACATAGGGAAAAAAGAGCGACTGTTTTTGACCACATCCAACATCAAGAAGACGACCGTGCAAACGAGGGGCAATGTCTCGTAAGCACGCATCGATGTCATAATTTACTATATTGAACCAGAGCAATAGCCGAGATATTTGTATCATACATATGGTATAAAACTACACGCGATCCATGCATGGATTCTACCAGTAATTCTTGCATCTGTGTCCTTGTCATTTGGCTGCCTCTTTCTGATATAGTAAGTACACACAATATGCGTCTTGGCAAAATTTCAAATAACGGATTATTGGTGTTTACGCTCTGTGCTTTTTTGCTCATTGCAATTGCATATCTTCCTATTGTTCACAGTGAATTTGTGCTCGATGATGTGCCGGGCATACTGCAGAACCCAACCATTGGTGACCCAGGTTTGATTTTTGCCAACCCTTTTCTTTCTTTTCAACCGCTACTTCGATTTGTAGCATACAGCGTCGCACAGCTTTCACCATGGCCATATCATCTGTTAAACATCGGCTTTCATTTTGGGGTGGTTGTCATGTTGTTTTTGGTGGTGCGGCGACTTATTAACAAGTATGCTGCATGGATTGCCGGACTGATTGTTGCGATCCACCCAATTCTTGTTGAGTCCGTGACCTGGATTTCTGCACTCTCCTACCCTCAGTACTCGTTTTTTTTAATGGCATCATTGTATGGGTATCTGAGAGGTCAGGAAAGTCGAAAATGGACGATCTTCTCATGGGTGCTATTTTTCCTTGCCATGTTTTCGTCCGAAAAGGCAGTGGTATTTCCGGCAATATTACTCGCGCTTGAACTGGCATTTTTTAAGCTGTCAAAAAACTGGAAGCGTTTACTGCCATACGTCGTGATTGCCATTCTTGGGGCGGCTGCCCTTTTGACCAACTGGGGTGGCCGGGTGAGCGCATTTCAAAATGATTATTTGATGCAGCCCGTGCTGATTAATCCCCTCTCTTCAATTCCGACGTCCATGTATTGGTATTTGCGACTCATTTTCTTTCCAGACAAGCTCTCGATTTATCACCCCGAACTTCCACTTACCTCACTGATACAAGGCATGTATTATGCCATCACGGCGCTATATCTTGGTCTTCTTGGAATTACATTCTTTAAAAAAAGACGCATATTTTTCTGGCTGTTTTGGTTTTTTGTGGCACTCACCCCTACATTTTTACCGAT
>CAYUJW010000062.1:0-3322 GCA_964445135.1 uncultured Gammaproteobacteria bacterium
GTTGCGCCATGCTTCATTGCATCCACGAGCAGTTCCTTGGTTTTCTCCTCAAGGGAAAGCTTCATCTCTTCCTCAGCTTGACGAATGCGGCGAGAAATATCGCCTTGCATTTTGTCTTCCCAGCCGGCTAACAGGGTTTCTTTTGCCTGTTCTTTTGTCATGCCAGAAACTTTTTCAAGCTTCGCAAGCATTGTTTCTCGAGCAGTTTCAATATCGGCTTTTGCCGCCTCTGTGGCTTCTAATGCCTGCTGACTGCGGCGCTCATTATTGGCAAGTTGGGATTCGCGAGATTGGAGTTTGCGCTCAGCTTCAAGTGCTTCTTGCTTGATTCGTGAGGCTTCGCGGGCAGCCTCTTCACGAATGCGTGTCGCGTCTTCATTTGCACGAACGATAACTTCTTTCGCCTCTTGTTTGGCGCGTGCAAGCTCTTCAGGATTAACGATTGGTTTTTCAGCACGAGTTGTGGAGGCAGTTGGTGCTGATTGTGGTTTGATTTTTTTAAAAAGATTAAACATGTGCTCAATGTTTCGCAAAAACTGAGGTTGAGCCGAATCTATTTATTAGAAAACACAAATCAATTCTTTATATGTAGCAAGTAGAATATGGTGGCGCTGAAAGCCAAGATGGTGGGAAAGCTGCTAAACATAACTAAATAAAAGTATTCTAAATAATTCGGTACCCGTTGTTTTTGTAAAAAAACTTGATAATAAGCCTTATTCTACTCGTTTAGGCGGTATTTGGCAATTGTGTTTTTAATTGTCTCACTAGAATAACCGCGGCGCGCCAAATACGCATACACCTTTTTAGACCGCTCCATCTCGCCCTGGCCCTCGGTCCGCTTCCATACATGTTGGCCAGCCTGGTGTGCGCGTTGATCATCATCAATTGTCTCATCCGCCACCGCCGTCCCTTTGGGGCTTTGAGGGAGTTCAAGCTGCTGCTCGATTACATCGCGATCAACTCCAATATGTGCCAATTCACGCGCCAGAAGGCGTAATGATTTTTTCCGCGACAAAACGCGCGAGTACAAATACCACTGTACAAATTGCGCATCATTTAAATAGTCGTATTCATGCAGCTTGGCCACTACGCGATCAATGATTTCCGGCGTGAAGAGCTGATTGCGACGCGCAAGATAGGTGCGCACTTCCGCCTCAGCACGAGGACGATATCCTAAATAACGATATGTCGATCGAAAGGCGTACTCATAGATCGCTTGCTCGTCCATACATGAATCGCGGGTGGCAATTTATTCTTTTTTCTCGGCAGCCGCTTCTTTTTTAGCAGGTGGGTTTTTGGAGGCAACAAATAGCCGGTCCATTTCTGCCGTAATTGAATCTCTCAGTTTTGGATCACGAGCAAATGCTTCTTTCAGTTGTTCCTTTCCTTGTGCCAGCACCTCCTCGTTTCGCTTCAGAAATGATCCAGCTTTAGTAATCACGCCCGCTGCAATTGCGCTGTCAATGAGCGCTTCATCGCTGTCGATTCCCAATGCATTAATGACAAATTCGGCCTCTTTAAATGGTGGAGCCACCTTATTTTTCACCACCTTGACTCGAACACGAGACCCAACCACTTCACCGTTTTTCTTGATTGTTTCTATCTTTCGCACATCCATACGGATTGATGCATAAAACTTCGTGGCCAAGCCGCCTGGTGTGGTTTCAGGGTTTCCAAACATGATGCCGATTTTGAGCCTGAGTTGATTCGTAAACATGACGGTTGTTTTTGACTTTGAGACAACGCCGGTAATCTTGCGAAGAGCCTGCGACATAAGTCGTGCCTGTAGTCCCATCTGTGAGTCTCCCATTTCACCCTCAATTTCAGCACGTGGCACAAGAGCCGCGATTGAGTCAACAACGATCAAATCCACTCCTCCTGAGCGAATAAGAGCCTCAACGATCTCGAGGGCTTGCTCGCCGGTATCAGGCTGAGAAATAAGCATTTCTTCAAGCTTTACGCCAAGCGTTTTTGCCCACACTGGATCAAGCGCATGTTCGGCATCAACAAAGGCGCAGATACCTCCGGTCTTTTGTGCTTGCGCAATAATGGACAAACAGACGGTGGTTTTTCCTGAAGCTTCGGGACCATATATCTCGATAATGCGACCCGTTGGGATGCCGCCTACTCCAAGCGCTACATCAAGAGGCAAGATTCCCGTTTTAATGCATTCAACCGCCTCAACAGGGCGATCGCCAAGCATCATGATTGATCCTCGGCCAAATTGCTTTTGTATCGCTTCCATGGCAGCTGCCACCGCTTCTTGTTTGGGGTTTTTGGGGTTAGTTTGAGTAGTCATATGCGCAAATAGTATCATACCTCAAGGCAGCATGTAATGACAACTTGTCAGAATTCATGACAGATTCGTGCGTAAAATAGCAGCTTTGGACCGTGAGGGAGGTGGATTTCCAAAACGTGAGACAGGAGGCGGTCGTTTTTTAGAGGATGTACAACATGACAATGATCGACAGAGCCCACAATGCCATGGCAACGATGAGCGGAGTGTCTTTGGTGACGATCTGTTCTGGGCGCTCCCCCTGCTCTTTCTCATACAGCAACTGGGCATAACGAACCACCCCATAGACCACGAGTGGCACGGTAAGCATCAGCCATTTTCGAGCTTCAAACTGAGGAAAGTACGAACTTAAAAACTTTGCAAAATCCTCATTGGTCGACTCAATGCGGGCAAAATACGTAAATGTTGAATAAGCAATGATTGTGGCCGTACCAAACAAGACGGTGAGAAATGACATAAAGTGCGAGCTATAGATCTTGAGCGATTCGCGCGCCACCGATCCGTGCGCCGTAAGTTCGGCGTCGCGCTTGACGGCTGCGATAAACAACGACCCAAAAAATATCGTAAACATGAGCCAAATTGGCACCGGAAATCCTGTTGCAACAACTCCCGCATATGCACGAATCATAAACGAAAGCGAGATGGTGAAGATGTCAATCACCGCATGTTTTTTCAGATACATTGAGTAGAAAAAATGAACCAGAATAAACACGAGTGCGAGGATGAAAAATTGAACTGAAAACACCAGCGAGATAATGACTGAAATCACGGTCATCAAAAAGACTATGAATGTCGCCTGCGGCATGCTGATTTGTCCGGATGCTATAGGGCGATACTTTTTGATTGGATGCTTTTTGTCGTTGGCATAATCAATAATGTCGTTGAGCACATACGAAGTTGAAGAGAGAAGACAAAGAATGAGAAAGGCGTAGGTGGTCTGCCAAAATGGCGCAGGATTAAACAACTCACCCGAAAAAAGAATGGCAGTAAATACAACAAAATTTTTCAACCATTGGTTTACTCGAA
>CAYUJW010000063.1:0-3124 GCA_964445135.1 uncultured Gammaproteobacteria bacterium
ATATATCCATGCATTTTCCCCGTTCTAACCATTTGGCGCTGGGCAGCATTCCACAATTCGTCATGTGTTGCTCCTTTTTCAAATGTGTCATATGAATAGGTGAATTCTCGCGTGTCTGATGCGTGCTCACCAAGCGTTTGGATGGCCCAATCAGGCGCTCCTTTCAAGCTGTCATAGTTGGGATTATGAGCGACGTAGTTTTCTGCCAATTCCCGCCGCACAATCAGCTCTTCAAGAAATGCAGCCACGCTTACATTTTTGGTGAGCGAGCGTTGGCTGACGCGCGGGGCATTATGCAGCGATTCGCCCGTCTTCTCAAGCACATACTGCGCCACATATTGTGCACTTATTTGACCAAAATGAAGGTACGGGGAAAGCTCAGACTGCCCATGTGTGCTAGCGTCATTACGAGCTGATTCATAGTTGCTGAGGCGCCTTTTTACAAATGTCTCAAGGGTGCTTTGTGCGGCTTCAGAGCCGGGGCGTCGCGTCAGGAAACTATCGTCATATGGTTCAAGCAATGCTTCCCAGTCAATTGGCGCCACCTTATAATGCAATTTTTGCGATGCTAACTTGGGAAAGGTGGTGAGGTATGTGGGGAGGAGGCGATGGATTTTTGGGCGAATGCTATATGCTGCCCATTCTTGTTTAGAGCTTGTGACGTGAGTTGGGATAATATTGTGTGCATCGACCACAAATGAAGGGATGTGTGCATATTCACGCGCAATATGCTTTCGCACACTTGAGGGTCCGCGAAGGGGAGAATAATCACAGAATATCGCAGCTGGCTCATGTTCTTGAACTATCTGTTTGATGCCAGTTTTGTAATTTGATTGGTAAAGTGCAAATGGTATGCCCTGCTTTTTGAGCTGATGTGCCGTTTCAGCAAGTCCGCGCAGCATAAAGGCAGGCACATGTGACGCTTTATTTTTAGTGTGCGTCGGATAGAGTATAAATGTCACAATAAGCGGCAAGCCAACATCGGCTGCGTAGCGGCCGGCTTCAATAAGTGCCCAATTGTGGTGGGCACGTTGGTCACGTGACATGAGATATATAACACATGTGCCATGTGTTGGCATTGGTGGATCAGTGAGTTTTCGAGTTCGATCAGATGCGATGTATGTCATGACAAGTCGGCCGTGATTGATACTACAGACGGCGGATTGGTACGCAAATATTGTACCCAATAATCGAGCTGTATAGGCGTCACGGCAAGTGTTTGTGCACGTGTTTTTTCGATATCAAAGAGTGTGTCATAATGTTCTACTCCCCATGCGGCCACCGCCAATGTATCTTGTGCATGGATGGGGTTTGCGAGGTGGTTTGCATGGGCTTTGGCAACAATTTTTTCAAACGTTTTGTCATCCACATTTAACAGCTCATCACGTATCGCTTTTTGTATGTCAGCTGCCAGCTTTTCCAGTTGTTTGCCTGATTTTTTGGATGTGTCAAATTGTATGACAATGAGTTTTTGTTCAAATAGGGAATACGATCTCGCATACGCCACATAGCCAATACCTGTTCGCCGCGCATATTCATGCACCTTTTCATGCAGGTAGCTCATGTACATATTCAAACTAATGGACTCGAGGCTGAAAGGAAGGCACGTATGATTCCACACCAGGCAGATGCTTGCATACTCATTGCGAAGCTGAGTGTCATGCAAGGCAAAGCGCGGATGTTGTCGCACTGCCACTTTGTCCAAAAGGGTCCAGTCAAGTTGTCGTGCAAGCGCGCGACGCGGCCATTTATTTGCCGCCTTTACAAACTGCGCAAGATACGGATCAAGTCTGGCTGGCTCGCCATTATTGTAAATATGGGTGGTCACTGCTTGGGGTGTGCATATTGATGCGGCAAGTCGTTGGAGCGTGGGTGCCGTAATCTGATCGAGTGTTTCGTGTGTGCCTGCCGTCTGAATCCGCATTGGATTGTCTTCACTAAGCACGTCTTCAAGCAAGTTTCGTCTGGCTTGCCAGCTATGATCAGCTTGATTTCTATCAACTTCATTTTTGATAACTTGACGTTCTGAGTCAACGACCGCCGTCAAATCATCATACCCGGCAGTTGGGTCATGGAGACGCTTCAGAATCTGATCAGATAAGGCGCTCACTCCGTACCCGGGCACATGTGGTGCAAGCGGGCCACTGATGTGCTCGCTCAGACTGTAGTAGGAAGTGGAAGCATTGAGCCCAACATCAAGTGACTCTGCAAGTTGTCGAAGAGGTTTGTTGATCAGGTGCTCCAAAAAATGATGAGCGCCTAAGGGGTGTGGCTCATCAAAATAACTGCCTGTTGCAAAGTCGATGTCTACTTCAACTTCTGCCGAATTGGGGTCGCGTCCACTGATTGCAAGTATCTTCATGCCATTTTCCAGCGTCACATAGTGCATGTGGTGGTTGGCCAGAAATGCCGATTGTTCGCTGCCATCTACTGCAAAGCCCAGCAAATAGGAGGGGAGAGGAGTATTCATATTACTTTTTCTTTGTGCGTGCGCGTACCTGCGCTTCAACCACATCAACTGCTCGCTCAACCACCGTGTCGGTGATGAGCGCGCTTAAGATTCCTTTTTTCAACCGACGATCCTTATATGCAACGGCTCGTGTCTTGACTTGGTCGCTGACGGCGCCAATCAAATCTGAAGATTTCGCAACGCTTTTTTTTGCCCCCTTTTTCTTTGTGGTGCTAGGTGAAGTAATGGTTCCCAAGAATCGATCAAGTAAAGTCATAGCCATATGATATCACTTTCCCCCAACCATTTGTGTTGAGCGCATAGCAAAAATGCAGTACAATAGGCCCTAGGCAATTGGCGCGTTGGCGAAGTGGTAACGCGGCGGTCTGCAAAACCGCTATGCACCGGTTCAATTCCGGTACGCGCCTCACTACAATATGGGTCCGGTATCGGTTTGGGTATAGAAGCTGGTTACGGTTTAGTGGGTAGGCATGGGCATAGTGCGGTATAATATAGTTAGCGTACGCGCTTACGTGACGAGCTTCGAAACCGATTACCGTATTTCGAAACCAAGTCAGCGTACCCAGGAGAGGTGTCGGAGCGGTTGATCGAGCTAGTCTTGAAAACTAGTATGGCAGCAATGTCATCGGGGGTTCGAATCCCCCCCTCTCCGCC
>CAYUJW010000064.1:0-1342 GCA_964445135.1 uncultured Gammaproteobacteria bacterium
ATGCTTGATGCATTTTTGTACCTGGATTTGGGAACAATTGTTGCGCATTTATTTATTGTTTGGTATTTGCTCTTTCAGATTAAATCGCTCTACCGTAAGTCATAATTTCCGCAATTTCATTTTCTCATGACACTTCTTACCACATCACATATCTCGACCAAATCGCGGGCCAGGCGCGGCGTTATGACGACTGATCATGGAACTATCCAAACACCTGCATTTGTCCCCTGTGCCACCAAAGCCACGCTTAAGGCAATGACTCCTGAACTCATTACACAAGCGCATGTGCAGCTGCAATTTGTGAACACGTACCACTTGGCGGTACATCCGGGGACCGAACTACTCCATGAGGCTGGCGGCGTTCATACATTTTCACGACTCCCCACTCCCCTTCTGTCTGATTCAGGAGGCTTTCAAGTATTTTCGCTTGGACGGGCAGATCGTCGCATGGGGCGCCTACGATCGGGTGAAGATGATGCGCACGTGGTACGCTTGAATGATGACGGTGTCGTTTTTCGCTCACCCTATGACGGCCGAGTGCTCGAGTTTACTCCCGAAACTTCAATGCGCATGCAAACGGAAATTGGCGCCGACTTAGTTATGGCGTTTGACGAATGCACGATGGATGAGGCGACAGAAGAATATACAAAAAAATCAATGGATCGAACGCATTTGTGGCTTGAGCGTTGTATTGCGTATATGGCAAATCGTGACAAAAGTCGCTGCACCACAAAAAATCAGTACCTCTATGGAATCATCCAAGGTGGACAATTTGAGACTCTTCGAACTGAATCTGCCAAATACATTGCGGAGGCAGCCGTTGATGGGGTGGCCATTGGTGGCGTGTCAGTTGGGGAAACAAAAGAACAAATGCGAAGACAAGTTGGGTGGTGTGCTCCCCACTTACCAGCTGATCGCCCGGTGCATCTGTTGGGGGTTGGGCAGTTTGATGATATATGGGATTTGGTCAGCTTAGGCATAGATACGTTTGACTGCGTTGAGCCAACCCGCATCTCTCGCATGGGCATCGTGTATCAGTGGAGTGCCGTAGAAACATTCATAAACGCTCGCCTCGCACTCGACACCGCTTTGTGCAACAAAGACACATTCGAACTGGATTTGACTAAAAATATCCATCAAAAAACCCTTGAAAAGGTGGACGCTGAATGTGATTGTTATGTGTGCACAAACTACACAAAAGCATATATTCATCATCTATTTAAGCAGCGCGAACTGCTCGGCTACACCCTTACCACGTTTCACAATCTTCACACCATGAATCGCTACATGGAGCGCATTCGCAAACTTATTGAAGACAACAAGATTTAAAGTGGGAAATGGC
>CAYUJW010000064.1:1442-2939 GCA_964445135.1 uncultured Gammaproteobacteria bacterium
TGTGCGCACACTTATTAATAAGCTCGATCTCAAAAACTACCAAGCAATCATCACTCCATCTTTTGCTGTCAAAGAAGATCTCACAAACATACTACATATCCCAAGCACAAAAGTGCATGCAATATATTCGGGTATTACGCATGATCCAGCGCCGAGCGATATATCAGATCACATTCAACACATGACTCAAACCCCCTACGTATTGTATGTGGGCGATGTTACTTGGAATAAAAATATCGCGCGTCTTGCAGCGGCCGTCAACAATCTCCCCATCAACATGGTATGGGTCGGCCGGGCGTTTACCACAACACCCAATAAAGATGATCCTTGGCAAGCTGAATTTGCTCATTGGAAGGCGCGCACCTATCGCAACAAGCGCTCATTTACCCCTGGATTTGTCACAGACCAGGAACTTGCATACCTGTATAGTCATGCGGTTTGCAACGCGCTGGTTTCACACGATGAAGGATTTGGGTATTCGTATGCTGAGGCGGCGCTCCATTCGTGTCCTTCGGTATTGTCCGATATCGCCGTTTTCCACGAAACAGCGCAAACCACTGCTTTGTTTGCAAATCCCCGCGATGAAGAGGCAATTGGCCGCTGCATCAAACAGTATGTTCGTGACGAAAAAATGAGACATCAAATGGGAAGTGCGGCCCGAACTCGCGTTGGAAAATTTACGCATGAGCAATTTGAAAAACAAGTAAGCGCACTTGTGCACACGCTTCAGTAACAAGTACCAAGCAAATAATCCATATGAATCTCTTCGACACCCATTGCCATCTCAATTTTTCGCGATTTAAGTCGTCGTGTGAGCTGGTTATTGAGCAGGCGCGAACGGCAGGTGTGACTCAAATAGTCATCCCCTCAACTGATCTGACAACTTCCAAACGTGCGCTTGAGATTGCCCAGATGCATGAGGATATTTACTGCGCCGTGGGCATACATCCTCATCACATTTTTGAATACTTAGCAGAAGATGAATCAACAGCCGATTCTCGTCTTGATGCAGATTTAAAGGAGATTGAGTCTATGCTGACCCATCCAAAAGTTGTAGCAGTTGGCGAAGTTGGCCTTGATCGACACTATTATACGAATACAAAATATGAACAATATAATATCTCTGATTCCTTTATGTCGCTCCAAAAACAAATGCTCAAACGGCAAATTAAACTCGCCATAACGTACAAAAAAAGCCTCATCCTCCACAATCGTGAAACGACATCAGAAATGCTCGCCGTCCTTGACGAATGTTGGGATGACTCACTTTGCGCAAGAACTGTGTTTCATTGCTGCGAGCCGCGCGAGGAACTCTTACAGTTTGCCAAGGAGCACCGCATATATCTTGGTGTTGATGGTGACATCACCTACACTCCAGATAAGCAAGAGTTTATCAAGTCAGTGCCACGCGAGATGCTTGTCTTGGAAACTGACGCACCCTACTTGTTGCCAGAGCCCGACCGAACGCGACGCGAGTTCCCCAACACTCCCGCTCGC
>CAYUJW010000065.1:0-2892 GCA_964445135.1 uncultured Gammaproteobacteria bacterium
ATCAACTGACCCTTATTGGATTTGATAAGCTCAACTGTCGCCAAAAATGTTTGAATTGACGCTTCAAATTCCGCTTCATCATAATCCGTTGTGTAGAGCGAATCGATGCGCTTTTGCATGACTGATTCATCAATGGGTGTGCGTACTTGTTTTGTGTTTTGTGAAATATACGACTGACTGGGGGTCAGAGTCGGGGCCAATAGGCGACGATTACCATACCTGGCAAGAATCTCCTCATTGGTCGGCGGATGTTGGAGCAAAACCTCGTAAAACCCCAGATCAAAGGGCTCGCCATCATAGAGTTTGAGATTGCGATCCATACCTGCATTAAAAAATACATACGGATCAAGAAAATAAACTACCACAGGAGTAGCATTGCCTCGAGCATAAAAATAACGAAGGTATGTTTGTTGGTTCATGAGTCCCGCCCGATCTCCTCCTTGGGACAAGTTGATCATGGTTCGATCAAGGATTGCAGACACCACTTGGTGGTTGGTATTTCTTGAAAATATGCGCCCATGCGAAGTTCCCAAAAGTGTCACGCCGAAGGTTTGATTCTGGGGAATGTGGGGAATGTTGGCCTCAATAATATGATTTGGAGCGGGGGAAACGGAGGGCGCAGGTGCCACGCGCAGCGAATCAAGCACCAATTGATACTGGGCACAATACGCTTTTGTCAGCTTGATCACCCGCCGGCCAGCACCTTTACATTCAACCATTTGTGGAGGTTGGGGGACTTGGAATTTGGAAAGCTCGGTGGCCGCCGTTTGGTAAAGTCCAAATGCAATTGCCACCCCCAAACATAGGACGCAAATGGTCAGAATTACTCTCTTCATACTCGCATTATACGCTGCTTGCTATAAAATGAGGCTGGCCAAGCCCAAGAAGACAAAAAAGCCAATAACGTCAGTGGCCGTGGTGATAAAGATGGTGGCCGAGGCAGCTGGATCTTTGCCAAGCGACTTCATGATCATCGGGACCAGGGCGCCGAAAAAGCCTGCAGTGATGAGATTCACCACCATTGCCGTTCCAATCACCAGTCCAAGCGCCGGACTATGATTAAAGAACGTTGCAATAAACGCCACAATGATACCGTTGATCATACCGTTTACCGCACCACTTATCATTTCATTCATGATGAGGCGTCCACCAGTTTGAAGCTTTACTTCCTTCAGCACCAGTCCTCGCACGGTAACTGCCAAGGCCTGAGTGCCTGCATTTCCGCCCATTCCAGCCACAATTGGCATGTAGACGGCAAGCAAAGTGACGCGTGATATGGTGTCTTCAAAGATTCCGACAACAGATGCTGCCAGAAAGGCAGTTGCCAGGTTGATGATCAGCCACTTGTAGCGCGACTTGATCTTCACCAGTGCCGAATCTAAGGCGCTTTCTTCGTTGTCAACGCCCGCAAACCCATACAGATCGCGCATGGCGTTTTTATCAATCAGCCGCAAAACATCATTTGAGTGAATAATACCCAATATGCTTTCGTCTTGATCAAGCACCACCACTTTGTTGTGAGGATTTTTCACAAATGAGTTGATGACTTTGGATACCTCACTGTCGTATTTGATTGAATGCACCCGTCGCAGATGTTCATCGGGTATATTGTTCGTGCGATGCAGCGCAAGCGTCGACCCAGGAAGCTCCCCAATCAGCTTTCCATCATCTACAACCAAGATCGTTGGAAAGCTTGCATTTTTCTTTTCGTATTCGGCCAGCTCATCAATCACCTGATCAAGCTTCGTTTCTTTTTGAACAATGATGTAGTTAAGAGTCATGAGGCCAGCCGCCGCCTTTGGGTTAAACTTCAACAGAAACTCAACTTTTTCTTTGACATTTTCATTCAATCGCTCAGTCACTTGGCGTGCGCGGTGCGTGGCCAATTGCTGCAGCACATCGGTCGCCTTGTCAGGCGCCAAGGGGTTTAGTAGCGCCAACACATCGTCATCTGATAGCTTGGCGAGGATATCGCGCTGGATGCGGGAGGAGAGCTTGAGCAATATGTATCCTTGTTTGGAAGGTTCGATACCGCGAAAGAGGTACAGGCGAGTCGATTTATTCAGTGTCAGCTCATTTACGAGCTTGCGATCACTTACGCCATTACCATTTGCCATACCATATATAGTACAAGGTGTGTGCAAAGAAAATCAATCTTTAATCAAATCTTCTTAGACTTACATTTGTCAATAAGCTTAAGTAAGCCTATAATGAGCAGAAATGAGACAACATATGCGACGTACTTTCCATTTGAAATTTTGTGAAAAATACCACTTTCCATCATTGTTATCCATAAAAAAAATATTGCCATGCAAAGCAAAGAAATTGCAAACTCTGCCTTCACTTCGCCCCTTGTTATTAGCTCTTGTAGGTTGGTTCGCGCCTTTTCCATTTGCTCATCTCCAATTCTGAAGTATTCGTCAAATTCGCGTAAATCAACTTTGCTCGTTTGTCCTTTTGACGCATATTTAAGCTCAAAAAATTGCGTAATTAATTTATTTCTTGAGATGTAATTTTTTGCTGCAGAAACTAATGCGTCTTCCTCCTCATTTGAATAGGAAGCAAGGTTCCTATATAAAATGAGTTCACGTATCGATACATACTGAAGATATGAGAATCCAATTATTAGTGGAATGTTGCCAACAAATGCACCATTTAAAACGAGAGCATTTTCTGTAATGTATAGAAAAAAATATCCAGGAAGAAACAAGTTCGACAACAAGTGTAAACCTTGCCTATATTTGCTTATTGATAGTAGCTCAATGATGTCTTTTGCTGATTGCATTTAGTGACCCCAGCGGGATTCGAACCCGCGATTTTCGGGATGAAAGCCCGACGTCCTGGGCCGCTAGACGATGGGGCCTGAGCGACAGCACTCATTATATCAAACCC
>CAYUJW010000066.1:0-2469 GCA_964445135.1 uncultured Gammaproteobacteria bacterium
AGGGACGAACTTGTGAAAGCTCAGCAATGCGTGCCCAATCACGCTTCACTTCATCCTGCTTTGAGTCACCCAAGAGCCCCTCTTTCGCATCATAATATGCGCCAAGACACCGATCGTAATCATCAAAGAGGTCGAGTATCGCCCCGTCTGCCGGATTAAATTCAATTGCTCGCTCAATTGGCGTTCTGATAATCAAAAATCGAAATACCTCAGATGGAAGAATGCTGTGAATATCTTTTGAAGAGGCGCCTATTCCTTTGGAGGATGACATTTTTTTCCCGCCAAGCGTAAAAAACTCATAGGGGAAATAATACGGTTTTTTTGCACCAAAGACTTTTTCCACGATCTCAAATGCAATGTCATATGAACCTCCGCGGCTTGCATGGTCTTTTCCTGCTCCTTCAAATGTCACTCCTAACGTTTTCCAGTGAGCTGGCCAATCAACTTTCCAAGGTAGTTTGCCACGCCCATCAAGTGGTGACACGCGACCTTCATGTCCACATCCTGTGGCCCATGACACAAGTTTTTCTTCACAGCGATACGTTACTTTTTCTCCGTCCCATGCGGTCACTTTTGTTGTTCCTAATTTTTGGCACTTTTCACAAATGACTTGGAGCGGATACCAATCGTCAGTTTTTCCTGCATAACCTGCAATACGTCGATAGATCTCGAGAATATCATCCTTATGGTCAAGCGCAGTTTTAATTGCATCGTTAAATTTCCCTTCATGATACATATCCCATGAGCTCAAATACTGTGCATTCACCCCAAGTTCATTCAAAATTCGCTTCATTTGATCGGTATAAAAATGCGCAAAACTTTCATATCCCTCAACGGGGGAGGGTGCCATACGCAACACATATCCCATATATTTTCCATGTGTTGCAGAGTGTTCCTCAGACAGCCCATCAATCACATCAAAGTCATTAATGACATAGGTAAAAACCGTTTCATCGTTGATTTGATGTAGAACGCGGTACACAACGTCGTGTAAGATTGGGCCACGAAGAGATCCAATATGTGCATAGCCAGACGGCGTAAACATGTCGTCAATATGCTGTGGTGTGGTACCGATTTGTTGAGCAATTCTGTCAATCCAGATCATAAGAAAAATACATATAAATTATAGTGTTTTTCCCGGGGACAAATGGAGTTAGATTCGTGGTACCACCTCGGGTTTACTTCGTGCTTGCGCACCAAGCCTTTACAGTTTGAGTACTGTCAGTATAAGTATGATTACGGATCTCATGCCGTCGGATTCTAGTCTCGTGCGTGATCGCCGATTTCTTTCCGCCGCGTTTATTAAAAAATAAATACGTGTGTCTTGCTCATGATGTGCAAAAGCGGTCGTTCTGGGGCTTTCAGCCGTAGGCCCCATTCTCTGTCAACGATTCCTGCACGAGGTCACACGTGATTCGCGTTTCTTATGGCCATTATATTCCACCGTTGATTATAAGTCAATATTGGGCTTTGCATCAATGATATCTGAGGGCGTTGTTGCTTGGCATTTTTTGTCTGCTTGTACTCCATAGAGCATAGTTTGTTGGTCTCGTAACGGCGCACGTTTCCAAGAGGAAAGTGGGGTGGGGATATACGGAGGTGGCACGCGGCGCACAGGTTGTGGCGTAGGATCATTGTTTCTCACATACTCCAGATGCTCATCTAGTCCCGGACATTCATGCGGATTTTTACTTTGGGAAATTAAGAAGTCATGACCAGCTGGACTTGTTCGCTCACTCATAACAATGATGATCGAATTTTTAGGAAATGGAAAGTATTTCAAATGAGATTGATCCGGCAGGCACCGTTGCGGTGACTGTTTGTCCAACATGCGCACCCATAAAGGCGGCTCCAATCGGGGACGTTGAGGAAAGTTTGCGTTCTGTCGGGTTTGCTTCAAATTCGCCAACTATTGAGTATGTCTCTTCGTCGCCTCCCACCCGCTTCACCGTCACCGTTTTGCCAAGTGACACTATGTCGTCATTTGATTGCTCCTCAACAACAGTTGCTTGCTTAAGGATCGCTTCTATCTCACGACGTCTTCCGTCTGCAAATCCAAGTTCTTCTTTGGCTGCGTGATATTCGCTGTTTTCGGAAAGGTCGCCCATTGCCCGCGCCTTACCAAGACGATCTTTGGCGTGAGGAAGTGTTTTTTCCATTATCTCAACAAGCTCTTCTTGCAGCTGTTTATATCCTTTTGGAGTTAGTTGAATGGTGCTCATGTGTATATCTTGCTAAACGTGCAAAAACCCCTACACCTTGAGATATAGGGGTCCAACTGCTACAATGATACACAACTGATTGGCGAAAGTCAAAAGTCGCCTATTGGAAAGGTTAGTGAAACAATCATATGTAAACTAACAACCATCAACTAGCAACCCACAGCTAGTTTTTGGCCCCATCGTCTAGCGGCCTAGGACGTCAGGTTCTCATCCTGAAGATCGGGGGTTCGAATCCCCCTGGGGTCAC
>CAYUJW010000067.1:0-1882 GCA_964445135.1 uncultured Gammaproteobacteria bacterium
CGGGCGCGCTGTCTTTCAAGAATTGGAAGCTTAAAATCCATGCCCATTCATTATACCTAAAATACGCCAGGGAGGGAGATGTGGTAAGACTTTTTGGGCAAAACGATTATTTGGCGATTTGATCTGACCAGCGAGGTCCCTGAGCAGTTTCGACCAAGCGCACGCGCTGGAGAGGCGAGACGAGGTCCATTTTATAGTTTCTCATGCGCCTTTTTGCAGTAGTCACGCTGTGGCGATTTGACCACCTGAATTCATATGCTGCGCTAACACCTAATGCAAGTGCGGCGAAGCCGGATAATACGCCTGTCCCGAGTCGAGCATCAGTGTCATCGTGCTTCTCTTTTTCCCACTGTATTTGCTGTGCGGTCAACTCGATTTGCTCCGGTGTCGAGGTTGCCTCTCTAAATTGCTGAATTACATCTGTCACGACCTCGTCCTCCACGGTATTATCTACGTTTAATATATGCTGAATACCATCTACGGCGTCAATGATCTCGGGCGTTGCGCCGGTTGAATCTGGTTCAAAATCGCCCCACATCGTATAGCCAGCGCTAGCTGCGCCGATAAGTGAAATGGCGAGAAGCCCAGCGTGACGAATGTGACTCATACGAACTGTTTTTATATCCTCTTCGTGCTGAAACATGTCTGCCAGAGGCGTGCGATATTGACGAGCTGGTATTTGTGGTGATTGAGATTCAAATAGTGCCATAAGACATATGTGCGTTGCCTAAATTTAAGTTAGAGCAACTCTAGTGTAAGTATATGTCATATGGGCTGTTGTGTCAAGACAAAGCTTATTTTTACTTGCCGCGGTGATGGGCAAGGATGCCGTATCGTGGAGCCAGAAGAAGAGTGGTAGAAAAGATGATTGCTTGAACGAGTACAATTGCGCCGCCTGTTGACACGTTGAGATAATAGCTCGCATAGGCGCCGCCAACACATGCTACCACTCCGCTGACGATCGAGATACACATCATGTAGTCAAAGCGATTGGTCCACAGATATCCGGTCGCCCCAGGCGTCACTAACATGGCAATGACCAGAATTACTCCAACAGTCTGCATAGCAGCAACGGTTGTCAGGGCAAGCATAACAAGCAATGCATAGTAGAGCATCGTGGTGTTTATGCCAATTGCGCGAGCATGTTTTGGATCAAAGCAAAAGAGCACCAAATCCTTGTACAAAAACAAAACCATGCCAATCGTAAGTAGGCCAAGTGCGGTGGTTTGAATAGCATCGGCGTTTGTGATGCCAAGCACATAGCCAAACAAGATATGCATGAGGTCAATATTGCTAGGAATGCTGGACACCAATACAATGCCAAGCGCAAAAAGTGAGGTAAACATGATCCCGATTATTGCATCTTCCTTGATGCGGGTTCGGGCTTTTACCATGCCAATTCCAACAACCGACATGAGTCCAAACACAAATGCGCCAATGGCAAATGGAATGCCCAATATGTATGAAATCACAACGCCTGGCAAAACAGAGTGGGAGATCGCATCACCCATCAGCGACCAGCGCTTGACCATCAAGAAACAAGAAAGCATCGAGCACACCACACCAACAATGATGCTCAGGGTGATGGCGCGAACCATAAATTCGTATTGTAATGGCTGAACTAGTATGTCGATCATAGTTTTTTTGGGTTTTAGTGGTTAATATCCACGGCGTGATGGTTGATAACGAGGCGATGAATCATTCCGTCAAATGTCTTTGAAATATTTTCAGGTGTAAATACTTCTTCAGTGGGTCCGGCAGCAAGCACCGTATGTTTAATAAGCGCCACTTGGTCACAGTATTCAGAGACCGAGGTGAGTTCGTGTGTTGAGATGAGAATTGTTTTCCCGGCTTCCTTAAGCTCCAGCAAAATAGCGGTAAT